>NZ_JBUYWC010000002.1:0-495725 GCF_055230935.1 Rhodococcus ruitaii | reverse complement strand
TCGACAGCGCCGGGCGCCCACAATGGCAAGCCCCCACCTACGATGTCTTCACCGGCTGGAACATCAACATCGACGGCTCATCCGGCCGGGACCACACCGCAGCCTGCCGACAGTGGGGCCACCACTACGCACCCGACGCCATCGAAAACGAATACTTCGTACTCACCACCGACACACCACCCGAAACCCTACCGGCCTACCCCGGATGGTGAACGCACACATGGCACCGACATTCAAGATGCTGATCCTGATCGCATCGCTGACCGTCGCCGCTTGCGGCACCACAACCCAAGCCACTCCGCGCGAGACATCAACCACCACGGAATCGACCCCCGCAGGCAGTTACACCGTTCCCGAGAACCGGCGCACCTCCACCATCGTGTGGTCCGCTGAAGCCGACTCCGATCTCTTCAGTGAAGAAGCAACCCTCGCGCGCGCTGCCATCGAAGCCGACGCAATCGCACTCGCCAATCCCCTCACCGACAGCTACCCAGGATTTTCCCGCGCCATCGACCAAGAATCGAAAGAGCAATACCTGGAATTCCCCCCAATTACAGCGCAACACTTCGGTACCGCCCACTTCCACATCATGCGCATCGAATCCACCGACACCGGGTTCATTGCGCACACCTGTCGCCAGATGTCCAACGTCGCAGTGAAGAACACCGACGGCAACTACAGCCGCTCCATCACAACCGGCGACTTCAACCTGAAGTTCGTCTTCGAACGAACCCCTACCAACGCACCACAAGCAGGGGCCCGGCCCACCGAACCCACGTCCACCCCACCCATCGACAGCGCCGGGCGCCCACAATGGCAAGCCCCCACCTACGATGTCTTCACCGGCTGGAACATCAACATCGACGGCTCATCCGGCCGGGACCACACCGCAGCCTGCCGACAGTGGGGCCACCACTACGCACCCGACGCCATCGAAAACGAATACTTCGTACTCACCACCGACACACCACCCGAAACCCTACCGGCCTACCCCGGATGGTGAACGCACACATGGCACCGACATTCAAGATGCTGATCCTGATCGCATCGCTGACCGTCGCCGCTTGCGGCACCACAACCCAAGCCACTCCGCCCGAGACATCAACCACCACAGAATCGACCCCCGCAGGCAGTTACACCGTTCCCGAGAACCTGCGCACTTCGACCATCATCTGGTCCAACGAAGCCGGCATCGACCTGTACAGCGAAGAAGGCACCCTCACCCGCGCGGCCCTCGAAGCCAATGCGATTGCACTCAGCAATCCCCTCACCGACAGCTACCCAGGGTTCTCCCGCGCCATCGACCGAGAAACAAAAGATCAATACGAAGAGTTGTCCCGCGGCACGGCGGAGCATGTCGGCACCGGGCGATTCCACATCATGCGCATCGATACCACCGACACGGGCTTTGTCGCCCACACGTGCAGACAGAACGCCGATGTCGCGGCGAAGAACACCGACGGCCACTACAATCGCTCCGTTACAACCGGAGAGCACAATCCACGGTTCGTGTTCGAACGGATTCCGCCTGACTCAGTGGAGCCTCAACCGATCATGCCCACGTCCACCCCACCCATCGACAGCGCCGGACGCCCACAATGGCAAGCCCCCACCTACGATGTCTTCACCGGCTGGAACATCAACATCGACGGCTCATCCGGCCGGGAGCACACCGCAGCCTGCCGACAATGGGGCCACCACTACGCACCCGACGCCATCGAAAACGAATACTTCGTACTCACCACCGACACACCACCCGAAACCCTACCGGCCTACCCCGGATGGTGAACGGCGTTCGAATACCTATCGGATTGTCACCGATAGCCCCGGAACAGACATCACCAACGGTTACGCACATCCTCCGCCCACCCCACGATATCTTCCACCGGTACACGGACTCCCGTGTCATCCGCGACAGTTCCGGACCAGTGACCGAAGCACTGGTGTGTACGGGAGGAGAAGACTTTCAGGTCGGTGACGGACTTCTTCAGGTGGAAAGGGGTGAATGTGAGGTCGACGGTGTCGCCGGTGATCCGCCACGGCGCCATCCAATCGTCCGGATCGTAGGTCCACACGAGCTCTTCACTGATTTTCGACAGATGCCCATCGACCACCACTGCATTCTCCACTGACCCGGACCCGTCGGTCCACTTCCCACCGACCTGGATACCGATCACCTTGCCGTCGGTGCGGCCAGCACCGGCACCCCAGTTCCAGTGCACCGCGTAGGGCCAGCGTCCGCGACCGTGATCGAGAGTCGCCCACGACTCCCCCTCCGGCACATCGGCAGCAACACCGTCCACCCAGATAGTCCCCGTCGCGGGTCGGGCGACATCTTTGACCGTGTACTGGAACAACCGATCGGTCCACGGCACGACGACGCCGAGACACTCGTGGCCGTCGGGACGCTGAGCGAGGATGTCGATCGCGACACGATCACCACGCGCCCGCAGGCGCGTCCCGCGGTCGACCTCGTCGATGTCGATCCGCACCTTCCTGGTGCGGGACCGAACCGGGCCTTCACCGAGATTGCCGGGCAGTGTCGCGGTGCGAGGCAAACCGATCGCGTCGTATGCGATCGTTTCTCCGCACTCCCGATCGAGCATCCAAATACTGTGCACTGCCGCATAATCGATGTCGGATACCACCAGGGCGACCACGTGGGTCGGTGTGGTCACCGCCCAGTATTCCCACCGCTTGTTGCGTCCCCTCCCCGCCTTGCCACGGCCGATGCCGTCGGTGGCGATCAGCGGTGTGCGCGTCCACCCGACCGCTCCGGGGTTCAGGCGTCCGTCGGGTCGGGTCAGAGGCACCGGTTCGGTAATCTCCCGTTCGCGCACCGTAAGGGGTGACGCCGCTCCCCCGGCTGCGTGGTCGTGCCGGCCGCGCAACCGAAGGTTCGCGGCCTGAACGGCGTCGGCGTCGACCTTCAGGACACGACGGTCGTAGGTCATCAGACCGTTCGTTTCTTCTTCGACGTCGGCAAGTTGGGTGTACACGAACGCTGCCAGTCCGTCATCGATTGCCGGACCGAGCTGGGTGTGCTGCAAACGCAGGAAGGCGCGCTCGTAGGTCCACCGGTCGGTGAACTTGCGGTAGCCGAACTCCTCGTTGCTCCACGCATGTCCCGGGACCCGGTAGGAATACCCGCCGTACTCAGACAACACGGCCGCCCGCTCGTCCTTCGCGTCGACCCGCGCCAACCGGTAGGGCCGGAAGTAGACGTGGCGGCTGGCCATGTCACCGCCGCCTTGGTCGTGCCAGCCACTGGCATGGTCGACTGGTCGGGTGGGATCGAGTTCCTTGATCCGCGCAGTGGTCGCGACGGCATCGAACTGCCCCCAGGCTTCGTTGAACGGCACCCATGCGGCGACACTAGGCGTCGAACGCAGCAGCGCGACAGTAGCATCGAGCTCTTCGAGGAAGTCTGTACGCCCTTCGATGTCCTGCCGCCCGAACCACGTGTAGTGGGAGTCGTCCAGCTTCACGGGCAGAGCAACGGGTGCCGTCACGACGGCCTGCCGGTAGCTGCGACCGCCGTTGACCATGTCCTGCCACACGAGGATGCCCAGTCTGTCGCAGTGGTGGTACCAGCGCAGCGGCTCGATCTTGATGTGTTTACGCAGCATCGTGTAGCCGAGTTTCTTGGCCGTGATGATGTCGTGGACGAGCGCTTCGTCCGAAGGCGCGGTGTAGAGGCCGTCGGGCCAGTACCCTTGATCGAGCAGACCCGCGTGCAGATACGGCTTGCCGTTGAGCAGCAGCCGGGTAGCGCCTGTCACGTCCGGTCCGATTCCGAACGACCGCATCCCGACATAGCTCGACACGCGGTCGTCGCCGAGCCGCACCTCCACGTCGTACAGGAACGGATCCTCGGGCGACCAGAGGCGCATGTCGTCGCCGAGCCGAAACCGCGTCGGCACCCCGACCGCCGCAGTGCCGGACACGACGTCGCGGCCGTCGGTTCGAATTGCCACGTCGGCCGCATCCGATCCGGTTCCTCCTGCCGCAACACAGATCTCGACCTCACCGGACTCCGGATCCGGCACGAGGTCGACCCGCGCGACCCAACGCTGCGGTACCGATTCGAGCCAAACCGTCTGCCAGATCCCGGATTGCGGCGTGTACCAGATACCACCGCGCTCGATTTTCTGTTTTCCACGGCTGCGCCAGGAGGTGTCGGTGACGTCGCGGACCCGGACGACGAGGTCGTGTCTCTCACCGCGCAGAGCGTCGGTGATGTCGAGGGTGAATGGAAGATAGCCACCTCGATGTCCACCCACGAGAGTTCCGTCGACCCACACCTCACAGTCCTGGTCGACCGCCCCGAACTGGAGCAGTACGCGATCACTCACGAAACCATCAGGCAGCGTGAAGGTCCGGCGATACCACAGCGCTTCGTCGGGCTGCAGAATCCGATCGACTCCCGACAACGGTGCCTCCGGGGAGAACGGCACCACGATCTCCCCGTCCCATTCGCGGGGTTGCTCGGTCACCGAGGCAGAGGTGATCGCGTAGTCCCAGCGGCCGTTGAGGTTGACGTACGAGTCGCGCACGAGTTGTGGACGCGGGTATTCGGGCAGGACGCGGTCGGGATCGAGGGTTTCGCCCCAGTCGGTGATCACAGGCTCACAGCATTCGACGAGAACTGATACTCCGTCATACTCGCTGGCATTCCTTCCGCTCTCCTTCAACTCTCGACGCCACGGAATAGCTCGTTGTTCCAGACCGGAGGATCACCACAGCCCGTAGGAACTACGACTCCCTCCCCATCGTGCCATTCCAGTCGCCACACCCTGGAAGATGAAGCAGCGGCCCCGACGTGGCTTTCGACGACACCATCGGTGACCCGTCCGTGGGCAACCGACGACAGGTCGCTGACACTCGGTCTCGGTTGTCGCGCTGCTCGCGGAGGCAGACGACGATTTGCACAGCACTGTGCAATATGACCACCTGCCTGCAACAACAGACCGGTTGGGTAGCCGAATACACCCGGTACGTGCGGGCAAACGACCACCGTCATCGAGCCGACCCTGCCCCGGTGAAGACGAGTGGGTTGCTCACCACGACGAGACCACGAACGTCAGCTGGCTTCGAAGACCGGCTCTTGGTACAACGGCGCGAACGTCCCCGGCAAGCCCCGGCGAGTCCTTTCCTACATCGGCGGAGTCCGCGTCGATCGGAAAAGACCCTTGCCGCGGCTGCCGCAGGGTACAAAGGTTTTCAACTGAGCTGACCCGACGCCCATTTCATCTGCTCGCTCGAGGATTGCGATGTCGAAGTTCCCGCACGTCCGTATCGGCGACAACGTGGTCGCGCAGGAACGCCTGCTGCGGGAGCATTTCGGGTCGAACGGCTTGCCCTCGTGACCGGCGGTTCGATGGGAGCTCAGCAGACTTACGAATGGGCAGTGCGTTTCCCCGACAAGGCCTTTGCGTGCCGCACCGATTGCGGGCACTGCCCAGAACACGCCGGGCGACTTCCTCATCGCCCAGATCATGCGTGAGGCAATCCAGTCGGATCCGGGATGGAACGGCGGTGAGTACACCTCCCACGAGCAGGTCGTCGACGGCCTGACCCGGCAAGCTCATATCTGGGCGGTTCTCGGCTTCTCGACCGAGTTCTGGAAGCAGGAGATCTGGCGGGCAATGGACTTCGACTCCAGGGACGCATTCCTCACAGGATTCCTCGAACCCTACTTCACTGCAATGGATCCATACGCGCTGCTTACTCAAGCATGGGCGTGGTAGCGCGGCGATGTCGCCCGCCACACCGGTGGTGATCTCTCCGCGGCGCTCGGTCGGATCACCGCCAAGACCTTCGTCATGCCCATCGACGAAGAGCAGCTGTTCCCGGTGCGGGACTGCGCACCCGAGCAGAAATTGATCAAGGACAGCGAGCTGCGGGTCGTCGAAGACACCCTTGGCCACTTGGGCTTGTTCGGTGTCTCACCGACCTACATGCCTCAGATCGACCGCCATCTCGGCGACCTCCTCGACACCGGGGTCTGATCCTGCTACCCAGCCATCACCGACGATATACCGGAAAATCATCCGAATCTTTCCTGAGTCAGAGAGCTCCTCACCGAGAGTCCGATATTCTCGATGGCGCCCTGCGGCTGCTGAAAACATCACCAGCCCGGCAACATCACGGAGCTCGTGGAGACTCTCGAATTCACCCAAGATCGAGACCTTCGGCAGTAGTGTCTGATGTGGATAATCGGCACGGTCCGGACACGCCGTGTCTGTCAGTATGGACTCATGTCAGCCCTGAGAATCTTAGGACGCGTGACCGGATGGACCTGCATCGCGATCGGAGGAATCCAGCTCGTCGGCGGAGTATCCGCGGAACCCGGCATGACCGATGACGCGACCGTAGACTCACACGTGCGCTTCATGGGCCCCGTCTTCGCCGGCTACGGTGTGAGTTGGCTCGACGCCGCGGCTCGCTCCGAACCGGACCTGGACCGGATGCGTATCCTCGCCGGACTGATGGCCCTCGGAGGTTTCGGCCGGCTCGCGACCCGCGCCACCCTGGGTCGGCCCCACCGCTTCCATGATCTACTGCTCGCCGTGGAGCTCGCTGCCCCGGTAGTGGTAGAGGTGCTGGGTCGACGCGAGCGTCCCGCGCGCGGTTAGAGCAAGGGTCTGGAGTCCGTCCAGCACGGCTGGCTGGCGTTCATGTCCAGTCTGAAGACTCTGCTCGACACCGGTGAGCGCTGCCCTGACCAACAAGGGCACGTCCGAAAATCCATGGACATCGACGATACGGTGAGAGCTGACGTGCAAGTAGACGGACAGGTGAACCGACCAACATAGGTCAGCTGTGCCCAAGGAGTTCATCGGCGATGAACGCCGTCCACGACAGGATCCGCTCGGTATCGGTCGCCGGGAAGTACTTGTAATCCCGTGCGGTGACCGTCTCCGCCAGTTCGGACAGGTCGACGGTGCCGCTCGTCGCGCCGTCGGGTGCAGGGCCGGAGAACAGCCAGACCAGCCGTTGCCTCAGAGCGGGGGGTGGCGGCTGCACGCCTCGCGCGCTACGTCGGGCCATCCGTCACCCTCCGCGTCACTCCCGACGACGATGGCCTCGAACTCCGCGGCCCGTTCGAGGTCGGACAAGGTGCCCAGGGTGACCTCGAATCCGTGTTGGGCCAGCGACCCCGCGATCACCGTAGCGGCGCGCCGGGTAGTGCCTCGGGTGCTCTCGGTTGCGACAAGGACGGACATGCCCACCGGGTTCCCCGGCGCCGGAGTGGGGAAACATCGTTTCGAGCGTGGCTACACCGAGTCCTCAGGTAGCGACCGCCCCCCCAGTCCTCGGGTGCCACCTCGTCGATCGTCTGTCCGAACGTCCACGCGTGGCCCTCGGGGTCGTCCGCGGAAAAACTGCGGTCGCCGTACGACTGGTCTTCGAGATCGGCAGTGATGTTCGCCCATGCCTCCCGCGCCCGGCGGTAGAGCGAATCGACATCGTCCACCTGGACGTGAATCTGCACCGTCGCGCCACCGCGACGGCCCGGGCCTCGGTAGTCCGGCCCGGGATCGCCCAGCATGATCACCGCCTCACCCAGTCTCATCTCGGCGTGGCTGACATACCCGGCGGGATCGTTGAAGCGCAGTGTCTCCTCGAACCCGAAAGCTCGAGTCAGAAACGACAACGCGCTCTCCACGTCCTCGTACAGCAGGTGCGGCATGACAGTGTTCATGAGGAATTCCCTTCCGGTGCAGTCTCGTGGGCTGCGGCGTAGTTCGGGGTCAGGGCGGACAGGGCGCACTGCCAACCACGGGGGTGCCGAACGAAGACATCCACGATCCCCTGCCACGTGGCCGACAACGCGCGAGCAACGGTCTTCTCCCGCAGCAGCCGAAGCAGGACCCGGTCACACGCATCGAACCGCTCGGGCCAATCGAGGGGTACCTGCAGTCGCTCCCAGAGCTCGTTCCCCACCCGTCCCAGCACGTCGGCGGATTCGAAGGAGCCGTCCCACAACTCGGCGGCCGGCATTCCGAACAGGGCGCGACACCCCACGGGCGACAGTTCGATCACGACACCTTCCTGACTGCCGTCGTGAGCGATCAGCGCGGTCGACGCCTGCAGACCGCTGAGTACACACCGGTAGCTGTCGGGACGTTGCGCCGGATTGGTCTGCGCACACACGACGATCGGGACCCCGATGCTCACGATGAACGTCATGTGCCGCGACGGCAGCCCGCGGTGGATTCCTGAGGGGAATCCAGTCATGCGATAGCCGAGGTAGCCGTCGACCAGTCCGCGCAGCGGTTCCGCTACTGCGCGGGTGGAATAATCGACGACCGGTTCCACACCTGCCAGTGTATTGCGCTTGTGTGCGGTCCGGTCCAATGATCTGCCATCCGACCAGCACCTTGTGCAGCGGCGCAGCACGTCGTAGCCGAGTCCGTCGATCTGGATGCACAACAGACCCGGGGACCCGTGGACGAACTCGGCTCCGGGAGCACCCTGTGGCGACGCAACGCCGTGGAACTGTCCCCGGGTGACGCACTCGGCGCGCTGCGCGAGTGAGGCGCTCTACGGGTCAGCGGAACAGCTCGACATTCGCGGCGGCCCACTGAGCGAAGGTCGTCGCAGGCCGGCCGAGAATCTCCTCGACCGTTGTCAATGCCGATTGTGGATAATCGACGAGCTGTGCACGACCATCCAGATACCACCCGGCGTACTCACCCATCGAGCGAGCAAGCAACGCTTCCGCTTCCTCCCGCGACACCTCGACGAACGGTACGTCGCGCCCGAGTGCCGAACCGATGTCCTGCACCATCTGCGGATGGGTCAGCGACTGTGGCCCGGTGAGTTCATACGTTCGGCCGGACTGGGACTCGCCGAGCAGTGCCTGCGCAGCAACCGCGGCGATGTCCTCGAGCGCGATCGGGGCGTTCGCCGCGGTCGGATACGTGCCGCGAACCTCGCCCGTCGTGCGGATCTGCTCTGCCCAGATGGTCGCGTTGGTCATGAACTCGCCGGGTTCGAGGTGGGTGCATTCGAGACCGGACGCTTCGACGTCGGCCTCGATGCCGTACCAGTCGGTTCCCGGTCCGCCGGTGAGGGTGACGAACCGGTGCACCCCGGCGTCGCGCGCGAGGATCGCGACTTCCCGCGCTGCCGCGGGGACCGGCGCGAGGTACACGGTGTCGATGCCGTCGAACACCTTGCCGAGTGAATCCGGCTTGCCCACATAGCCTTCGACGACTTCTACGTCATCGGGTAACGCTGCCCGCGTGGGGTTCACGGTCAAGGCGCGCACGTGTGGGGCATCAGCTCGCATCAGTTCGTCCACCACGAGCCTGCCGACGTTTCCGGTTGCTCCCGTCACGAGAATTGTCATTTCACCAGGCTAGGCCGCCGTGGCAGCTCCAGTCGGCGAATGCCTGCACGATATGCGGCGCAGGCTGGACGTCCGCACTCACACCCAATTCGGGCTCGCTCGGATATTTTTGGTTACTTCAACGGCGTATAGCGACGTCGATCCAACCGAAGTTCGATCCGCGCCGTTCGGCAGTGAGACCTCGAGGGAACTGCGCTCTTGCCTGTCATGGCTGGGTCAGTCGTCGAATCGCAGCAAGGGGCAGTCTCAGCCATGTCGGCCGGTTCCGCGCCTCGTACACCACTTCGTATACCGCTTTGTCCACCTCGTACGCGCGAAGTAGTACACCGATCTCCCGCGGATCGTATCCGGATCCTGCGGCATATCCGTCACAGAACCCGGCCGAATTGCGCTGCGCCCACTCCCCCGCCCGAAACTCTCGCTGCGTCGCGACACTGTCGGGCTCGGGCTCGCGCACCGAATGGTGCGCCGCATAGTCGAAGGACCGCAGCATCCCGGCCACATCTCGCAGCGTCGTGTCAGGGCGTCGACGTTCCGCGAGCGACTTCGCCGGCTCACCCTCGAAGTCGATGAGCAGCCACCGCTCCGGTGTCCGCAGCACCTGGCCGAGGTGCAGATCGCCGTGGATACGCTGCACCGCGACCGGGCCGATCGCCGCGACCTCCTCGAACAACGCCCGCACGTCGGGCACGAAGGCAGCGAGTTCGTCGACCTCGGCGACTGCAGCCTCGAGTCGCCCGACCATTCCCGCGGCGAGATCCGCCGCCGGGCGGTCCGATACACCGAGACCGGCGGCGAGATCAGCGTGGACCTCGGCGACCGCGACGCCCATCCGGTGCGCCTCACCCGCGAAGTCCGTACCGACCTCGTCGGCGCGCAGATCTCCTTCGATGAGCAGGTCGCGGACGCTGCCGAGCGCCATCGACCAGCCGTCGGCAGAGTTCGCCGCAAAGTCCTGAACCATCGCGAGGGTGGTACGGACGCCGTCCACATCCGCCTCGATCCACGCATGTATCGGCGCTACCGACCGGCACCCCGCCTCTGCGAGCGCGAGGTGGAGTTCGACGTCGGGATTGATCCCGAGTGTGACACGACGGAACATTTTGAGCAGCAACTGTTCCCCGAGCACAACAGACGTATTCGACTGTTCCGCACTCAGTGCCCACCCCCGCATCCCCGGCTCGATCTGCGTCCCCGGAACGGTGTGTAGTTCGACGGGGCCGCGGTTTCCGCCGCGAGCCAGGCTCTGTGCGTACAGACCGATGATCTCCTGGTCGCGTAGCCCGTCGTACACGAACACGGAGTGGCCGGCTGTCTCGTCGGGCGCGGCGATCGTCGCGGCTGCCAGTTCGTCCGGCAGATGCGATCGATAACCGAGTGGCACCTGATAGATCTGCTCGGGTGTGGAATCGAAGATGACTGCCACGAGCAGGTGCTCTGCACCGAACCCCGGCTCCTCGGCCAGGGGTTGCCGCAGTACGACTCGCACGCCGGTGATCGTGTGCCCCTTCGCGGCAAACCACCGCTGGTGCGGCAGCCACTCCACCAACCGGACCTCGAGTTCGGCCTCCGGATACAACCGGTCGTCCTGTTCGGTCATAATCGCGCCGCCGCTTCCGCCGACATGGACCTTACCCGCAAACGGAGTGAGCGCTCAGAACGACCACGTCGGGAGTTCGATGCACGACGGCGTGGACGATTCGTGGGAGATCTCCTGCTCCGCCCGGTGCAAGGTGGTCGCGGTGGCAGCGGGTTCACCCGACCCAGGGTTGCGCGCATAGCGGGGGTGCGCGCCGGAGCTGATCTGGATCCCGATGCGGTGACCGGCGCCGAACTCATGGAATGTCGGCCACAGGCGGACCTCCAATATTCGGAATCCTTCCGAATCAGGTTCGGGATCGGTGGCTTTCGTTCCGACCGAGCCGATCCGGCGGATGCCGTCGCAGACCGTCATTGCGCGGCCGTCCGGATGCACATCGCAGATCCGGACGAACAGGTCGGTGCTGGGCCGAGAGGAGCGGAATCGGATTCGGGCGACGGGTTCACCGGCGACCGTCAGGGGTTCGGCAAGTGCGTCGCCGCGGAACACCACCACATCGGCCCGGCGTTCGTGCGCCGTGTTGTCCACTGGATCCGATTTCGGATCCAGCCTCGGGCCGCCGAGAGCAGGGGTGGGATCGGAGGGGTCATAGATGTAGGCGGTGCTACCATCAGCGGGGCGTGTTTGCGCCGAGCCCGCCGCTGGGCTGAAGGAACAGCGATTCGGCGGAGACGCCCTGGGGTGGCCACGTGGCCAGATCATGCCACTCGTCCGCCCCGGTGCGGAACGCACGAACCGGTGCGACGCGTGTGGTGGGCGCATCGACGAACTGCTCTTTCAGGAACTCGACCGTCCCCGCGACCGTCGGCGCGGCCATACCGCGAGACTGGTGGGCCCACGGTCCCACGGTCAGGCGCGGCGGCCTGCCGGCCTCGACGAGTTGGGCGTAGTTGCGTAGCTGCCAGGGCAGGAAGATGTCGTACCAGCCGGTGACCATGAAGATCGGCGCGGTGACCTCGGAAACGGAGGCAGTATGCGACTGCTGGGTCCAGTACTGGTCGGCGAGGTCCTCACGGTCCTCACGCGCGACCCAATCCTGGTACCAGCCGACCTTCCGCCCGTTCGCTGCGACGTCGCCGGCAGTCAGCGGCAGCACGTCGAACGCCTTCCGCAATTTCGAATCCGGACCGCGTAGCCCCAGCAGCAGGGGCAGAAACTCCCGGTGGTCCATCCTGTCCATCATCTGCGTCCAGCCGAGCGCATTGCGCATGGAGAAAGCACCGTTTTCCCAGGTGGTGGCACCGAAGTCGGGCATGGTGACAAGCAGGCAGAGCGCGTCCGGGGCGGTGTCAGGGTCGACACTTTCGAGTTCCGCTGCCACCGCCCACTGGGTGAACCCCATGTAGCTGGCACCGTAGGTGGCGATCGGACCGGAATGCCACGGCTGAGCGCGGACCCAGCGATGCGTGGCCATACCGTCGCGCTGTTCGTCGATCTGCGGAGTGAATACGCCCTCGGAACCCACGTGCCCCGACAACTCTGGAACACCACCCGGAAACCCTCGCGGGCGAGAGCGCGCGCCGAAATCGCCACCCCGCCGCTTCGTCCGTAGGGGCCCCGAATCACGACAGTGGGCAGACGCGGATCGACATCGCCGAGTGGGGTGATCAGGTCGGCAAGAAGCACAACTCCGTCGTCCATCGGAACGCGGAGTTTCTTACGGATCTCGATATCGTGTGGTCCTGGTTCGAGCCCGTTGATGGTCTTGGTCTGAATCCAGCGACCGAGACGTTGGCGTAACGTGCTCACGGCATCGATAGCCATCCCTGCGATCCCCATGGTGAGTCAGCTTCTCCGAAAAACCGTTCTGGGTCAATGACGTACACGTCGTCGCCCCGGCGAGAGTCACCCCGTCGGACGGCACGCACCACCACCTGGGGTAGGCCGGCCTCCCCGGTACCTGTGGCGCTGTGTACTGGGAACCGCTTCCCTCGGATGCTCCGCGGATACGAAGCCCCGATAGCAACGCACCGACACTTCCGATCGACATGGACGTGCAACACACGCCGTATCCTCTTGATCACCTCACGTGCGTCGTAGGAGTAGACAACATGATCGCAACTTCCGGTTCCGCCACTCGCCTACGGCCACATCGTTGGACACCGCCCCCGGCACCAGCGCGAGCAAGAAGGAAAACCAGCACACCTCCACTACCGTCGGTACGACGAATCATGCTGCCGGGAGTCGGCCCCGAAGACGTCGTTCTCGGCACAGACGGATGCATCTATACCGGTATCGATACCGGCGAGATTCTGCGGGTCGACCTCGACACGCAGGAAGTCACCGCAGTGCTCGACACGGGCGGTCGCCCACTGGGCCTCCACGCCGGCGCGGACGGGTCGCTGCTCATCTGCGATGCCGAGCGTGGACTCTTGCGCTGGCCCGGTGCGGGCAGTTCTGTCACCGTCTTGGTCGACGCGGTCGACGACGAGCCACTGAACTTCGCGAGCAATGTCGTGGCCGACCCGGATGACGGAACGATCTACTTCACCGCATCTTCGCGTCGCTGGCCGCTGCAACAGTGGATGGGCGACCTGGTCGAACACTCCGGCACCGGCCGCTTGTTCCGCCGATCGCCCGAGGGCGAAGTGGAGACACTGCTCGACGGTCTGCAGTTCGCCAACGGCGTGGCGTTCACGCCCGACCGTTCGGCGTTGATCGTCGCGGAAACCGCCGCCTACCGACTCAACCGATACTGGCTGCGCGGCCCCGAGGCAGGCACCCGAGAAACGCTCGTGGACAACCTGCCCGGATTCCCCGACAACATCGCCCTCGGAAGCGACGGACTCATCTGGGTGACCCTCGCATCACCACGAAATCCGTTGCTGGACGGTCTGCTTCCGCTACCTGGAGTGTTGCGCAGGGCGATGTGGATGCTGCCCGAACGACTCCTTCCCACCCCCGCCCGCACCGCGTGGGTGCTGGGTATAGCAGCGGACGGCTCGATCGTCCACGACCTGCAGCAGGACGGCGCCGATTACGCCATGGTCACCGGGGTCGTCGAACACGACCGCACCTTGGTCCTCGGCAGTCTGCACGAACGCGCGATCGCAGTGACCCGCGTTCCTACCTGAATCACGCCGGCACGTCACACCTCCAGTCAGGAACCGAAGTCGTCCCACCTGTTGTCAGCGCTGCCGCTGATCCAAGTACGTTGATGCCCATGCGGCTACTTCCGGTTGTGTCGACGATCTCTGCGCTGTGCGCGGCACCGATCCTGCTTTTCGTCGTTCCGCAGCTGGTCGCCTCCGGGGTTGTCGAGGTCGGAGGCAGCGTCGAGTACATGGTGGTGCTTCCAACTCTGATCGGGCTGCCCTGCTCACTCATCGGGGCCACCGTCGGGGTGGCCGGTGTCCTCGGCAGGCGCACTCGCGATCTGGCGACGGCGCTCATGACCATCGGGCAGGTGACAACTTTGGCGCTGGCGATTGTCATCGTTGTGTGGGCGTTCGGCTTCGCCTCGACGGGCTGGGAGCTGCTTCTGTTACCCGCGTCGCTCATGGTCGGGCAGGTCATCGTGGCGGCGGGTCTGATCAAGACCGCTCGGCAGTACAGAGGATCATCAGTTGCAGGTCCCGACACAGCCGGGTGACGCAACAGACGCCGAAGGCTATTGATCGTCCGAGTGGCTCACGATGTTGACCACGGTGCCGTCCGGCGCGCGCACGAAGAATCGCCGCACACCCCACGGCTCCGTCGTCAGCGGGTACACGATCTCGAATCCGCGCCGCTGCGCGTCCTCGTAGGCGGCCTCCACCTCGTCACCGACATGGATGGACAATGCGGAATCCACGGGTGCTGTCTCGTCGCCGCTCACCAGTTGCACGGCGGCGCGCCCGTCGGGGGTTGTGAAACGGGCGACCCATCCCAGATTCATCTCCTCGACGGAAAGCCCGAGATACTCGGCGTAGAAGCTGCGGGCTTCCTCGATGTTCGGGACGTTCAGGTTTGCGGTGAGACCAGTGGGTCGCATCTCGGGAATCTCCTTCAGCATCGGCTGCGTTCCACTATTCCACTACATGCACAAGTATCCCGGTGGCGGTTCGGGCTCGCGCAAGACCGTCACGCGCTTTCCGTGCCGATGAGTGCGCCCCCCACTGACTCGCACGATCCCCCGTCCGGCTGAATGTTCCCGCGATCATTCCAGCTTCCCGCGGCTGCGATTGCGGGTGCGGGAAGCTGTGGTGATCGCGGAAAGCTCACACACAAACCGCCTTCCACGCCAGGCTTTTGCCGTACGCTCGAAGCCGCCCGCTGATACATTGACGTGATGCTGCTCAGCCACCTGATGCAGGACGCGCTTGCCGCCACACCCGACAAACCCGCCCTCGTATTCGAGGACACCGTGCTGTCCTACCGGGAGCTGTACGACGCGATCGAGCGTTCGGCCCGCGGCCTGCTCTCGCTCGGGATCGGCCGCGGCGATCGCGTGGCGATCTTCATGCGCAACGGGTGGGAGTACGTCGAGCTGTACTTCGCGTGCTTTCGTATCGGCGCGATCGCGGTGCCGCTGAACCACCGCTTCCAGACCGATGAGGTCGTCTTCGCGATCAACCACTGCAAGGCGAAGTTGCTGATCGCCGACGAGGCACTGCTGCCGATCGTGAAGGACGTGTCCGCGCAGGCACCAAGCCTCATCGGGATGTACGTGTACGGCGGCGACGTGGCATCCGACGCACCGAACCGGTGGAGCGACGTGGTGGACGCGGCGTCCGAGCCGGTCGCCTGGCCCGACCTCGACGACGACGATCCCGCGATGATCCTCTACACCTCGGGCAGCACGGGCAAGCCGAAGGGCGTCACCCACACGCATCGCTCGATCGGAGCGACCGCAGCGAGCCGGGTGACCACACAGCAGCTGGACGCCGACGACATCTCGCTGGCAGCCACCGCGATCTGCCATGCCGGAGGCTCGATCGGCGTGACGTTTCCGACCCTGCACGCAGGGGGCACCGTGGTGATACTCGCAGAGAGCGATCCGGGGCTGTTCCTCGACGCGGTGCACACGCACCGGCCCACGCGCACCGTGCTGCTGCCCGCGCAACTACTCGACGCCGTCGTCGACCCGCGCGCGAAGACCGTGGACTTCGGGTGCTTCCGCGAGGTCGCGTGCGGCGGCGATCAGATGTCGTCCGATCTCTACGACGAGTTCGCGAAGGTCACCGATTTGCAGCTCAACCAGCTGTACGGCCTGACCGAATGCGAAGCCGTGAGCATGAACCCGCCGTTCGGGCTGGTCGAGCGTGGCTCGTTCGGCCTTCCTCGCGCGGGCGTCGATGTGCGCATCGTCGCCGCAACCCTCTCCGCGGACGGCCCCGACGGTTCGCAGGTGCCGGATGCCGCGCCCGGCGAAACCGGCGAGATATGGGTGCGTAGCAACTCGGTGATGACCGGGTACTGGGACGACCCCGAGCACACGGCGGCGACCTTCGTCGGCGACTGGCTGCGCACCGGAGACCTGGGAAGCCGCGACACCGACCGCTACCTGCACTTTCAGGGGCGCATCAAAGAGATCATCATCAAGGGCGGATCCAACATCGCCCCTGGCGAAGTGGAGGATGTGCTCGAGGCGAGTCCCGGCGTCGAGCTGTGCGGGGTCGTCGGCACGCCCGACGCGCGGCTCGGGTCGCTCGTGCACGCGTTCGTCGAACTGAAGCACAGACTCGCCGACCCGCCCACCGAAGCCGACCTGCGGGAGTTCGCCGCCGAGCGACTGGCGGCCTACAAGGTGCCCGATCGCTGGACGTTCGTGACCGATCTGCCGCGTAACCACGTCGGCAAGATCGACCGGCATGCGCTGCATGTTCGCGCGGTCGAACTCGACGCGACGTAGGGTGCGAGTCGGCGGAGGTGGCTCGCCGAGTAGTTCACCAATCGCCCTGTAACGCTGCGGAATCCACTGCGACACCGACAAGGCTCTCCAGGTAGCCGGCGACACCGTCTTCGTCATTGCCCGGCAGTACGTGGTCGGCCAGTGCGAGCACTTCCGGCAGCGCATTGGACGGACAGAGCGCCGTGCCCGCCCACGTCAGCATCGGGATGTCGTTGATGGCATCGCCCGCGACGGCAACCTCCTCCGCAGAAATCCCGTCGACCGCGCAGAGCTCGGCGAGCGCACTCGCCTTGGAGACGCCGGACGCCGACATCTCCACGCACGGCGCACCAGAGTGCGTCAACTCGACACCGTCGACCCCGGCCGCCACTGCCGTCCGGTACAGCTCCGCGCTGGAAACCTCCGGATGTCGGGCGACGATCTTCACCACTGGCTCGTCGATGTCGGGCAGCATTTCCGACAGCGTCATCTCGTGCGGATGCCGGTGGTGGTCGGCGAATTCACACAGTGCCGCGTACGCCCGCTCGGCGACGAAGCGGGTGGGGCCGACGTTCGCGAATACGACTCCGGGTATCAACGCCCGTACCCGGTCCATCGCCGCTGCGGCCGACGCCACCGTAATCGTCGTCGTCGCGGTGATCACCGGAGTGCCGTCTGCCAGGTCGAGGACCACGGCGCCGTTCGCGCAGATCGCTTTGCCGCGGAATCCGCACGACTGCGCCAGGTCGTGTACCGAATGCCGAGCGCGAGCCGTCGCCCACACCACTTCGACGCCCGACCGTCGCGCGTCTTCCATGGCTCGGGCGGTGCGAGGCGAGATCGTGCGGTCGGACCGCAGCAGGGTGCAGTCGAGGTCTGTCGCGAGGAGCCGAATGTGCGTCACCTCCGCATGATGCCAGGCGGCACATCCACACCTGGGGTTGCATCCGCTGTTCAGGCGGTAGCCGTCTGCTCGTTCGGCGCGGTCGGGATAGGTGTTACTGGATGTTCCCGCGATCATTCCTGCTTCCCGCACACGCAATCGCCGCAGCGGGAAGCTGGAATGATCGCGGCAAGCTCACGGTGTCGTCGGATCCCAGAGTCCGTGGAGCCCGGCCGGTACGCGAAGGGGCAACTCGATCGTCGCGAGGGGTCCGTCGGCCGGATTGTCGGCGTCGAGAAGATAGAACCGCGAGCACATGTCGACGGGATCGGTGCCGATTGCACCCCAGTAATCGTGGTGGGGGCCGGGGATGTAGATGGGTTCACCGATCGCCACAGACGGGGTCCAGCACGCCTCGGTTCCGGAGTGCAGATCGTGGAACCAGAGACTGTCGAGGTCGCTTCGGTCGGTGTCGGATTTACCCACGGTTGCGACCCGGCGATGGTCGAGGGTGAGCAGCCGATCGTCGACTCGGGGGAACTCGAGATTCACACGATCACCGACCGATGTGCGACTGAACGCGCCGGTGGCAGGATTGCACTGCGCCCGTACGAGTTCGGAAGTGGCGGGCGACGCAATATCGGCGAACCCGCTTGGGTAGGTCCATTCGACATAGTCGACCGTGACGGTGCCGTCGGGATTGTCGAATGCGTTGGCGAAATGCCACACCCAGAACGCGGCGGTGTCGATCCATCGCACCGTTCCGCCGTCGCGAGGGATGAACGCAATCCGGGTGCCGTTGTCGGGACGCCATGACAAAAGCGACCCGCCGGTCATCGCTGCGGCGAGGTCGAAGATCAGCGGGCACACGAACAGGACGACGTAGCGTTCGGTGAGCGCCATGTCGTGGATCATCACCGGTTCGTCCAGTCCGTACACCGCAGTCGGTTCCCGCACTACTTGCCCGTCCGTCCCCACCGCCGACCAGGTGAGGTACGGCGCTTCGAGGGCGTAGTTGAACAACACCATCTCCCCGGTGCGCGGGTCGATCTTCGGGTGGGCGGTGCTGCCCACCCGCATGGCGCCGGAGCAGTCCTCCTCGCCCAGTGTCCGCAAATCGGCCGGGTCGAGCCGGTACGGCTTGTCGGCTTCGGCCATGGCCATTAGGCGACCCGCGTGGTGGACGACGTTGATGTCGGGCAATTGGCGGACAGTGCCTGCCAGCGCGTCCCCCACGACCTCGGCGGGGGGCGTGTACCCGTCGGTGATCCCCGACCACAGGGCGTGCCCCGCTGCCTCCTCCGTCACGACCATGGGCGTGCGGACGAAGCGGTTGCTGTAGGACGCACGCCCGTGATCGAGGGTGATGCGGTGCACCATGCCGTCGCCGTCCAGGGGATAGACGAACGATCCGATCGGGTCGAATCGAGGGTTCGGGCCGTTACGAAGGTAGCTGCCGGACAGGTCCGAGGGCAGTTCACCGGTGACGCGGAGGTTGTCGACGTCGACCTCCGAACGCTGCGGCGCAAAGACGCCGGTAAGGAAAGGGTGGTCGGCGAGTGATACCGGAGCGGGGCTGTGGGGGTCGCTGATTCTGGTCAATGCTTCGTCCTCCCGGGAAGGGGCCGAATTCTCGCATTACTGTCTTCGGCCGAGTGTGCCTTGGGAAAAGCATGCGCCGTGCCAGCGGCGTTCTCCCCTGCATGATATAGGAGATTTCGCTGCCATCGACCGAATCGGATCCTTGCCTACTTCCCCCTCGTCGTGAGGAACGCTACACCAGCACCGCGGGGCATCGGAGGATCATGCGGGCGGGTTGAGGATCGAATCGACCGCGGTGTAGAGGATTTCAGTTTCCCGTTGAAGAATGGAGTGATCGGACGGCAGCGCTCGCTCCATCGACAGGCCGCTGAGAACAGTATTCAGGAGCCTTGCGTACGCCGTGACGGCACCTTTGGGTAACGCGCCTTCATCCGCGAGAAGCGTGAGCCAGTGTTCGACTCGGCGCTCGCCTTCACTTGCCATGGCGACGTATGCGGTTCGGATGTCCTCGGTGGGTTCGGGGACGACGAAGGCGTCGAAGAACTTGATCCAGACTTGTCGCGATTGCTGGCCCACTTCCACACTCAGGACCTGCCGGAGGCACCGGACCAACCGATCGCGCGCCGGCACCGACGTGTCGTGCATGATCTCGCTGTCGGGTGCGACCACGTCGTAGATCGTTTCGAGGACGGCGTCCCGCAAGGCACGCTGCGTCGGGAAGTGATGACGCAACGATCCCATACTCACCCCGGCTCGTGCCGCCACCGTCCGCACGCTCAGCGTCGACGCCTGATCCTCGTCGATCATCTCGCAGGCCGCGACGATGATCCTGGCCTTCGTGTCGAGACCACCCTGATTCCGCTCCATCGTCCCACTCCTCCATTGCCAGCACGCCGTACTAGTACAGTGTGCTACCGTCGGGTCACCCAGTGAATAGTACAGCGTGCTGATCTCCGCCGTTCCAGCGGAGAATCCCCTTCGACCTGCGAACTCAGGAAGAAATCACATGAAACCTCGCACCACGACCGCGGCCATTGCACTGACAACCATGATCGTCACCGGCTGTTCGCAGACACCTGCGCACATCAGCACGGCGCCGACGGGTTCGACTGATGTGCAGTGGCGCGCGTGCCCCGACGGTGTCGAGAATCCCGACGAGGGCCCGCTCCAGCTGCAATGCGCCACTGTGCCCGTCCCCCTGGACTACGACGATCCCGAGGGCGCACAGATCGACCTGACGATTTCCCGGCTGCCGTCGAACAATCCGGACGCACGACGAGGTGTGTTGCTGCTGAACCCGGGCGGCCCCGGCGGGACCGGGCTGGACCAGCCCAACTTTCTTGTATCTCAGGGTATATCGCCGAGCGTGCTGGACAGCTACGACCTGATCGGCATGGACACCCGCGGAGTCGGGCACTCCTCGCCGATCAGTTGCGGATTCACCGACGACCTGGAGTACTACGGCGCGGTCCCGCCGTACGCCGCCGACAAGGCAGCATTTGCCGAACAGGCTGCCACTGCGGAAGAAGTCGCCGAACGATGCGCAGCCAATGACCACGACGGACGACTGCGCCATGTGAACACAGCGAACATGGCCCGCGACCTGGACCGCATCCGGGCAGCGCTCGGTGAGGAGAAAGCGAGCTTCCTCGGATACTCCTATGGCTCCGCGCTCGGTGCCGCGTACGCCTCGATGTTTCCCGAGAGTTCGGATCGGATCGTGCTCGACAGCAACATCGGCGACACCCACCTCGATCACGAGGGAATGCGCCGATACGCGCGCGGTATGGAGGAGACGTTCCCCGACTTCGCAGAATGGGCTGCCGCACAGCACGATCGATACGGCCTCGGTGAGACGGCGCAACAGGTGCGCGACACCTACTTCGTCATCGCCGAGCGTCTCGATCGAACCCCCAAGGACGGGATCAACGGCCGCCTGTTCCGCTTGGCCACTTTCGTGACGCTGTACAACCCGGCCTCCTACGAGACAGCAGCCCAGAACTGGCAGTCCCTTCTGAAGCCCACTGAGTCCGCGCCCACCGGTGAGCCCCCGGCAAGCACGGATGCGCCCCCGACAGGCAACGGGGCGCCATCCCCGGCAGACAACAGCTGGTCGGTCTTCCTCGCGGTGACGTGCAACGACGTCGAATGGCCCGACGACGTCGACACCTACCGGCGAGCAGTGGACGAAGACCGCGCGATGTACCCGCTCTTCGGGGCTGCGACCGCAAACATCATGCCGTGCGCGTTCTGGCAGGACACACCCATCGAGCCGCCGGTGGCGATCGACGACGAGGGCCCGACAAACATCCTGATCGCACAGAACCGCCGCGACCCCGTGACACCACTGCGTGGCGGTGAACTGCTGGACGAGAAGTTCGGCGAGCGCTCCCGGCTACTGACCGTCGACGGCAGCGGACACGGTGTCTATGCCCTCGGCGACAATCCCTGCGCCCAGGACGTCGTCACCGGCTATCTGGTCGACGGCATCATGCCCGAGGAGGACACCACGTGCCCCGAGGGTTGACCATGTCCCAAGGGCACGGTGTTTCGTCGTGGTGAGCGGTCGACCGATCTCATCACTGAACCGGCCGCCGTGCCGCACACGACACTGCTACTGATCGGAGTCCGAAATGCCCACCCCGATGACCGGCGATTCCTTGCCCGGATTGATCGACGTCGAGGACTTCTTCGCCGACCCGGAATTCGCCGCCGCATCGCTCTCGCCGGACGGAAGCAGGCTGGCCTACCTGGCACCGCATCACGGGCGACGCAATGTGTGGGTGCGCGACATTCACCAAGATCACGACGACGCGGTCTGCGTCACGCACGACAGCAGGCGCGGGATCTCGACCTTCCACTGGACCGCCGACTCCCGCTGGCTGCTCTACCTGCAGGACACCGACGGAAACGAAGACTGGCATCTGAACCGGGTGGACCCGGACGCCCCGGACACACCCGCCGTCGATCTGACGCCGCTGCCACCGGGATCACGGGTGTTCGGTGTCGAACCGTTGCCCTCGTCGCCCGGCAGCGTGCTGGTGTGGATGAACCAACGACCGATGTTCATCGACACCTACCGGGTCGATGTCGCCACAGGCGAGACGATCGTGCACCTCGAACAAACCGAACCGACCGTCAGCACACTGCTCGACCGCGAGGGATACGCAGCTTTCGAAACGATCGAGACCGAAGACGGCACCCTCGAGATCTTCGCGGTGGACCGGGAAACCGGCAACCGACGCCTCCTGCATCGTCTGGGCGGCGCCGAGCATCCACTCGGCGTCTACCCGCAGATCGTCACACCCGACGGCAACGGACTCCTGGTCGGCAGCTACCAGGACTCCGACGACCTGCGACTGGTCCGCATCGCCCATGACACCGGTGAGGAAACAGTGGTCTGCGCCGTGGAGGGGCACGACCTGTGCACTGTGGGCGTCCACGCCCCCGGACTACTGCCACCGACCGCCTTCACCAGCCGCCGCACCGGCGAGGTGATCGCCGCCCGGTTCGTCGGGGACAGGCCCAGAATCGAGATCATCGATCCACACTTCGCCGAGGTCTTCGCCCGGCTGGACACGCTCTCCGACGGAGTGCTCGGAACACTGTCCTCGGACGAGTCGGAGCAACGATGGATCGCCACGTTCGTCCACGACCGCGACCCGGCGGTGACCTGGTTCTACGATCACAGCACCGGGGAGAGCCGGGAGTTGTTCCGGCCGTATCCGCACCTGGACCCGGCGGCATTGGCCCCGATGCACGCCGTCGAATTCCCGGCCCGAGACGGATTGCCCCTCCACGCCTTCCTCACCCTCCCCGTCGGGATCGAGCCACGGCACCTGCCGCTGGTCCTGCTGGTCCACGGCGGTCCCTGGGCCCATGACACCTGGGGCTACAGTCCCGAAGCGCAGCTACTGGCCAACCGCGGCTATGCGGTACTGCAAGTGAACTTCCGGGGTTCGACGGGCTACGGGCGCCGGCACATCACCAGCGCTATCGGCGAATTCGCGGGCGCGATGCACGACGATCTCATCGATGCCACCAACTGGGCCGTCGCCCAGGGATATGCCGACCCGAACCGACTCGGCATCTTCGGCGGCTCCTACGGCGGCTATGCGGCGCTCGTCGGCGTCACGGTCACCCCCGACCATTTCGCCGCGGCAGTCGACTATGTGGGTATCTCCGATCTGACGAATTTCCTGCGGTCGATGCCCCCGTTCGCACGTGCGCACTTCACCAACAATTGGTACCGCTATGCCGGCAACCCCGACGATCCCGCCCACGAAGCAGACATGGCCGCGCGATCGCCGATCACCATGGTCGAGAAGATCCGCACTCCGCTGCTGGTGGCGCAGGGCGCCAACGACGCCCGCGTCGTGCAAGCCGAATCCGACAACATCGTTCGATCCCTGCGAGACCGCGGTGTCCCTGTCGAATACCTCCTCGCCGACGACGAAGGGCATGGCTTCGCGAACCCGGAGAACCAACACCGGCTCTACCGTGCGGTCGAACGTCACTTCGCCGAACATCTCGGTGGGAGGCGATGACGGAATCTCGACGAAGAGGAGACGGCATGGGCTGGAGCACTCGCGAACTCTCCGAACTCGCGGGCACGACAGTGAAGGCGGTGCGGCACTATCACGACATCGGTATCCTCGATCAGCCGCCGCGGGCGTCCAACGGCTACAAGCAATACGGCGTCGCACATCTCGTTCGGGTATTGCAGATCAAACGTCTCACCGCGCTCGGGTTCTCGCTCGCACAGGTCGCCGAGATGGGTGAGGACATCACGCATCCGGTGCACTCGTTACAGGCATTGGACGCCGAGCTGGCGGCCACCATCGAACGGCTACAGCGTGCGCGGATGGAATTGGGGCTCATCCTGCGACATTCCGCGAGGCCCGACCTTCCGCCAGAATTGGCCCTCGCCGGCAACGTCGGCGACCTCTCGGATGCCGACCGATCCTTCCTGACGTACTTGACCAGGGTGCTCAGCCCCTCCGACCTCGATGCGTACGGCGAACTGTTGCGCAGCCCCGCCACACAGACCACCGCAGACTTCGACGCCCTGCCCGCCGACGCCGACGCCCAGGCAAGAGCAGACCTGGCCCGACGAATGATCCCCGAAGTCGACACCCTGACCGAGAAGTATCCCGCCGCCTTCGACAGCGTAACCACACAGGATCCGCACACCGTCGGAAAAGTGATGACCGAACTTTACAACCCCGCCCAACTCGACGTACTGCGCGCGGTGGCACTGGCCCGTCATACAGACGACAGCGACGACGACTGACAAGTCCTATCCCCGATCGGAGCTCGTTTTCCATGTTCAGACCTCGATACCGACGCGTGCCCTCATCGCCACCACGCATGACTGTGCTCGCCCTTGCGGCCTCGACGCTCCTTGCCCTCGGCGCATGCAGTTCCGAGCCGACAACACCGGACGCGCAGCCACCCGAACCGGACCCCTCGGCGGAACTGCAACGCTTCTACGACCAGGAACTGGCGTTCGGCGCATGCGATGGTTACGCCACGACGGCTGCCGACCAGGCGGCGTTCACCAGCGACCCCGGCTTACGCTGCGCTCGCCTGGAAGTGCCGCTCGACTACGACGATCCGGGTGGAGAAACTGCCCAGATCGCGCTGCTCAAAGCACCTGCCAAGGGTGAACCGGTCGGGTCGCTGGTGCTCAACCCGGGTGGCCCCGGCGGATCGGGCATGACCATGGCCGCGCTCGGTGCCGCCACTCTGACAGAGAGCCCGCTCACCGCGCACTTCGACCTCATCGGCTTCGATCCCCGCGGTGTCGGAGCCTCCACACCGGCCATCGACTGTTTCACCGACGCCGAAACCGATGCAGGCGAAGCCGTGACGACCGTGCTCACCGGCTCCGGGTCGTGGACCGAGAACGACACGCGCGCGCTTGTAGAGCAATGCTCGCAGCGGTCCGGTGGTGACGAGGTACTCGCCGCCGTCGGGACCCGCGACGCAGCACGCGACATGGACGTCCTACGCGCCGCGCTCGGCGACGACAAGCTCACCTACCTCGGCCGCAGCTACGGCACGCGACTCGGCGCCGTCTATGCCGAGATGTTCCCCGCCCACGTGAGGGCGATGGTCCTCGACGGTGCCGCCGATCCGCACCTGGGAACCGCCGAACGTCGCATCACCCAATTCGCTGCATTTCAAAGGTCTTTCGACGGTATGGCAGCCGAGTGCGCCAAGTCGCCGGACTGCCCGCTGGGCACCGACCCAAGCAAAGCCGTCGAAGTGTTCCACAGCATCACCCGCCCACTGATCGATGACCCGATCATCACAACCGACGGGCGCCGGATGGATTTCGATGCCGCCTACAGCGCTGTGATTGCCGGGCTGTACGATTCGCGGGTCTGGCCGGCCATCACCAAGGGGATCGCCGAATTACGCTCCGGCGCTCCCGAGACGCTGCTGCGCATCACCGATGCGTTCGGCGGCCGGAGCGAGGACGGTGTGTACCCGAACCTTCCCGAAGCGAATTTCGCGATCAACTGCATGGACGAACAACGCACCACTCCGGAACAAGAAGTCGACCTCAAGCGCCGCATCCAGGAGGTCGCACCGTTCACCGACGCCGGACTCGGCCCTGAAGGAGCGCGAAACCCCTGCGAATCATGGCCTGCGGAACCGACATTGAGCTATCCGTATGCCACCGACATCGACGGACTGCCCGATACACTGACGATCTCCATCACCGGCGACCCGGCCACTCCCTACGAGGCGGGGGTGAGCCTGGCCGATACTCTCGGCGGTAGCCTGCTGACCGTCGACGGCGAGCAGCACACCATTGCCTTCGACGGCACAAACGACTGTGTCGACGCCATCGTCGCCGACTATCTCATCGATCTGACATCTCCACCGGAACACTCCCGCTGCAGCCTCTGATCGACGGGGAGGATCAGTGGTCGTGTTCGCCCGGTCCGCAAGGCGCGGGAGCCGAGGCGGAAGGAGCGTCGGCGCGGGTCATGACGTCGGGACCGTAGCGCCCCCAGCGGCGCTACGGTCCCGACGAGTCCGGTGGTCAGTACGTCGGCACGCGGGCGAGATTCGTCACGCCGCGTTCGCGCCTCACCTCGAAGTCGCGTCCTTGCGCGGCGGCCGGCCTGGATGCTGTGGCGGGTCGTCGTGTGCATACATGGCCTCGATGCGGGCCTTGATCTCCGTGGTGCTCATCGAGCCACCGAGCGACATGCGTTGGAAAGATCCGGGCGTCCGCGGTGCATTCATACATGAACTCCTCTGTATTCGAGCAGGTTTCGGTCGATCTACGGCAGGCGTGCCGCGTACCTGTCAGATCATGAGCGCGGCAAGACCGACACAGACGACGGTGAGTACCGCCACGAGCGCACACAGCGCGAGTGAACCGGTCAGTACCAATGCCGGCGCGCCGGCCGGGACGCCGGAGCCGAGCGCGATGACCGTGTGCGACCGGAACCGAGAATCCGTCGGTTCGGGGCGGTTCGTGTGGACGTCCCTCCACGAGTCGCGCATTACAGGACCCCGAATCCCTCGTCGAGGCAGCACTGTTCGCCGAACGGGAACATCGAGTTGGTCGGTGACATCGGCAGCAGCAAATTGTCGGCCTTTCCGAAATCCCAGCCGGATCGAACCTGACCCGGCCCCCCGGGAGCTGTGAGTGTGGCGGTGCCCATCGGCAACGGTTGCGCGTAAGAATGATCACGATCCGTCGCCCCCCGAAATAGTTCTACATCACAGTCGCCGCCTGGACCAGACCCGGAGAAATCCTGGTTTGTGCAGGTGAGGGGCGGTTTCGGTACGCTTGTGCACATTTTCGCTGGCAGCGTTCGTGCGGTCTAGTCGACTGCTCCGTGCCTGGTAGAGACGGTTTCTGTGCGGAGCCTGTGGTAATTTGCCGAGCAGCAGAGTCAGCATCGATCCGGTCACGGCGATGCTTTCGGCATCAGCAGCTGGGTCATTCGGCGGATAAATTAGGGGCTTTGTACCCATCGAATGCACACAGAAGTACCCGTCGGATTCAGCGCCTACTGCCTCTCACAAACTGCACAAGAGACACCACAATGGCGATTGCCGTGCCCACCATCCCGACGATCAGGCCAACACAGGCTATCGTCGTCCACGGCACGGCGTCCTCCGCGCCGAAGTCGAACGGAAACACCTGCCAGATCCGGGCGAGCGCATACAGTCCGATCGCACTCGTCACCACTTCACCGAGAGACCTGAGCCGCGGAGGGTCCGCCACGAGGTAGATGGCGTTGGCGACGACACCCGCCACGATCGACCCGTTGACCCAGCCCAGTACCTGTGTGGTGTCGTCGGTGAGAAACGGTACGGCCTCCCAACTCGGCCAGACGTTGATCGCATACAGGAGCACTGCGTTGACGACGATCGCAATCAGATAGCCCACGCACCGGCCTGTCCTCGATGTGTTCTTCGTGTCGGTCATAACCCTCCGCGCTCCTCCAGATCTCCGTCGGCTCAGTCTGTCGATCGGAAGGCACGGATCATTCCAGCCATCCCTTGACCTCGAGTTCACTCGAGGTCCTACCGTCGCATACATGACATCAACCACTCCAGCCCCCCACGACCTCGAGCAGATCCAGGCGATCGTCCGCGACGTACAGGAGGGCTTCAACACCAACGACGCCTCACTGATGAACGCCCATCTCGCCGACGACGCGATTGTTGTGAATGCACAAGGTGCCGTCCTCGCCGGACGGGCAGCCATCCAGAAGGCTTCGGAGGACGCGCTCGCAGCCGGCTACCTGAACGAGTCGACGGCCTACTACGACCTGAGCGATGTCGCCGCCCCCTCCCCCGACGTCATCGTCGCCAGGAAGAACGCGTGGTCGACGAAGCGGGACGCCGACGACGGTAATCCTCCGGAAATGAACGCGCTGTACATCTTCGTGAGGCGAGAAGGTCGCTGGCTCATCTGGAGGCGGCAGAACACCATCGTCGCGAGTTAGACGCGAGCCGCTGATCGGCGAGGAACCTTGCAAGTATCGCTACAACCCCGCGCGAGCACACCTCGTAAGACCCTGCACCCAAGCGATATTCGACCAAACACTTGCCTTCCCTGCACGAACGGTGCCAAGATTCCAAGATCGTCGCCACTCCGAGCGGCGTCACAAATCAAGAAGGCCCGCCAGGAGTTGCAGCTCCCGACGGGCCGGATGTCCGACTTACAAGGAGTCGAACGTGGCCAAGAATACCTTGGCTGGTGGTGTGCGCCGTGGACCGCGCCTGGCCAGCAACTTCACCATCCTCAGCAACGCCGTCGTCAACGACGACCGCCTCTCCTTCCGTGCACGCGGCGTCCTGATCTGGCTCCTGTCGAAGCCGGACGACTGGCGCACCCGATCGGATTCGATCGCCGCGCAATCGCCGAAGGAAGGCCGCGACGCCATCCGCTCGGCACTACGCGAACTCGCCGAACTCGGCTACCTCGTGCGCGAGAAATTTCAGAACGAACTCGGCCAGTGGTGCACCGTCCAAACCATCTACGAAGAACCTGCCATCACCCCGGGGCCTGAGAATCCGACCCGCGGCGACGCGGACGACGGCAAGCCAGGCGTTCTTATCAGTACTGATCCACCAAAGACTGAAACCAACCGCCCATCACGTTCTTCGAACGTCCCTTTGAATTCCGACATCGCCGGCCTCGCAGCAGCGTGTCGGCATGCCGGATTGACTGCGACGTTCGCGTATCTCAAACCCGACGCGGCAGCGGCGATCGACGCGCTGCTCGAAGTGCACGGCGTGGCGCCGTTGGTCGCGGCGGCGAAAACGGTGCATCGACCCAGCGATCCCATGAGGTTCGCGCAGGCGTGGATACCGCTCTGGCAGGGGTTGTCGGTGCCTGCGGTGATGCCGGACAAGTGCGGGAGGTGCGACGAGTACGGATGGCTCCCGGACGACGAGTATGGGCGGGCAGTCCGATGCAGTTGTCGCGCACCGGTAGCAGCGTAACCGCTCAACCGACCCCAACTGGCTGCGACCGCAGACGAGCACGCCGACGAGTGACGGCGATCTGTGCTTATTTGATCACCGCGCCGGCATCGACCGGCAATTGGACGCCGGTGATATAGCGCGCCGCGTCGCTGACCAACCACACAATCGCGTTGCTGACGACGCCGGACACGGTTTGTTCATATTGCAGGGCAATATAATTCACGCCGGTGACGACAATGCTCCGCCCACCGGGGCCGTGAGCGAAGGTCACGCCCCGGTCACCTCCCGAGCGCCCGTAGAGCAGCGCAAATATCATTCCGGCAAACATCGCTCTGAAGCGAATCGACAGCGGTAGCTTTGATACACCACATTTCCCCAACGCCTCTGTACACATCATCTGAAACACCCCTGCTGGAATCTTCCCGGAGGCCCGACGTGCGCGGATTCGGAATCGATCTCGGAACAGCCAACACCGTCGTCGGAATCCCCGACGAGGGCATAGTCCTGAACGAGCCGTCGCTGATGATGGTCCGAACGACGGAACGACGCCGAGCACTCGCGACCGGACGGGACGCGAGCGATCTCCTCGACCGCACGCCGCCCGAGATCGCGCCGGTCCGTCCGATATGCGACGGAGTGATCGTGGATCTGGAGACCGCACGGACATACGTCACGGCCGTCCTCGCCAAGGTCGCCCCGCGCCACCGCTACGGCATTCGTCCGACGGCCGTCATCGCAGCCCCCGTGAGCGCCACGCCACTCGAGCGTCGCGCACTGCTCGAAGTCGGACATGAGGCCGGACTGCGAAAGGTCGGGTTGATACCCGGACCGGTTGCGGGTGCCCTGGGCTGCGGGATCGACCCGCTCGAACCGCGAGCGCACCTCGTCGTCGACATCGGCGGCGGCACTTCGGAAGTCACCGCCCTCTGCTACGGCGGTATCCTCTCCCACCGCAGTTGCCGCATCGCCGGGGACGACCTGACCAGCGCGATACTCCGGTACCTGCGCGCGGAACACAAGATCGTCGTCGGCGAACTCACCGCCGAGCGCGCCAAGGTGGGCGCGCCCGACACCGCCGACGAACGATCGCTCGTCGTGGAGGGCCGCGACGCCGCGACCGGGCGCGCGCGTCTCGTCACGTTGGAGACCGAAGAGATCATGGACGCCATCCGGCCCACGACGACGAGCATTGTGCAGACGCTGTCGACCTGCCTGGACGACCTGCCACCGCGCGCGATCAGCGACGTCATGTCCGAAGGCATCCTGGCGATCGGCGGAGGGTCGATGCTGCGCGGCGTGCCGCAACTGCTCGAAGAGGCTTTCGGCCTGCCGGTGAAGACGGCCGAGCAACCACTCACCTGCGTCGCCGAAGGCGCAACCGCATGCATGGTGCGGCGCGAGGTGATCGCCGCATACGCCGCCTGACCACTCAGGGGTTCGGTATCCGGAGCTGCGCGAGGTAACGCTCGAGCAGACCCTTGACGACCGGACCGGACGTCGCCGACCCGAATCCGCCACCGCGCACCAATGCCGTCACCACGACCTCGGGCGCGTCGGCAGGTACCACCGCTGAGAACCAGGCATTGAGGCCCTTTCCGGGCGCCGACGGATCCTCCGCCGTACCGGTCTTCGCGGCGGCCGGCACCGGCAGACTCGCGAGTTGGCCCGCAGTACCGGCCGACGCCGACGCCCGCATCCCCGCTCGCACGGGTTCGAGTTCGCCCGCAAACGACAACTGACGCGGTTCAGCGGTGGGAACCGGCACAGTGCCCGCGGGCCCATATGCTGCCGCGAGCTGCGGGGTCACCGTCGCGCCCGAGGCGATTCCCGACGTCCAGCGCGCCACCTGCAGCGGCGTGGCGGTGACGGTGCCCTGACCGATTCCCATCAGCAGCGTCGATCCCGGGTACCAGGTTCCGCCGATACTCCCGACGTTCTCGGGTGTGCCGAGGAAGCCTTCGGATTCACTGGGCAGATCGATCCCCGAGCGTGAGCCCACCCCGAGTTCGGTGGCCGTGGTCGCGATGCGCTCCGGCCCGAGAAGGTCGGCGAGTTGGTAGAAGTACACGTTGTCCGACCACTGGATCGCCCCGAGCAGGCTGTTCGGTCCCATCGGTTGCCAGTTCGCGAACGTGTGGCCGCCGTAGGTGTAGGCCGCCCCGCCGGCGAGGGCTACGTCCGGCGACAGCACGTGGAACGCCGCGTTCGCCGAGGCGGTCACGATCTTGAAGGTCGAGCCGGGAGGTACGGCCGTCTGGACGGCGTGATTGAGCATGCGGCCCGGTCCGTCACTGTCGGTCTGTGCCGCTAGTGCGACCGGATCGACCGGGGGTCCGTAGACGTTGTTGTCGTAGCCGGGCACGCTGGCCAGGGCCAGCACTGCCCCGGTTCGAGCGTCCATCACGACCGCCGCGCCGAGGTCGCCTCCGCTGCTGCGCACGGCCTGGGTGAGCGCATCGGTCGCGGCTTGTTGCATGCCGAGATCGAGGTGGAGCCGCAGGTCGTGGCCCCGAATCGGATCCACCCGCTCCCCTGTACCGACGGGATGCCCGGACGGGTCGACATACATGCACTGCCTGCCGTCGACGCCGCGCAACAGCGCGTCGTACTGCCTCTCCAGCCCGGCCTTGCCGACTCGTGATCCGAGGGCGAGATTCGGCCAGGCCTGCATGTCCTGCTGGTCCGCGATCCCGACGTATCCGAGGACCGACGCCAGCACTTCGCCGTGTGGGTAGTGTCTGCGGCCCGTCGGGTAGACGAGCACCCAGGGCAGCTGGGCGTCCACGATGGCCCGGGCCTGCTCGGGTCCGACCCGTCCGAGCGTCACCTGCAGCTCTCCGTCGCTGCCCCGGAGCTCCTCCCCCAGCTGTTCCGGGGTGATACCGAGCAGAGCCGCGAGTTCGTCACGCACCGCCGGGTCTCGCTCGGCAAACATCCGCGCGACCACCGCGACGGTGTACTCGTCGGCATTGGCCGCGACCGGAACGCCGGCCCGATCGAGGATGTGACCGCGCTCGGCGGGCAGGCGGATGCAGCGCAGCATCTGTGTGTCGCTGGTCGCGCGCAGTTCCGTGCCCTGGTCGCTCTGCAACTGCCACGCGAACACCGACATCGCAACCAGCGACGCCGTCAACGTCAGCGCCCCCACCGGCACGACTCGCGGCAACCGTCTCCGATGGGGTTCGGTCACCCACAGCGGCCGCGTCACACCGTCGCGGCGCACCGCCAGCACCAGGCCGATGGACACGAACCCGATGATCGAGGCGGTGCCCCCGTAGCTGAACACCGGAATCGGCATGCCGGTGTGCGGCAGCAGCGACAGGCTTTGGGCGACGGACACCGCGGTGTGGATCCCGAACAGTCCGCCGACGCCGGCAGCGACGAGCGCCCCTTCCCGGGTCCGTGCGAGCCGGGCGGCGAGAACGCATCGCCACACGATGATCACGACCGCGACCACGACGGCTATGCCCGCAACGAGACCCCACCCGTACACCAGACTTGCGAATGCCAGGTCGTGCTCCGACTCGGGCAGGTACTGGGATCGTAGGTCGTAGTCCGGTTCCCGTCCGAGACCCCACCAACCCGCGCTGCCCATCGCGATGTCCGCCTGCCAGGCGGCCCACCCCGACCCCTGCGGGTCGGCGTCGTTGGACAGGAACACGTGGATCCGCTCCAGCTGATACGGGCGTAGGAACAGCACGGCCAGCGGTAGGGAGACAAGCCCGAGCGCGAACAGTGGGCCCAGGGTCCGCATCGGCACCCGCGCCAGGATCAGCATGAGCAGCACGGTGGCCGCGAGCACCACGGCGGTCGACAGGTCGGGCTGCACCGCAACCAACACGATCGGCACCGCCGACACGGCCATGACTTGAACGAACCTGCCGAACGTGTACCCGACGGCCAGGATCGAGGCGGGCACCAGAACCAGAGCAAGCTTGGCGATCTCGGAGGGCTGGAGGGTGAACACACCGAGGTTCAGCCAGCGCTGAGCGCCCTTCGTCGCGATCCCGATCAACGGCACCGCGGCGAGCAGCACCACTGAGGCGGCGAACGACGCCCACCCGAAACGACTCAGAGCAGCGATCCGCGTGCGCGAGGCCGCCCACATCGCTCCCAGCCCCACAACAGCGAGCACGGCGTGACGCACGGCGAGCGACGACATGCCCGTCGCGCTCATGTTGAGCATCCCGAGGGCGACCAGCGCGACGGCCGCCGTGACGAGCCACGGATCGGAGGGTCGTCTATCCGCCGTCACGAGGGCCCCCGGGCGAGCAGGTTGCGTTCTCGCTGGGAACGTACATCGGTTCGGACGCGGTCGCGGCGGGGACGGTGGTGACCGCGGCGACGGCAAGCGCCGATCCCGGCGGCAGGTCGACGCTGCCGATGCCGTATGCCTCCCGCGCACCCGGCGGCACCGGAATCGTGACGTCCCCACCGGGCCGCGCCGCGCCCGTACATCGGTCGTACACGGTCGGATTCCAGGTCACAGCGCCCACGCTCGCTGCGGGGTCTAGTCCCACATCGACCCGCACGGTGCACGACCGTCCTGCCTCGCAGGGGCCGTTCGCGAAGGTCGCGGCCACCTGCGTGATCGGGCCGGCAGCGCCCGGAAGAGCGGTATCGACGGGCCCGGGTCCGGTTTGCGGCTCGGCCGGCGGCGAGACCGGACTGATCCGATCGTCCATCGACGATTCCACCGGGTCGAGGAGAGTGCGCCAACTCCGGTTCAGCTCCGACCACGCGGTGGGAGCCGCCCACACGATCCCGACGAGTATCAGGACGGCAAGCAACGCGAATATCCCCCGGCGCCTCGACAGCCGCCTCCTCTTGCGATGCCACACCTTCCCAACGGGCCGATGCAGCCGGTTCGGGGCGCGCGACCGCCTCGTCTCCGGAATGGGCGCGTCCCCCCGTTCTGTCGCAGCGTCCTCCCCGGGAGCGCGCCCCTTCAGCGCCGTGACGAGCGCGGCGATCTGGGACCGTTTCCGTCCGGTCTCGACGTCGTCGAATTCGGTTGCGGCAGCGTAACGAACCCGTCTCGTCAAGCCGACGAGATCCGACGATTCCGCAAGCGCTACCTCCACTCGGTCTGCAAGTGCCTCAATGCGGCAGTTCGTCGCGATCCGGTGAAGCAGACGCGCCGCTACATCGTGCACCTCGTCCCAGGACCCGGCATCGCCGGTGGACCGGATCGTGAGCTGTCCGGTGTCGGACACCATCACGTCGCCGTCTCGGAATCGGATCGGAGGACGGCCCCGGCCGTGTGCGAGTTCGAGTTGATCGACGACATCCGTGACGAGCAACGCGGCCTGCGCGGGGGTCAACGTCACAATGGCAAGTAGCCTTCCGAGCGCCACACGACCCATGTCGTCGTCGGTACATGCGGGCGGTCCGGAGCGAGCCTCATCGTTCTTGTAGTCCGTCGCATGAACTCCCAAGGCTGCTTCGATCATCACGCATCCCGCAAACGCCGACCCTCCCGCATACCAGACTGGAGCGGGAAGCTAGTTGACCTTGAATTACCTTTCCCCCTTGATGTTTCGTTTCCGAAATCTATTGTCTGTTATTTGACCACGAGTTGACTCGGGTTTCAGCGAAACCCTGGCGGGCAGCGGAGGCGAAGTTGTTACGGAGCCCCCCGCTGCGCCCAGCCGGTCCGGCCCGTGACCGAGGCAACCCAACTCTCAATACATCTCCGACTACAAACTCCCCTGCGACCTGATCGTTCGCCCGATCCCGCTGAACCCGTTAGTCTCCCTGCCCGGTCGAGTCTGTGCGGGTCTGCGACCTTCATTCTCGCGGGAGAGGGACACTTCACTGTGGTACCTCCCCCGGAGAGAACCGGTCTTTGCAGCCAGGTCTCACGGTCGTCGCCGAGCACCCACTCGACGACGTCGCCGTCGGGACGAACAGCATCGGTGAGCCAGTGTGTCTCGTCGAGCACCCATCCAGCGATCACGCCCCGCGGTGTCATCGTCGACGTCGATCGCCGTTCCCGCCGCGGCGAGATATCCCGTCACGGTGAGGCGCACTCCCCCGGACGCTTCGGCGACGCGACTCCAATCGGACATCACCCAGCGCCTTCGTCGCGAACTTGCGCTCCGCCGTCGCGGTGCTCGGGCAAGCCTCTCCCCCCGGAGAGCTCGTGCGCACGCTGCAAGCGCACGAACCCCGAGTTCGCCGATCTGTGGGGCCACCAGAAGGTGGGGCGCAGGTTCGTCGTACAAAAACCCTCGTGCATCCGGGAGATCGGCGAGATCGAGGTCGATTGCCAGGCGTTGTTCACCGAGGATCAGATGCAGCCACTGATCGTCCTCACCACGAAACCAGAAACCGAAGCGGCGGAGAAGACCCATCTGCTCAGGGTGGTCGGGATTCAGAATTTTCTCGTAGCCGCCCGGCTGATGCACGTGTGCGTGCATCACAAGCGAGGGCGCCCGCCTCTGCACGAGGTCGGGCGCCCTTGCTCTCGAAAACGAAGTCAGCTGGCCGAAAGCGAACCAGCCGAACCGGAATCGGACGATCCCACCTTCAGAAAATCGGAGAGCGCCCCGACCAGGCAGTCCAGGGCGAAGGGGTTGGCCGAACAAGGGGCGATCGGCCACGGCCCTTCGAGCGGTGCGGCAGTCGCAGTCGCCGGGCCAGCGAATCCGATCGCCGTGGTTGCAGCGGCCACTACCATCAACTTGCGAATCACGTACGTGTACTCCTCGTTTCGATGAGCCGGTCATGTCCTCTATCAGCGCTGACACGCCGAACGTTACAGGTCCATAGGCTCACCACCGGCACGTGCATCAGACCCAGAGAAGCATCGACACTCCGCGATCGGCAGGAACGTTCCCTTCAGCCGCTTGACCAGCGTCCCTGGGCAGTACACGACTATTGCGCGTAGACGGGTGACGAGCAGTCGCGCGTTCGATCGGATCCCCTACGACTCGACGGCCTTTGCGGCGCAGTCCTTGCAAGCCCCTCCGCTCCCGGGTAGCACCGTTACCTCCAGGGCGGCTCGCAGGCGTTGGTATGTGTTTGCCCAAGCTGCTGCTTCGTGGTTGCACGAGGCAGCCTCCTCGACATCCCCAGAGGCGGTCGCTTCGTCAGCAGACGCCGACCATTCCAATTCCTGTTCCTTCACCAACCGGAGGTACTCGAGGATGACGTCCCGGTCGTGGCTGCACACGTGAGCGACTTCGATGGGTTCGAGCACCCTCGTTCCGTCTTCGTCGAGGTGGATCAGAGTCAGGAGTGCGGATGGGAGGGATTCGTCCTTGTCGTCCTTGTCGGCCTTCTTTTCAGGCTTCGGCGACCCTCCCTGATAAATGGCCTGGTATCTCGTTCGGCCCTCTTTTTCTGCACCGTATTCCGATTTGCACCGGTTGATGAAGTCCTGGAGTTGCCCGATCGCGTCGTCCAGATGTCGCGGCACGAATGGATGAGCGGGGATATCGATCACGATGGACAAGTGCTGTCCGTCATCGACGAAACGCAGATACGACGTGCTGACCAACATCTCCACTCGTCGTTCAGGAAATTCCGCAAAGGCGAACGGACGGAGCATTTTCGGCGCAATGATCAGTACCCGAGGATGAGACGGACCGACAATGACCCGCACCACCTGCGACCCCAGTGAAATCTCCCAGGACTCGGGATGCACCACTTTCACCCTGTCGTCGAACATCCTCTTCAGCGAACGAAAAATCAGCCTTCCGAGCTCGCTGCGGTTCCGCACGATGACGGCGGTGTTCAATTCACTCTCTGTCATCAGCGAGTACTGACGGGTCTCGCGCCCTGGTGGGAACGGTACGGTGGCGGAAATGACGAGTGCAAACACGTCCGGTCGTATGGTCGATGATTCTCACCGCCGCCCCCTCGGGATGAGGAAGAGCGAATACGCGCTCGACCAGTTGGGACAGGTCGCGTGCGCCGAAAACTCCGGCGACCGCTTTCAAGCGGAACTCGACGAGCTCCGTGAGAGTAGGAACGGACCCTCGTACCGACTCCTCTACCCACAGAGATGAGGCACGTATTCGTCCGAGTTCTTGTTCGGTGAGCAGCCGAGTCGGCAGGGCCACGCGCGACGGTCCGCCCGGCCTCGACTCGATCTCCACTCCTATCGTGCGCACGCCGAGTTCCACTGCGAGCACGATCGATGCCGGACCGCGGACGTCCCAGATCTCCTCCCGAAGCCAGCTCGTGAACGAGGACCATGCATCCCGATGCCGCGCCTCCCACGTTTCCGCGGCGTACACACGACGCTTCGGTAGCAGGATGTCTTCGGTGTGCGATCCGGTCATGGCGGAACAGTATGCACTCTTCTGCTGAGCCTGTTTACCAGCAACAATGCCGCGCGTGTCACATTTGCCCGCTCTGTTCCGATAGGGGGAAGTGGGCGATCTGTCGGTTCCGGCCGATTGACGTCGGCAGGTGCACAGAAGGGGTGGAGCGAAGCAGTGAGACACGACTCGTTGTGGCAGGAGAAGACCGCCGAGCAGTCCGGGCTCAGGGCCCGGATACTCACTCACCCGGCAGTCAACCTGGCACTGATCCACAACTCCGTCCCGTTGATCTCGGAGCTTCGCGTCACGAACGCATCCGGTAGGCGCGCGGTCGACACGACCGTCACGGTCCGCATGCTCGGCAACGGTGAGGAACTTGCGCCGGTCTGGACTCGGACGTACGACGGCGAACTTCTCGACGGCACCGACGCGTACTGGGACGACTTTGTGGACTTCGTCCCTGCAGTCCACTACCTGCGTGCATTGAACGAAGCGCATCCGGCGACCATTGCGGTCACCGTGTCGACGATGTGGGCGCCGGACATCAATCTGACGATTCCGGTTCAGGTCCTCGCGCACAACGAGTGGTTCAACGCCCCGATCTTCTACGACTCCCTGGCCGCGTTCGTCCAACCCAACACGTCGGCCGTGCAGTCGGTCCTCGGAGACGCTGCCGAGCTACTGCGTGCGAACACCGGGAGTTCGTCGCTCGAGGGATACCAGATCGGTCCGGAACGAGCCGCGCTCATCGCCGCAGCCATCTACGAATCTTTGCGGTCCCGCGGGATCCGATACATCAATCCTCCGGCGTCCTTCGAGGAGACCGGACAAAAGATTCGCACCACCGCTCAGGTCCTGGACGAGAGTTTCGGCACCTGCATCGACCTGTCCGTCACCTACGCCGCGTGCCTCGAAGCTGCCGGGCTCCGACCGTTGCTCTGGATGGTCGACGGTCATGCCTTCTCCGGCTTCCTACGAGACGACGTTTCCCTTCCTCATCCGACCATCACCGAACCGAACGCACTCGTCAATCTCGTCGAGTCCGGCAAGGCCGTCGCCGTGGATGCGGTCTACTACGACCAGACCGGCGCCGGAGACTTCAAGAGTGCAATGAAGCGCGCTCGGGAGTACTTTGCATCTCCCGACACGCTGAACGGTGTTGTCGATGTCGCTGCGGCGAGGAAGAGCGGTATCCGTCCGCTGCTCTCGACCGATGACGTTGCGCCCAAGCCCCAGCCTCGGCCGACGGATCTTCACGACGTCGTCCTAGCCCTTCCCGACGAGCTGAAGTCCCGTGGGAATGCCGACGACGTAGTCCTCGACACCACCGATCACGCGCCTGCGCGGGTGCGCAAGTGGAAGCGAGCTCTGCTCGATCTGAGTACCCGAAACCGCCTGTTGAACTTGAGGCCGTCGGCGCAGGTCATCGACCTTCATGTACCTCAGGACGGGCTTCCGTGGCTCGACGACATCATCCATGCCGGTGACGCGATCACTCTCGTCCCGCACGACGAACTGGCGTCGATTCACGAACTGCAGGGTGCGCGGCGCGCGTCCGAGATCGAATCCGACGTGCTGCTGTCCTATCTCACGGACGACCGCCGCATGTACGGGGCGATTTCGCGTGACCTGTATGCGAAGCGGTTCAAGGAACTCTCTCGCACGGCACGCACCATGCTCGAGGAAACCGGCAGCGCCAACCTCTACTTGACGCTCGGTGCGCTCATCCACCGAACGTCCACGGGTGCGGAAGCCCGCGCTCCCCTCTTCTTGTTGCCGGTCCGTATCGTCGGCGGAACCGGGCGCAAGCCGTTCCAGATCACCGTCGATACCACCGAGGTGGCCACCCCCAACCATTGTCTCGTCGAGTGGCTTCGTCTCAAGCACAACGTGTCGATCGACGCTCTCGAATCCCCGAAGCTCGACGACAGCGGTCTCGACATCGTTCATGCGCTCCGCGGTATCCGAGCGGCCCTCGTCGAGAACCACATCGACCTGCGGGTCGACGAGGTTGCCACCGTCGCGATCTGCCAGTTCGGCACCTTCGGGATGTGGAAGGACCTCAACGAGCACTGGGACGTTCTCGAGCAGAGCCCGATCGTCCGACACCTCACGCACCATGCCGGCGAGTCGTTCCGCGACCCGCACGGCGACGAGAGCCTCGACAGTGCGAAAGTGGACGAGGCGTCTGTCCCCGTCCCCATCCCTGCGGATGGATCGCAGCTACGGGCGGTCGCGTTGGCTGCATCCGGACGCACGTTCGTCATCGAAGGCCCTCCCGGAACCGGCAAGTCCCAGACCATCACCAACCTCATCGCTCACGCGCTCGAACGCGGAAAGACCGTGTTGTTCGTGGCGGAGAAGCAGGCCGCGCTTGACGTGGTCAAGAAGCGCGTGTCGAAGGTCGGCCTGAGCAACTTCACGCTCGATCTACACGGCAAGAGTCAGAGCCAGAGCGCAATTCGCGAACAGCTCAAAGCTGCCATCGACAACAACGTCTACTACAACTCCCACAACTGGGACGCGAAGGTCGCCGAATACAGGTCGAAGTTGGTACCCCTCGCCGACTACCCCAACAAGATCCACAGCCGTAACGGCATCGACCATTCTTTGTGGCGGGCGTTCGAGTCGATTCTGGAGGTCCGCGACGGACCGCTTGCTCCGATCCCCAGCTGGTATGTAGCGCGACCCACTCAATCCTGGGCCACCGTTCGCGACACCCTCGAACTCTTCTCGCGTGCCGCCCAGACTCTGGAGATCCGCCCCGGCTCGCCATGGTCGCTCGCCGGGTCCATTCCGCAAGGAATCGAAGACCAGCACGTCTCCCTCGCTGTGCTCCGCTTCGCGGATGCGATCGACGCAGCTCTGACGAGTTCCCGCACGCGCGCGCTTCTCGAACGGGTGCAGGCACCGGACGATGTCGTCGCACTGCTCCCCCAGGCACGCCGTCAGCTCGGCCGTCAGATTCCCGACGGGGCAACCCTCGCGTGGATGCGTAACCCGCAGTTCGCTGCGGCACGTGAAGCTCTGTTCGTCGACATCGACCGCGCACATCAGAACTGTGCGCCCGTATTACGCACCTTCGTTCCGATGTTCTTGGAGTCGGGCGACGTCGATTTCTTCATCGCAGAGGCGGAGGAGTGCGACAAGGGTCTCTTCGGCAAGAAGAAGAAGGCCGAGCAGTTCCAGCGGAGCCTCGCACCGTTCGCCAACCCGGATGCCGACCTCGCACCCCAGGCCGTGCTTCCGTTGCTGCGGATGATCCCCATGGCCCGCGAGCAGGTCTCCCACCTCCGTACAGCCGTGCGCGATCTCCTCGGCCCTTTTGCTCCGGCCACCTGGAATCCGCTCGCTCCCACATGCGCCGACGAGCTGCGGCCGGTGTTCGAATACATCGACGACACCATCCGCTTCGTCGACGAGGCACCGGGGTTGTGGAAGGAGCTCGAATCCGTCGGCTTCTTGACGGAGCACGAGATTCGCGCGCTCGACGAAACTGCCGGCGCCTGGGTGAGCGTGCGTTCAACTCTCGGAACGTCCGATGCCGATGTAGCGCGTTGGGCAAACGGCGACCACTGGCTCACGGCATGGCAGCGAGACAACCGCGCCGTGCGAGAAGAGGCGCAGTACGGCGGTTCTCAGCGATTCTTCGCGTGGTCACGCATGTCTGCATATCTCGAACCTCTGCGTCACGCAAAACTACACGACTTCGTCGAAGCCCTGCTCACCGGACGGATTCCGGCGGCAGAAGCGCCGGTCGCATTCATCCGCGGCGCGGCGCGCGCTTCACTCGAGGAGCGGCGACGTACCACCGGCGTCGTCAACTTCACCACCGCCCTGCGCGACGGTGAGATCTCGGATTTCGTGCGGAGTGCAGAGGCACTACGCGACGAGCAGGTCAAGGCGCTGCCGGCCACGTTGCTGTCGCGGCGGCCGTTCCAGGCCGGTGCGCTGCAGGGTGAAGTCGGCGAACTGCGCCGGGCGCTCGAACGTAAACGCGGCGGCGCGACATTCCGCAACCTCATGGCTCGGTACTCACACCACATCCTCGCCGCGACGCCCTGCGTCTTCGTCAGCCCGACGTCGCTGGCTCAGTTCATCCCACCGGGCTCGGCCACATTCGACCTGGTCGTGTTCGACGAGGCGTCCCAGGTGACCGTCGCGCAGGCCATCGGGGCGCTCGGCCGGGGCCGCGCAGCTGTCATCGTCGGTGATTCACAGCAGATGCCACCGTCCACGTTCGGCCAGGTCAGCGCCGTCGATGACGACGAGGCGGACGAAGACGGAACGATCGTCCCGGAAGACCTCGAGAGCATCCTGACCGAGTGTGTCGAGTCCGGCGTTCCACGCCTGTGGTTGTCGTGGCACTACCGCAGCCAAGACGAGACTCTCATCAACTTCTCGAACCAGAAGTACTACGAAGGCCGGCTCGCCAGCCTGCCGTCTCCCGGAGGGGACGACACGGCAGGTGTCGAGTGGCGACGCGTCGATGGCCACTTCAACCGCGAGAACCGCAAGGAGGGGTATCGCACCAACCGCGTCGAAGCAGAAGCCATCGTCGAGGAGATCCGCACCCGGCTCGCAACCCCACGCCTGGCGGGTCAGAGCATCGGCGTTGTCACCTTCAACCTCCAGCAACGCGTCCTCGTTCAGGATCTCCTGGAGGCATGCGACGACCCCCTCGTCCGCGAACAGCTCCGTCCGGACAAGGAAGAGGGCATCTTCGTCAAGAACCTCGAGAACGTCCAGGGCGACGAGCGCGACGTCATCCTCTTCACCACAGCGTTCTCGAAGAAGCCCGGTGAGTCCCAGCTTCCGCTCCAGTTCGGTCCGTTGAGCCGGTCGGGTGGCGAGAAACGCTTCAACGTCGCCATCACGCGGGCGCGTCGCAAGGTCGTCATCTTCACGTCGTTCGATCCGTCCGACATCGACCTGTCGCGCACCAAGTCTGTGGGACTCGCGCATCTGCGTGGCTACCTGGAGATGGCGGCGCAGCGGGTGGCTCCCAGCCCGTCGGTGACCACGAACGACAACGTCGACGCCGTCCAGCGCAGCATCTGCGCGGCCCTCGCCGACCGCGGGTACGACGTCGCCACGAATTACGGCCTGTCCGAGTTCGTTCTCGACATCGTTGTGCGAGAGCCTGATTCCGCTCACTGGCAGGTCGCGGTGATGCTGGACGGCCCGCGTTGGGCCGGTCGCCCAACTGTGTCCGACCGCGACCTCACTCCCCGCTTGCTCGAAACTCTGATGCACTGGGGTTCGTCGGTGCGGGTGTGGCTTCCCGAGTGGATCGAGAATCCCGGAGCGGTACTCGACCGCATCGATGCTGCTGTCGATACTGCGCGCGAACGCCGGCGTCAGTACGAAGAGCAGCTCGCAAGGGAAGCCGAAGCACGCGCGATCGAGATCGCGGAGGCGGAAGCGCGCGCTGCCGAAGAACTCGTCGTCGAGAACCTGGAGGTGCTGGCCGACCTCTGCTTCGAGAAGGACGAGCCCGAACAGGTGCCTGTAGCCGGCACGGCCCTCGAAGAACAGCGCGAGCTCGTCGCAGGTGCCGCGACGATGCCTGCCCCGGCACTTCACTTCGACGAAGATGTGGTGCCGTCCTCCACCGAACGCGACTGGCACGGTCGAGGTGTCGCATACACCTGCGCCCCGAGCACGCCTCTCGGAGAACGCGAAGATCTCGACCGCGTCAACTCCGCGTCGATACGACGGATCATCACCGACGCGGTGCGTGAAACGGTGGAAATCGAAGGTCCGATCCTGCTGGACAGGCTGGCAAGAGACGTTGCGAGGCGGTTCGGTTTCGACCGAGTGTCGGCGGCGCGTAGAGAATTCGTTGTCGATTGTGTGCCGACCGAGTTGATGTCGACAACTCCGCTCGGAACGTTCGTATGGCCTCGGCAGATCAACAAGGCCGACTGGCGCGGGTTCCGTAAGACACCCGACGACGTCACTCGTCCCGTCAGCGATATCGCACCGGAGGAGATCCTCAACACGATGAGCTTCGCGTGCGAGGGACGAGAACTCGGCGTCGAGGCGCTCATCCGAGAAACGCTCGCCATCTTCAACCAACGGCGGTTGACGGGACCAACACGTGAGCGTTTGGAAGAGTGCCTGAACCTCGGGTTCAGGAGCGGCCGGTTGATTCCGGTGGGGTCGATGATCCGCTCCGGGTAGTTGACTCGCAGACTCGGCATCGACAGTCGAGGCTTCACGGTTCTATACCCAAACACGTTGCTCGCGCACAATATTGACGATTCTTCTTGCATCGAGCGCTATTCGATGCCAAGATTCCAAGATCGTCACCGATCCGCGTGGCGTCACAAGTGAAGAAGGCCCGCCAGGAGTTGCCGCTCCCGACGGGCCGGATGTCCGACTTACAAGGAGTCGAACGTGGCCAAGAATACCTTGGCTGGTGGTGTGCGTCGTGGACCGCGCCTGGCCAGCAACTTCACCATCCTCAGCAATGCCGTCATCAACGACGAGCGTCTGTCCTTCCGCGCCCGTGGCGTGCTCATCTGGTTGCTGTCCAAACCGGACGATTGGCGTACCCGGTCCGACTCGATCGCAGGCCAGTCGCCGAAGGAAGGGCGCGACGCGATCCGCTCCGCTCTGCGCGAGCTGGCCGAACTCGGCTACCTCATCCGCGAGAAGATCCAGAACGAGCGCGGCCAGTGGATCACCATTCAGACGATCTACGAGGAGCCGCATGTCCAGCCGGGGCCTGAAAATCCGACCCGCGGCAACGCGGACGTCGGAGAGTCAGGCGGTCTTTTAAGTATTGATTCACCAAGGACGGAAACCAACCGCACGTCCCGGGTCTCGAACGCATCGCACAGTCCCGAGGTCGCCCGATTGGCGGCGGCATGTAAAGAATCCGGCCTGACAGCAACATTCGCGTACCTCAGACCGGATGCCGTAGCCGCGATCGAAACGTTGATCGCGATGCACGGCGTCCCGACACTGGTGGCCGCAGCGAAGGCGGCGCACCGCCCCAGCGATCCGATGCGATACGCGCACGCGTGGCTACCGATGTGGCAGGGCCTGTCCGCTCCACGGATTCGACCGGCGAAGTGCGGGGAGTGCGACGAGTACGGGTGGCTACCCGACGACGAGCACGGCAGGGCGGTGAGGTGTCCCTGCCGAGCTGCTCAGGCGGCGTGAAGAGCCGAAACTGTGGCTACTCGCACAGGTTCATTTCGTCGAGATTCTCTGCCTCACTGATGCAATCGCTGTAGTCCTGTAGATCGGTCCCGATCTGGTCGAGATCGTTTCCGAGCTGGTCTACGGCGGTGAAGAACATGACGATGCCGACGATTCCGAAGGAGGTTGTCCCGGGTCTCGTGGAAGTTGAGGTGGCGGTCCCCAGCTCGAAACCTGCCGTGTGGTAGGTATCGGGCGTCTGCCAAGACACACCAACAGCAAGGGACCGCCATGAGCAAGAGTAGCCAGAACCAACCCGTGCACGCGACACCACCCGTGATGCCGGAACAGGTGAGTGTGGCGATAGCCGAGATCACCGAAAACATGCAGGAAGGACTGCTCCTGGCCGTCGGCGCCGGCCTGCAGGTCATGCAGGCCCTGATGGACGCCGACGTGACCGCACTGGCCGGCCCGAAAGGCCGCCACGACCAGGCCCGCACCGCAGTACGACACGGCCGTGAACGCGGCTCGGTGACCCTCGGTGGCCGGCGGGTGCCGGTGACCCGGCCGCGGGTGCGGGCCGCCGACGGATCCGGTGAGCTCCCGATCGACTCGTACGAGTTGTTCAGCTCAACCGAGATCCTGGGCAGGATGGCGATGGAGAAGATGCTCGCCGGCCTGTCGACGCGCCGCTATCCGGTCGACCTCGAACCGGTCGGTGAACGGGTGAACGAAACATCCTCGGCGACAAGCAAGTCAGCGGTATCACGGAAGTTCGTGGCGATGACCGAGACCGCCCTAGCCGACCTGCTGTCGAAGGATCTGTCCGGGCTGGACCTGGTCGCGTTGATGATCGACGGGGTGCACTTCGCCGAATCATGCTGCATCGTCGCCCTGGGCATCGACCTCGACGGGAACAAGCACCCCCTCGCGTTGGTGGAGGGCTCCACCGAGAACGCCACCCTGGTCTCCGGGCTGCTGGTGGATCTGCGGGAACGCGGCCGCGGCGTCACCCGTCCGATGCTGGTCGGTCTCGACGGATCCAAGGCGCTGCGCAAGGCGGTGGTCGACGTGCTCGACAAGCCGGTGATCCAACGCTGCCAGCTGCACAAGATTCGGAACGTGAAAGACCATTTACCGCAGCGCTTTCGGAGTAGTGTGGGCCGCAAGATGACCGACGCCTACCATGCGGACTCGGCGCTCGAGGCCGAGGCTGCGCTGCGGGCGCTGGCGACGGAGCTCGACCGTACCCATCCTGGGGCGGCGGCCAGTCTGCGTGAGGGTATGGACGAGATGCTCACCGTGCTGCGATTGGGTGTGCCGTCCACCCTCGCTCGTACGCTCCGTTCGACGAACGCCATCGAGTCGATGATCTCGGTGTGCCGCGAGCACGCGAGGAACGTCAAACGCTGGCGTGACGGGCAGATGGCGCTGCGCTGGTGCGCCGCCGGGATGGTCGAGGCCGGCAAGCAGTTCCGCCGCGTCAATGGTCACCGGCACCTGCCGACACTCCGCGCCGCACTGGAGCGCCAGTTCGCTGAAACCGTCGCATCGATAGTGCACAATAATCAGGTGAACGCAGCCTGATACTCATCGGGCCGCCACCGAAGTTCCACGGAACTCGGGACATCCTCAGGATATCGAGCGCTTTACCGTGGCAGGTCGGAAGAACCCGTCGCAGTACCTTAATTTCCGATGCGTTCAAAGACAGCCAGACGCCGCGATCCTCGGTACTGAACGGCACATAGTGTGGCCCGAGCTGCTCATACTTCTTTACGCGACCCAACGTTGCGGCTGTATCTGGCACGGTCCGTGCGACGCGAACCACGAAATTGATTAGCCGATGTCCGACGCTCACTGCGGTGTCGACGGCGCTGTCCGCCAAGTACCGCTGCGCAATTGCCATTCCGTTCGGCTCCTCGTCAGCTTCGAGCAGTTTGCTGTGCCAAACCGCTTCGACGTAGGCGGCGGCGCTGAGCATCAGAGATTCAGCCATCGATCCGGCGAGTGCGCACGTTTCGCGCCACTGGCTCCGTTTGAGTTCGACGTCCATATATGGCTCGAAATCGGCGCGGCTGTAGGTCCAGACCCGATTGCAAGATGCGTGCACCTCGACAAGGCCTAGATCCTTAGGATCGGGGCGTAAGTCAACGCGTCCGGCGCCGGCGTGCGCACCGATATGCGCAAGACGTGACCAAGCTGGCACGGACTTGCCAGCCGAGTTGCTCACTCACAATCCTTCACTGCCGCACCATTTTCTACTTACCGATAATCTATGCTGCGCCGACCTACGGCCACCGCCTCGTTCATCGGATACATCATCGCGCATCTGAATCGGGATGGGACGGGCCCTCCGATAGCACCTTGAGAGTCGTGAAGCCGCTACACGAGCCGCTGGTCGTCGATAAGTGCCCGGTATCGCTCGTACTCTTGCTGAACCCGGCTCGGGATGCTCACCAACGTTCCCTCCTCCATCCGGTAGGTCCGGTCGGGGTCGCCCCGGAAGGACAGCCAGTTGAAACTGGTGCTGACCCAGTACCCATCGCAGATGAGGATCTTGGCGTGGGTGTTCTTCACTCGCACGAAGGTGAACTTGTCGTCGAAGCGGGAGGCGAGGTTCTTGAGCCGAGTCAGAGCATATTCGTCCGACCCCGAGTCGTCGATGCCGTATCCATGGGCGATGGTAACCTCAACGCCTGCCCTGAGTCGTCGTTCCAGCTTCCCAAGGAAGTCAGTGGTTACCACCGCACTGCGAACCCACGGCGAGATGATCAGTAGCCGTTCTTTGGCGGTGTCGAGGGCTTCGGCGAGCAAATCAGCATGCTCGAACACGCTGACACTGCGGACCAGGGACGTGGCTCCATTGCCTGTCGGGGCTTGGTCAACCTCGTCGGCTGCGTCTGCCTCCGGCTCGACGTCCCTGGTGCGCTGATATTCCAACTCCTCGTCGAGGACCGGACGAGGTTCTGCCTCTCCGATCGTGAGCCCGAGCCGCTTGACCGCCTCGATGCGGTCAAGGGCAAGCCCGTGCTCAGTCGCCAAGTCATCATCGATGCAGACTGCCAACTCAAGCTCGCGCCGGCTTTGGTCGCCGTACACCAACAATTGCACCGGAAGGTAACTGTGCTTGGTGCTGATCACCTTGTGGATACGCAGCACCTGAATCTTGTCGACCTTGTCGTTCTTCAGGAGAGCGTTGAAGCCGGAAGGTGTGACGTCGTCGAGTCCGATCCGCGCATTGCGTTCTGCCGGAAGGATGGTCATGCCCAGTTCTTGGGCCTCCTTCTTACTGATCAGCGCGCGTTTCGGATAGTCGGCGAGAGTCCACGTCAACCGATCGAACACAACCGGCAACTGACGCAGTACCGGCTGAGTCGCCGCAAGGTTCCGGACGGCTTCGGTCCCGAGCTGGGTCAGTGCGAGCCGGCCGCCGGAGTGGCGACGTCGCAAACGAGTCTCGCTCAGCTGCGCGGCGGAGGCGTCCAAGACGTGCGTCGGCTCGAGACCCAGGTAGGCAGCGATCTCCTCTGGGGTGTCGACACCGAGGCCGACGAATCGCAGGGTGAACTCCTCGGTGATCGGAAGTTCCTTTTTCTCCTGGGCCAGCACGTCAGCGCGTACGACCGTCACCGGGATCGCCGCGTCTTCAACAGCGATGAGTTGCAGACCCGGACGAGCGTCACCGAACCGACGTTGGAGGATCTGAAACTGCCTAGTCACGGTCCGTTTTCCTCACTTCGCAGTCGACGGGGTGCTGCTCGATGTATTCGAGAACGGTCCGGAGAGCCCCGTCCGTTCCCCGGATGAACTCGGCATCCCCGATGATCGTCAGCCCGTAGCGCGCCCGGGACAGTGCGACATTGATGCGGCGCCAGTAATCCGCCCCCAAGAAGCCGAGCCGACCCTGTGGGTTGCTTCGGGTCAAGGAAAGGAGTGCCAGATCGGACTCGCGTCCCTGCACCGCGTCGACAGACAGAACGCTGGTAGTCAGATGCCGGTACGACTTCGGCGCAAGCCGACGCCGAAGCTCTTCGACCTGGCTCTTGTAGGGCGCGATCACCAGGACTTCCAGTCGCTTGTCGTCGGGAGGCTGGATGAAGCCGACGTCGATCGCCTTGTCGATGGTGTCCAGCTGCGACATCAGCAGCTTCGCCTCGGCACGGTTGGCGAAACTGTTGGTTCCCTGCTCCCGGCGACGTTCACCCAACGGACCGGTGTCGATCCACGTCACGGTGTGCCCCATGACCTTGTCGTAGCCTTTCAGGCCCTCGGCGCGGGGCGAGCGGAGCCGACCGTCGTAGAAGCAGGTCGAGATCAGGTCGCCGATGGGGCGAACCATTCGATACTGCTCCTCAAGCATGAGCTGGGAATGCTCGGGGAGGCGGTCGACGAGCCTTTGAAACAGTGTCTCCGTGACATCATCTGCGCTCAGCCCGTGCTCGTTGAGCACCTTGGTGTCCCGGAGGAGTTCTTCGTCCGTAGGAGGTAGTTGCCGGGTGTCACCGACCAGGATCCACCGCTTCGCGCGGGACATCGGCACGAGTGCTTCCGTCAGGGTGGCCTTGGATGCCTCGTCGACGATGCAGAGGTCGAATTCGAGTTGGCCGACCGCCCTGTTGCGGAGGAATCCGGTGCAGGTTCCTGCGAGGACGGACGTTCCTGCCAGGAAGATCGATGTCAGGCTGTCCTGCTCGACCTCGATTCGCTCCAGCCAGGTGGCCTGGAGTTCCCACCTCTGGAGCAACTCGCGAGCCTGTGGACTATCGCCGACCAGAGCGTCGATCGCGTGGCGCGCTTCGGCGCTCCCCATCTGGGTTGAGATGGTGAGATCACCGACCAGGTGGGCTTGGGCCTGCTCGGCGAGGTCCTGCCGCCGGTCCGAGAGCTGGTCGAGCTTCGACTGATACCGCTCGGCGGGATCTCCGTCCTCGACCACCGTGAGCAACTCCGACGAATCGGATCCGGCCGAAGTCAGGTTCGCGACATGCTCTTGTACCAGTTCGAGGTCTTTGGAGACAGCGGCGAGTTGCCCCAGAATCAGCGCTGCTTTGAGGTGATCCGGTTCGAGCTCCAGTTCGGTGGCTCGACGCATGATGTTGGCTTCAGCACGGGACCGAACACCATCGGCCCAACGCCGTATCTGCTTGTCCAGCAGAAGATCACGCACACCGGATTGGACGACTGATTCATCTGCACCCGCGAGACGAACGAGACCGCGAACTCCGGCCTGGTGCAGCCGCTCGACCGCGTTGTCCACGGCCACATGGGTTTGCGACGCAATGAGGATGCGTGCGTCCGGCTTCCTCTTGAGCAGCTGAATCACCGTCTCGGTGATGAAGCGGGTCTTACCCGTTCCGGGTGGTCCTTGAATAACCAATACGTCCGACACACCCAGGGCTAGTTGGACAGCTCGCTCTTTCAGCGAGTCGAGCTCGGAGTACCATTCGCTGACCTCTTCAGCCACAGGCTCGGCATTGGATGAGGGATCAATCAGCACGGCTCGAAGGTCGGGTCCTGGTGTCGTACCCTTCTTCACCGCGGTGACGGCACCGCGTTGCCTATCAAGCGAAGTCGCGGACGGCGCATCGTACGGAACGAGCGTAGCCGTCCGGGGCGATCCCACAAGCGGCTTGTTGGAGAGCAGGGTGAGCTGGTCGGCTTCTTGGTCAATGATCTCGCCATGACCGAATCTACGGCTGGACTGCTGGTCGACTATCTGCCAATCCGTACCGACAAGGTCGGTCTCATGTGCCTCGGTCAGCGTGAAGGTGCTCCGACGGCCGTCAACGCTGACCTTCTTGTAGTTCAGCGGCTGGTGTTCTCCACGGGTCAAGTCTTCTCGGGCATCGAGGACGCGGAGCCAGAGTTCGAAGAGCTCGTCTCCATCCTGCTCGCCGAGTTCGGTCGCTGGGTGGTCCTGGCGCTCGTAGAAGTCCTCAAGCAGTTCGAGCAGGGTGTCCCGAGCGCGCTCGCTGAGGGCCGGGTTCACCGGCTGCCGAACGGTCCAGCTGAAGATCGGTGGCAAAGCCAGGCTTCGCTTGCGGCCTCCTTCCAACTCTTCCAATTCCGGCGCAGGCGCTGCCGTCACCTTGAAGCGGGCACTGCCTTCGTCGGGCTTGAGGGTGTATCGATGCTCGGAACCGAACAGCAAGAGCATGTTGCGGTCACGGCGACCGGTCTCCCGATCGGTGCCGAACCGCACGAACACCTCCCCCGCCACGTCCTTCTGTAACTTGGCGGCGGCATGCGCCCGATCGACCGGTTCCCCTGCAAGGTGCTTCTGAGCCGCGCGGGTGAGGTCCAGCCACAGCAGGTTTCGGGGTTTCTCGTGCCTGGCGATCCGCCGCTGCTCGATCCTCTTGAACCTGTCTGCCAGATCACTTCCGTTGACGGGCCGCTCAGTGGGTTCCGGATTCACGCAGGCTTCGAGCAGAGCACGCACTTCCGGTCGCACGTTCACCGACTCGAGTGCTCGCCGCACATCGGGGAAGTCCCGAATGGGTGAGTCACTCAGACACTGCAGGAGCACTACTCCAATGCTGTAGACGTCGCGCACGTACGGGATGGGGGCATCAAGTTCCGGGGGTGCGTACGGACCGGAGCGGTAGTGCTGCACGGTCAGCTCACTGTGCGGTTCGTCTCCGCGAATCTTCGCGATCCCGAAGTCGGCCAGCAGCGGCGCGCCGGAATCGTCGATCAGGATGTTGCCGGGTTTGATGTCCCGGTGTTCGAGTTGCTGCAGGTGAGCATAGGCAAGTCCATCGACGATGGGCTTCGCGATTGCGTCGTAGAGATCGTCCCATCCCTGCCACGGCGGATCCTTGAGCAAGTCGTTAAGGTCCCGATCCACCCAGTCGAGTACGAGGTAGTAGGTCCCGGTCTCATCGACATCCGCGTCACGGAAGCGGACGATGTTCCGGTGGCTGAGGCTCCTGAGTGCACGGACCTCACGATCGAAGACCTTCCGCGCCAACTCATCGGATGAGCCGACCACAAATTTTACGGCGATAGACGAGCCGTCCCTGGTGTCGATGCCCTTTCGGACCATCGACAGTCCTCCGGAACGCTTGTCCGTATCCAACAGGACGAAGTGCTTACCGACCTGCTCCGCCATCCATTCCCTCCCGGCTCACCCGACTCTCAGCAGACTATCGGGTGCCCACGACAGCCCTGCGTGTCAGGGTGAGTTGAGTCCAACGGTTCACAGCAAACCCCGCCTGCAGGGTGAGATACGGATCAACCCCACAATGACAATTTCCAGCATGCTTCCGGTCGAGGACAATGACCGGATGGACCCCTCGCACCCCCGCGCCGACGGCCCCCGGCGGCGACGCACCTTCAGCACCGCCGACAAGCTCGCCTGAGGGACTGTCGCCCTCCCCGCCCGGCCAAGGCACTACCGCTACCCTCTGCGCGGCACCTCGAAGGCGACATCGTCGCAGCCGCAGGGGAAGCCATGAGCGACGCGGAACTCTCCGCCGCCATCGCCGTGCTGCATGCTCAGAACGGGAACACCCGCCGGTCGGAACCCCAGAACTGCAACGTTTGTTCGGGGCACGCGGCAATCAGCGGCACTTGAAGGTGCTGTTCTTTGCTCGGTCTGGCTACGCGCGGGGCGCGATCGGCTATGCCGACGAGCATGAAATGTCCCTGTTTACCTTTGACGATGCAGGCGTAATCCGACCGGTAAACCTGTCTGCTCGTACTCTTGCGACACCTCGAAGAACAGCTCAGACGACAGGAAGATCTACTGCCAAGTCAACGAAAGCCCTTACGCCTTACGAGGCCGAACGGAAAGCTTCGCTTGAGCGGCAGCACCACTACTTCGAAGTCGGATGCCAGATCGCAGAACTCCGAATGCGCGAGCTCGGCTTCAGCAGCGGAAACATGGTGAGGGGATACAGACCAGGCGAGTTCATGGTTCTGTTCGTCGACCGTGCGCTTGCGGGGATACGGGTCACCCGTGGGGCGGTAGGACATTTCACTCTGATGGATCTGATGAAGGTCGACCCGCGGCAGAGGCGACCAACTGTTCTACTTCAGCTGCGACGGATACAACCAGGATGCGATTGACTATGCCGATTCGTACGGCGTAGCGCTCTTCACCTATGGCCGCGCTCGCACGGCATCCCCGACCAACGGTCATGCCCGTACGCTGGTCCGCCGGACGCGCTGACCAAGTGTTGCGCATCATTACGGTTCACGCCTGAGCAGGGGCGGCTGGTCGTGGCCCCCGACCTGCAGGGCCGGGGACCAGGGCAGTCGACCGCTTGATGTGGTGGAAGAGCGGTTGCCGGAGCAGGTCACCGATCTGCGGTTGTTCACCGGTGAGCGCAACCTGCGGCTCTACTCCCGATTCGGGTACCGGGAAACGCACCGCACCCCGACCCCGGTCGGCTACGCACTGATCCATCTGGCGAAACGAGTGCGTTAACCGAACGACACCGATGGTGTGGGCTCGGCCGCCGGATGCGCCGGTATGCATCGGCCGGTCGTTCTGGTCGACGAGAACGTTGAGTTCAGCGAGGCTGATGGCGTTGGATCGACACGGTCGACTCGGTGCACGATGGTGCGGTGACCGATCCGACCGCCGCACTGCCCGACGATTACCCTCAGTTCCTCGACCAGCTCAAACACCAGGTCCAGCGCGCCCGGATCCGGGCAACACGGGTGGTCAACACCGAACTACTGCTGCTGTACTGGGACATCGGAGACGCCATCGTCGAACGCCAACACGTGCAGGGCTGGGGCGCGAAGGTCATCGATCGTCTCGCCGACGACCTGCGGTCGGCGTTTCCTCAGATGCGAGGACTGTCCCGCAGCAACCTCAAGTACATGCGGCAGATGGACTCGTCCTGGCCTCGATCGGCAATTGGTCAACGACCCGTTCTCGGTACTCTTCCTCACCCAACGCAGGCTGGCCAGCGACCCCACGTCGATGGGAGGGCTCATCGACGCGGGGCTGAGTGTGTATCCGACGCTCGGACCTGAATGACGCCCCTCGCCAGGGTTGTTCCTGAATGTCCTTGGCTGCCAGACGTGGAATCCCCTGCCTGGTCACTTCCCGGCGCCGCGGTGCAGGATGTCGAGGAGGTCCCGCACGGCGAGCATGAGTTCCCAGTAGGAGTGTTCATAGAACAGGGGCGTCATCTCCGCGGGGAGCACACCGTCGAGGTCTGCAAAAAGTTCCTCTACCTCGGTGATGCGGTCGTCGTCGGAATCGGCGGGCTCGTCGTCGTTCACTCGATGCGATCCGGGTTCATCAGCTGCTGAGGTCATCGCCGCATCCTGTCTCACGCGTGGACGGAATATGTGCCGGGCGTCGGCCGAGGTGAGCGCTCTGCTCTGTGCTGTTGATTCGTCGGGTGAGTTCGGTGTTGAGCCGGCGGACCGCGTCGAGTTCCTCGTTGCGGTCGGCGAGTTGTCCGGCCAGTGACCGATTCTGTTCGGATAGCTCTAGAATCCGTTGAGCATCACCAGATTCCGAGACGTGGGCGAGTCGGGCGAGCTCGGTCATGTCGGTGCGTGATTGCGTGCCGAGTACCTCGCCGAGACGATGTTCGAGGGCATGTATCTGCTGGCGCAGGCGTTGGTTGGCGGCGCGTTGGTTGGCCAGGTCGGCACGCAGCGATGCTGTCGTGACAAGTCCCTCGCGCGTGACGCCGGAGTCACGTGCCTCGGCGATGCTCTGCATCCGACTGCGGAAGTAGTTGATCGGACCGCCACCGAAAGTGTCTTCACAGAGTGGGCAGGGCTGTGCCTCGTGCCGGTAGAGGAAGGTCTCGGTGACTCCGGCATCGCGGGCGAGTGCGGCTGCGGGGACGACCCGACCGCGGGCCACACACCGGTCGACGGCGGTGCGCACCGCCCGATGCTTGTCTGCGCTCACGGCGGCTCGGTGGCGTCGCATCCCGTCGGTTCGTGGGTTCGACGCGGTCACCGCGCCACCCCGGTCGATGCTGTGGTGCCGGGTGACCGCAGCCGCTCGAAAGCCGAGGGGAACACGTCCGGGTCGTTGTGGCGGACGATGCCGGCCAATTCGAGTGGCACGATCCGGGTGACCTGGGCGCGGGCGGTGCGAACCTGGGTGATGCATCGGACGATCTCGTCTCGTTCGGTCGGTGTGAGCGCGTCGAGTTCGCCTTCGCAGCGCCGGATCAGGTGTCGGACGCGATCGATCTCCTCGTCGGTGGGTGTGGCGCTGCTGCGCACCCACGGCTCGATCTCGGCGGCATTGGCGGCGCGTATTCGTTCCCGGGAGATCAGGAGCTGGCTCAGGTGTTCTCGCAGCTCGGGCAGATACGACGGGTCGGTGCGGAAGTGGGTGCAGCCCAGGCACCGCATCCGGTAGGGACAGGCATGACCCCCGGCCTGCACGTTCGCCGGTTCGATGCAGATGCCGAACGGCACTGTGGTGGAGCCGATCTGGGTTCGCAGCTCCTCGGCAGGCTCAAGGGTTCGGAGTCCGGCCGAGGTCAGTGATCCGCGGTGGGTCAGCTGCAGCCGGCTCAGCCGTAGTACCGCGTCCCGTCGCCGAGTGGGGGTCAGCCGGTAGTAGACCTGTGTCGTAGTTGGTTTGGTGTGGCCGAGGAGGTCCTGCAGGACCTCAAGACTCGTGCCGCTGTCGGCGTGGTCCTGTGCCCACGTGTGCCGCAGCGCATACGGATAGATCTTGTCCCGCGGAAACGGCTGCCGACCCCCACCGACGGCACGGCCGGCACCGGCGACGCGACCCTCCTCGTCGAGGTCCGGGCACCATAGTTCGGGCAGGTCCATCACCCAGCGTCGGAGCACCGCGTGGACATGCCACGTCGGGACCGGTCGCTGACCGTCCGGATTTCGGTGTGGGGTTGGGAACAGTGGCAGCCGAGCCGGGTCGGTCATCGGGTAGTGCTGCCGCACTCGATTCTGCTGGTCTTCGATCACCGCCGCGGTGGCTGCGCTGATCGGCAGGCGGTAGCCGGTGACGGCGATCTTGGTCATGTCGTGCACGAGCACCGGGTGAATGTGCTCGCCCCCTTGGTCGTCGCGATGGACGCTGCGCTCGAGGCATCCGTCGAGCGGCAAGGCGCACAGCTCACCCGGGCGTCGTCCGGTGCCCAACGCGAGCGTGAACCAGTTCACCGCCCACGCTCCGGCAAGGTCCTCGAGCCGAGTCAGCGCCGCCGGATCGAGTAGCTGACGGATCACCGCCCGCGGTAGTGCCCGACTCGGCTCGTCGACGCTTCGGGCCCGGCCGGCCGGGAGGTCCGCTCGCAGCACCGCGAACGACGCAGGCAGACCGGCCGCGACGGCACCCGGCGCACTCAACCCCCATGCCTCGGCGTCCTCGAGTACCCGGGCGAGATACCGCACCATCCGCTGCTGGCCCTTGCGGGTCAACCGGCCTTCCTCCCGCAGGTGACCGAGCCGAATGAGATGGGTGGTGATGTCCGCCCGGCCGAGTGCGGTCGGGTGCACGCCGTGATCCTCGCAGTCCTGCAGCGTGGACGACAGCAGCGCCACCGCCAGGATCACCTCGTCCAGATACGCTGGGCTCACCCTGCGCAGTGCTGCGCGCAGCACCCATTGCTTCACCATGTCGAGAAGCCAGCCCTGGCCGATTCCCGTGGCGCCACGCTGTGCTCGATCGGCCCGGCCGCGGAACCTCGCCCACTTCCCCGGGTAACCGAAGGACCTCAGATCCCACACATCACACTCATATTGGGTGGCAACAGCTTTGGTTAGATCTGTATCGGCCGAGTCGAGTCGGACAAGGACGGGTTCCGTCATGATGTGGTCTCCTCGGACAGTCTCGTGGCCAGCCGGTCGACGGCGGCTCGGGTGCGGTCGGCCCCGACGTGGATGTACGGATCGGCCGAGGACGGTTGGCTCCACCCGAACAGTGCCTGCAACTCGTCGCGGCTGGTGCCCGCCGCCAGGTGTTCCGAGGCGGCGAAATGGCGCAGCATGTGCGGATGGATCGGCCGTAGTCCGGCGTTCGTCGCGAGACGTTCGACGATCTTGTGCAGGTTGCGGGGCGAGATTGCGTTTCCCTGCGTCGGTCCTCGCAGCGCCACGATCAGCATGTCGTTGTCGGCCGCCGTGGGGAAGCGGTCTCGCTCGTCCAGGTACCGGTCGTAGAGTGCCACCACGATCGGCGGCACCGGCACCACGAAATTGAACCGGGCCTTCGACCATGCCCCGTTGGGATTCGTCCGGCGCACCACGTGCAGATGCTCTCCGCACGTCCGGCACCGCGGTCCGGTGTCGCCGGGTACCGGAAGGCCCAGCGCGCCGGCGTCGGGCACGAAATGGATGTCCTGACGGCGCAGGCCCAACACCTGGCCCACCCGCAGCCCGGTCACCGCCATCAGCACCAGCATGAACCGGTCCCGGAAGGTGTGCGCCGACTCGACGAGGGTCACCACCTCGGCCGCGGTCGCCCCCTCGGGCGGGCCGCCTCGTCGCGTCTCCCTGCGTCGGTGCCGTACCCGCGGACCCGCCCGGCCCCGGAAGTCGGGCTCGTCGGGTAGGTCGAACAGATCACCGAGCACTGCGGCAGGAAGTTACTGCTCGGCCACGGCGAACCGGTAGAACTCACGGACCGCGACCAGGATCCGGTTGACCCGGCTCGCGCAGCGGGGGCGAGTCGCACTGCGTCCGGCAGTCAACGGAGTCGTGGCCAGATACCCGGCGAACAGGTGCAGATCCTTTTGCCGCAGCCGGCAGGTCTCGACCGGTCTGTTCTGCCCAGGTCAGAAACAACGCCACCGAACTCGCGTACGCGGCGCTGGTGGTTTCGGCCTGCGCCCGACCATAGAACCGAACCTCGAGCCATCGGGAAGCGAGTTCGTGGGGGCGGTAGTCGTCATCGACCACGCCGTAGTACGCACCCAGATCGGGGGTGGTGATCCGCAGTCTGCGGTAGCTCACGCCTCGAACGGTAGCCGCGCCGACCAGCGGTTCCGAGAACCATTGACGGTGTGTCGCCGAATCCCGACCTCAGCCAGTACCCGCCAGTCCCACCAAGGTACCGAGAACAGCCTGTTGGCCAATTGCCGTGGGGACACATCACCGTGCTGCTCGACAAGCTCGATGCTGCCGGAGACCGCGACTGGTACGCCGCCCAGGCAGCCGAACACGGCTGGTCCCGCCATGTACTCGCGCACCAGATCGCCGGAGGACTGCACCGGCGGATCGGTGCTGCCCCGTCGAACTTTCCCGACCACCTACCCCCACAGGACTCGGATCTGGCCCGGCAACTCGTCCGGGACCCGTACATCTTCGACTTCCTCGATCTCACCGGCCGGGTCGCCGAACGCGACCTCGAAACCGCCCTGATGACGCGGCTCGAGACGTTCCTGCTCGAACTCGGACACGGTTTCGCGTTCGTCGGCCGCCAGTACCACTTCGCCGTTGACGGCGACGACTTCTACATCGACCTGCTGTTCTTCAACTGGATCCAGTCACGATTCGTCGTCGTCGAACTCAAGATCGGCCGGTTCGAACCCGAATACGCCGGCAAACTCGGATTCTACGTGTCCTGGGTCGACGAGAACCTCCGGATCCCCGACCGGCATGCCCCGACCATCGGGATCCTGCTGTGCGCCGGCCGCAACGACAACGTCGTGCGGTACTCCCTCGCCGGGACCACCGCTCCGCTGGCGGTGGCGAACTACACCTACGACACCCTGCCCGACCCGATCCGCGCACTGGTCCCCACCGACAACGAACTCGCCACCGCGGTCGACGCCATCTGGGACGAGCTCGAGCCCGACACCACGCCCGCACCCACGGACGAGGAATAACCCCTACCCCCCGGCTCGCTCGACCGGCGAACTCACCGACGACACGACCGGTCAGGTGTGCTGGCCGCACACCAGAGTCGTGCCGGTGGCCCAACCCCGCTCCTCGAGCCACCGCACAATCACATCAGGCAGCGCTTCGCCGGCGTCGATACCGCTGATCAGCGGCCCCTGACCGCAACGCGTGCAACTGACCACCACGACCTGCTCGTGGGGCTGACATGGGGTCCCGGACAGCGGGAGGTCCTCTCGGGTCGGTCGCCGAACCACCCCACACACAGAACCCACCGGTGACCGTCCGCGCGGAGCACCCGTGCATGATCAGATGCCATGAGCACCCCCGCCCGACGACCCCCACCTCGTCGTCGTACCCAGCGAGACGGTCAACACCCGCCTGATCCTCTCGACGGCCTCGACTTCGAACCCGAACAGGACTCGGCCACCCGCGGCGCGATGCTCTGCCGAGTCCAGCGTGGACCTGTCCGAGCAACTCCGCCGCCGCTACGCCGACCTCGATGCCACCGTCGTGCAGCGACGAGCACGACCGGCCCCTCGGACTCGCAGCCACCGACGCTGCCGTGATGCGGATCCGGTGAACTTCTCTCCGTACTTCACCGAGGCCGTCCGGGCAGACCAGGCCATGTGCGAGGCATTCACCACCGGCGGCGTGACCAATCCGCCCGACGCGGCCCTCACCATGCTGCGGCAGTTCACGAAAATTGGGGGACCGCTGTGCCACAGCGGCCACGCGTCGGGGCGATGAGAACGCTATCCGCGATGCTCGGCCCAGTGGAGTCGCAGCCAATCTTTCTGCTTCTCGGTGAGGCCGACCTGCATGGGTTTGCCGTGCAGGTCAGCATAAGTGGGGAACGCTCGTACATCTTCGTCGACGTCGATAGCGCCGGAAGCATCGATGGCGATGTGCCCGAGGTCGAACAGTCGGTGCAGATCACGGCGGATCAGCAACCCGCCCTGGTCCTTGTGTTCACCGACCGTGGCATAGCTGTAGAGATGCGCTGCTTCCAACACAGCAGACGGGGCTGGGCCCGACAACGCACAGTGCTCGCCGTACTGATTGACGAGGGCCGCCCGGAAGGCCGGCTGCCCGATCCTCACGCGGACGGGCCGTGTCGTATGTCCGCCGGCGATCTGTTGTTCGGTGGCGGTAAGTGCACGAAGAGGGTCGCCGATGGTGACCTTGGCCAGGGCTGATGTGAAGAAATCCCAGCGGAGTGGACGGAAGCTGTTCTGCGACTTCGGTTGGACGCACAAGCTCCGCAGCGTGGCTCCATCGAGGAGCCCGCCGAGGTCTACCCACGCCTGATCGTGTGTGGACCTGTACGTCACGACCTCTTTCTCGACCTTGGTCGGGGCGGCGAACTCTGCGCGGCAATCGTCGCATCGGTACTTCGGCGTCATGGTCTTGCGGGCAACGACATTCGCGCGTGTGCAGCTCGGGCACCGGAACCCGGACTTGACCGTAGTTCCCGTGTCGATCCGTTCGATGACCGACGCTCCGATGAGCGTCGTCTTGTCCCACAGCACGACCACGTCACCCGGCCGAACATTGGCATGGTTCGGGACGGTGTTGTCCCAGCTGTAGTGCGATGAGGGATTGTCGTCGTACTTGTCGCTACCGACGATTCTGCGGTAGTCATCGGCGCTCGACAAAGTCAGCCACGCGCGATTTCCCTCGGGCAGGTCCACAGATCACATTCCTTCCTACAGCAACGATCCACACCGACAGACGATGTTGTATGCGGGTCGTTGTGTTCACCCGATGCCTCATCGCCTCCAGTAGTAGACACCCCACCTCCGACAAAGCAGACACCTATGCCCGCACCTGGATACGTCCATGAAGGTGACATCACCCCTCGCGCTCCCTGCGACGACTCTCGATCGGCCATGAGTGACCTGGGAGAACACGTCGAAGTGTCGGATGGCCGAGAAAGCGATGCGTCACTCGTCGAATCCACATGACCGGAGGTTCCGGTCGGAAGTGCAGCGTAGTTACCTGAACCGAAAACGGGTCGGGACCGTTGGCGAAGTTGCGGGCGTTCCGATTACTTGGCATGCAGGTCCGTCCGAAATCAGCACACCCCGATACGGTCCCGGTCCGGTCGATGGTGTGCTCAGTCGGATCGGCGAGCGAGTTCGAGAGCGCGCCGCAGATACGCTCTGCCCACCGAGTCAGGACGCTCGAAGCAGCTGACGAATCCGCCCGTAAGCCAGTGGTCGTTGCGGAAGATGCGATACAACACACGGACACAGTCCTCGGGTGTGGCGGTGGAGGCTTCTCCGATCTCCCTTCTCGGTGCGAAGGCCAGGGATCAGCCCTGCACGCTGCAGAATCCAGCGCAGGTCGTCGATGACGGGACTGTCCACGAAGTACGGCGACTCCTTGATTCCGGAGCTTCCTCGCGGCCGACGATCTCGTGCAGCGGCCCGTCATGGGTCTCGATACGTTCGAGCAAAAACTCCGGTACCAGTCCGCAGGGGCGACCTGGTCGAATGCGGCGCGAAACGCCGCGTCGTCGTCCTCGTTCACCCATTCCAAATCTCGCCACACGAGCTGGCCGAATCGTTCACCCCGACACCGGACGAGGTCGCGTGGACACGCGGCGGATCGAGATGACGCCGTCGAACTTCCCCGAGCGTCAACCCCACAGGACCCGGACCTGCCCCAGCAACTCGACACCACACACGCGGTTTCCGACAAGGCATAGCCCCACCCGGAGCATCCGGGGCAGCGGCGCGCCGGATCAGCGGTGGCGACCGCACACCAAACCCGCACCGGTGGACCACCCCCGCTCCGCGAGCCACCGCACCACCGCGGCCGGCAGCTGCGCCCCGGCCCCGACACCGGTGACCAACGGCCCGACCCCGCACCGCTGACAGACGATCTCGGCGATCGCGACGTCGTGCGGCTGACAGCGCGCACAGTGCCGCTGTTCACCGATCCGACCGTCGCTGTCGAGGTGCAGCCACACCGTGTCCAGGTCGTCGAGGTGCGGGATCATCTCCCGCCGCGTCGACGGACGATACCCGCAGGTCGGGCACTCGAGCCGATCCTCCGGCCCAGCCGCCGCATCCGCCATCGGAGCAGCAGTCGACGCCGACTTCGACGCCACGGCCGCAGCAGCCGGCGCGGGTTCGGGGGGATTCGGCGGCGGTGACCGGCTCGGCCGGCCGCGGCGGCAGACGCCGATACAACGTCGAACGGGTCAGACCGGTTCGGGCGACGATCTCCGCGACGGTGGCGCCGCCGTCACGCAGCGCGACCGCGTGCGCGAGCTGCGATTCGGACACCACCGAAGGTCGGCCGATCCGGCGGCCTTTCGCGGTGGCCACCGACCGGGCATGCGCGGCCCGTTCGAGACTGTAGGTGCGTTCCATCTGCCCGAACAGTGCCAGCAACACCACCGCCAGCTGCGCCATCGGATCCTCCGGATCCGACGAGTCGATCCGGATCGGATCGGCCAGGTTCCGGACTCCGACACCACGCTCGTGCAGGTCGTGGATCAGGTTCAGGGTGTCCCGCACGGTGCGGCCCAACCGGTCCAACGCATGTACGACGATGACGTCCCCGTCGCGGGCGTACCCGAGCAGCGCTGTCAACCCGGGGGCGGTCGGTGGTGGCCCCGGACTTCTTGTCGACGTAGATGCGCTGCGGGTCGACACCGGCCGCGGTAAGGGCATCGATCTGCCGGTCGAGGTCCTGCTTGGTCGTCGACACCCGTGCGTAGCCCAGCTCCATGCGTTGGAGCGTATCGAAAGCTGTGTCCGCATCATCGTTTCGACACACATTTGTGGACTCGATTTTTGAGACGCGTTCTCCTGGTATTTTACGCAGGTAGACGAGCGCAAGCGCACCGTCCCACTACTAAGGTTTTGGGACTGGCGTCGATACGGATTGTCGTGGTGAACCGCTGAGCCCCTCGGGCCCGAGGGGTCAACTGGCGTGTCCCGGATCATGGAGCAGACTTCACGTTTGCACGAGGGCACTATTTGAGATCACGGAGCCCAGATGGGAAACGGACTTTGTCCAGGCTTGTCCATGATGATTGCCACGCTTTGTTCCGCGCGAGTCACTGCGACATAGAAGCGAGCGGCCTGCTGAGCTTCAAGCACAGTTCCACGCTGTAGGAACTTGGTGATCGCGCCGGTGGGGTAGATCAGCACGCGTTCATGTCCGAGTCCCTTGGCCTCACCGAAGGTCATGAAGTCCAGATGCTCGAATGTCTTGCCTGAGCTGGCGGAGTAACGCAGCAGGAGAGGCGAGAACCTCTCGATGTAGTCCCCTACATGCTCGGTTGCAACCAAGTAGATGCCATCATGCCCGGTCACCCGATTATTCAGCGACACAGTGGGGTGGAAACCCCATTCATCGCCGAACAGAGAATCAGCGAGGGATGCGACGGCCGAGGTGCAGCGCCATGTCTCGCGTCGTTGCTCGATGACCATGCGGTCTTTCTTCTCCTCGATCTGGAACCAATTCCAGATGTTCATATACATGAACTTCTTGTTCTTGCGTTCTCGTTCGTTCGTGGCCAGGATGGCCTGCCTGATATCGCCGACCATTTCGACTGGGACGCTGGACTGCATCAGCAGCTTTAGTATCTCCAGGTCGTACCCACACAGGTCTTGGACCTCATCGATGTAGATTCGGTCGTAGATTCGTTCGATCCTCCGGAGACCCGCGCCCCTGGATGCCTCTTCAATTCGCACCACCAGTTGTGGCAGATGTACCTTTCGTGCCTCACCGTGCTCGTTGAAGTAACGCGTCCAAGACTCAACGTCGGAGTACTGCTGTGGCGCACTGTGGAAGTCGAATCCTTGGACCCGCTTGCCGTCAAAGAGAAATGGCAAGAAGGGGCGCACAAAGTCGTTGAGCAGAAAGGAGAACCATCCGCTCACCTCGATATTGGCGTGGTCGCCGGCCAATGTCGCTAGCCGATTGCGCAGTTCGGCTTGGTTGGCGTTCGTGTATGTCACGACCAAGATGCGGTCCGAGCGGTCAGCCGCAGCGCAACTGTCCACGATGCCTTGTGTCTTGCGTGAACCAGCGACCGCGAGGGTAAGGCGGTTCTCAGCTGCCATGGATGAACTCAATCGCGTCCGCAAAGTATTCGGGTGGCGCCAATTTTTCATCAGCCTGAGCGATCCGCAGTGCTGCCTCAGTCTTGTTGTTTGTCATCCAGGTCATCAGATTCGCTCGATCCGTTATCTTCAGCACACGCCGCATCTTCAGCTCGTCGGGATTGGCGGTCAGCACCTGTGGTTCGAGCGTCTGACCTAGATACAGGTCGCCAATGAACACGCGTCTCGACGTGTCTTCAGCCAAGTCACCGAGATCAGAAATCAGCTCTACAGCGGCGATGCCGTCGTTGTCTCGGAGCGCTGCGCAGCGCTTTCCTAGGGCTTTGGCCAGTTCGAGGCAACGGCGTAGGGAGAGTCCTCGCATGCTGATGACGTCGATACCGTTCTCGATCGGACGTTGGCCGTAGGTGTCCTGGTAGAACTTCTCGAACAAGATCTCGTCCGAGGGCCCCTCCACGAGTACAAAGCGATCTGCGAGCACCATCCTGAGGGTGTCGTAGCCGGGGAGCTTCTGGAAGTAGGCCACCGTGTCTGGAGTGAGTTCTTCCATCGAAGCGGCTTGGCCACCCGACAGGAACGTCAGTCCATCCAAACCGAGTCGGTTGAGGACGAAGGAGCTATGGGTGCTGACGAACAATTGCTGATCGTCACCGGCCAGTTCCTTGGTTCGTCGCAGGAGGGTGTTCAGGCTGGTATGAGAGAGGTGATTCTCCGGCTCTTCGATCATCACGACGCGTGCCGAGCTGGCTTCATTGCCCATCGCTAGCGCGATCTTGATGGCGGCCTGCTGTCCTTGGCCGGCCATTCCGAAGGGCAGCTCAGCAACGTGTGGGACTACGCTTGTATCCCACGAGCCCCGCGCTGACTGATCCATCGCGAGCGAAAGCTGCTCGTCACCGAGTGCCCCCTCAAGCTCCGCCATCTTGGTATTGACATCCTGGAGATGCTCGTTCGTCATTCTCTCCTTGACGGAACGGAAAGCAAGGGAGACAGCGGCCTTTTCGTCCGGCGCCAAGTGTCCATTGAGGATCTGTCGAAGGTGAAAGTCGACGCCGTTACTTGAACGTACAGTTCGGGAGTCGATGATCGCGGTGGTCAGTTCTTTTGGACGGGACGTAAGCACGGTGTCCCCGAACGAGCGCCACTCAACTTTGTAGTACTCGACCGGGAGGATCGAGCTGTCTGACTTGAGATGTGCCTCAATTTCCTTGGAGTATTCCGGATTGGGCACAACTCGTAGAGTGACGCCAGCACACTCGCGTGTTGGATTCTCGGAGTTGTGCGCGCCGAACAACGTCCGTTGGAACTCGTCCCGATCTGTAAGGAACAGTTCGATGCTGATTTCCGGCGGCGCGGCTGACTTCCCGTCCTGTCGATCACGAAAGAACTGGACAACCGTCTCACGATTGAACCAAAAGGGGTTCAGCTCCTCAGCGGCCGGTCGTCCGTTGATCCGGCCGGTCAGCGCCAAACCGACGGCTTCCAGGAGCGTTGACTTTCCGGACTCGTTCTCTCCGACGAGAATATTGAAGGTCGGGTGCGGCTCGATCTCGAGATCTCGGAACTTCCGGTATCCGCATATACGTACTTTTTCGATCACGACGCAAGGCCCTCGCAAATCTCGATCCGCAGTCTTCCGCGGTGCATCGACGTGCTTGAATTACACATCGGCCTCTCCAACGTCGTCATATTGGATTTTTCTCCCACCTCTGTGCCACGCTGCAACGTGACTATTTATCGCAAGTTAGCGCAGCCATCCGACAGGCCAGAAGATTCTTCAGAGAACAATCTTCTGGGCTGTCAAGCGTCGGAACGCTGCAGGGTGCTGTACAGCGATGGCAGTAGAGCCTCCAGGAGCTTTTGGGCGAGATCGGCGTTGTTGAGGATCTGTGCAGATAGGTCCATCGAGGAATCCATCGCGCCGATCACTGCACTGGTGAACTCACCCTTCAGGTCGGGGCTGGCTGAGAACTGCTCGAGGCTGTTGTGTTGGGCCTGTTGTTGCAGCGACTCGGACTCTTCGAGTCGGTCCTTCACATGGATGACGACGTTGCGGACGCTCGCATCCGGATGGTCACCGGAGAACAGGTCATTGATTTTTGCGATGACCTCGTCGAGCGCGACCAGCTCAGGGTCCTTGACCGTGCCAGTGCCGGCTTCCTTCGCAGGCTCAAGCCGCACACCAGTGGTGAGGGCGCCGTTCTGCTCCGCCTGCTGGTGATGGCCCAGGTAGTCGATGGTCACTGCGGACAGATCGATCGGGGTCTGCTGCTCGCCACCGGTCAGTTGGGGGACGAGGAGTTTGAGGTAGATCGCGAGCTTCTCGAGCCACGGGTTCTCGTAGTCGAACAGCTGGGACAAGAACTCGTACTGCCGCACGTAGGTGCGGGCGTCTTTACGGAACATGTCCAACACGTCCATGGCGGCGGTGTCGGACGCGTCGACGGCGTCCTTCATCCGCACGGTGTACCGCTGCGCGGCCGGGGCAATCCACTTCTCGAGGGCGCTGTTGCCCTTCTTCGCGAGATAGTCGGCGACAAGTCCGCCGACCTCAGAAGCCTCGTAGATGCCGGCGACGGCGAGTTTGCGTTCGGTGTCGTGGACGATGTTCGGGTCGGTGACATCGGCGAGGGTGGTGACCTCGTAGTACGGGGAGAACGCATCGACGATCTCAGTAACCTCGTTGGCGAAGTCCAGCACGAACGTCTGATCCTTCAACGGCGCGAACGTGCGATTCAACCGGGAGAGGGTCTGGACGGCCTGCACCCCGCCGAGCTTTTTGTCGACGTACATCGCCACCAGCTTCGGCTGATCGAACCCGGTCTGGAACTTGTTGGCCACCAGCATCACCTGGAATTCGTCGGTGGCGAACGCATCCCGCAGATCACGCCCCTTCAACCCAGGATTCATGTTGGATTCGGTGAACGGCTCATCCGTACCGGACTCAGAATCCTTGACCTCGCCGGAGAACGCGACGAGGGCAGCGACGTCGGTGTAACCGTGGTCGGCGACATACTTGTCGAACGCGAGCTTGTAGCGGACGGCGGCCTTGCGAGAGTTGGTGACGACCATCGCCTTCGCCTGTCCGTCCAGTCGCCCGGCGACGTTCTGCCGGAAGTGCTCGACGATGATCTGCACCTTCTGGGAGATGTTCGTCGGGTGCAGCTTCACCCAGTTCATCACCGACTTCACCGCCGCCGTCCGATCCACCAGGTCCGAATCGGATCCGGTGGTGGTGACGGCGACGGTGCCGTCACTGGTGTCGTCGGTGGCGTAGGTCTCGCCGTTGTGAGAGAGCCGGAATGCCGTTTTGTACGGGGTGTAGTTGCGCAGCACGTCGAGGATGAAGCCTTCGTCGATGGCCTGCTGCATTGAATACAGGTGGAACGGGCGGGGGAGCCCCTCCGGCCCTGGCCGGCCGAACGACTCCAGCGTGGTGGCTTTCGGGGTCGCGGTGAACGCGAAGAACGAAATGTTCGTTGCCTCTGCCCGGGCCTTGGTTTCCGCGGCAAGGATGTCTTCCGCGGACACGGTGGCTCCCTCGGCGATCTCAGCCAGTTCCTTCTGGGTGAGGACTTCTTTGAGCTTGTTCGATGCCCCGCCGGTCTGCGAGGAGTGGGCTTCGTCGGCGATGATCGCGAAGCTCTTCCCTCGTAGGGCTTGTTTGTTGGAGATCAGGTCCAGGGCGAATGGGAACGTCTGGATGGTGACGATGATGATGTGGGTTCCGGATTCGAGCGCATCGGCCAGCTCTGAGGACTTCGACCCGGTCAGCCCGTTGATGTGCGCGACGACGCCGGAGGTGCGGTTGATCTGGTGGATCGCCTCCTGAAGCTGCGCATCGAGGACGGTGCGGTCGGTGACAACGATGACTGACGAGAATACCTTCTCATCCGCCTCGTTGTAGAGGCTGGCGAGGCGCTGTGACAACCAGGAGATCGAGTTCGTCTTCCCTGAGCCGGCGGAGTGCTGGATCAGATACTTGTGTCCGGGACCTTCGCTGCGAGCAGCGTCGACGAGTTTGGTGACAGCCTCCCACTGATGGAACCGCGGGAACAACAGCGTTTCCTTGCGAGGCTTCTTTCCTGTGCCCGGATCCTTGGATTCGGTGATCTCGAGGTGTATGAACCGGTCGAGGATCTCGAGCCAGGTGTCGCGCTGCAGGATCGTCTCCCACAAGTACGATGACGCCGACCCATCCGGATTCGGTGGGTTGCCCGCGTGGTGGTTGTTGCCGCGGTTGAACGGCAAGAACCTCGTGTCCGCGCCGGCGAGCCGCGTGGTCATGTGCACTTCCTTGTTCGACACAGCGAAATGCACTAGCGCCCGGGTGGCGAAGGTGAGCAGCGGCTCGCCCTTCGGTAGGCGGTCCCTCTTGTACTGCTCAATCGCGTGCTGCACCGACTGCGTGAAATCGGTCTTGAGTTCCGCGGTGGCGACGGGGATCCCGTTGACGAAGAACACCAGGTCTACGGCCTTCTTTGGGGATGTCTTGGAGTAGTGGACCTGCCGCAGCACCCGCAGCCGCACCGCCTGATACTTCGCAGCAGTCGTCGCGTTCAGGCCCGAGTTCGGTTTGAACTGGCACATCGCGAACGACGCGTTGAAGTCCTTAAACCCACGCCGTAGCACCGCCAGGGTGCCACCGTCGGCCTTCAGATCCGCCGACAGTGTCTTCGCAAGACGCTGTAGCAGAGCAGCTTTTCCCTTGTCCTGCGCCACCGGATTGTCGGTGGGTTTAACTCGCTTCTCCCACTCTAGCGGCTGAGTCTCCGCAAGCCACGCGAACACATCTTCCGGGAATAGCGCGAGATCCCGGTCGTAACCGGAGTCGTCCGGCGAGTACAACCAACCGTGGGCGGCGAGGTAGGTGCAGATCTCGGCCTCGAGAACGGACTCGTGATGCTGCGGCATCGTCTACGCCACCCCCCGCACGTCGATCTTCCCGGTCACGGCGTCGGTAATGAGTGCGGAGCGGTACTCACGCAGAGCCTCGATCGACTCGGTCGACTTCGTGATCAGAGCGTCGATCTCGGTGCAGCGGGTGTTGAGGAACGTGACTGTTTCCCGCTGCTCATTGAGTGGGGGCTCAGGAATCTGGAAGGATGCCACCTGGTCAGGGCTGACATGAGGGACACTCACCCCCGTGAACATTGGAGTGAGGTGATAGACCAGCCCCTCCCCAGTCAGCAGGTACATCAAATAGTCCTGATCGAAGCCAGAGGTGGCTCTAAGTCGGAGAACTCGTTGTAGGAGGAGAGTCGGCACATCGCCAGAACTAACGCGAGCTATGCGCGTTCCCGCGCCAATGAAGGGGCGGTCCAGTCCCATCACGATGTCACCGACCCGAAGCTCATACTCGGAGAACTCCAGTGATGCACTCGCTGGCCAATAGACCACTGACTCCCAGTCGAGCCTCCCTACACCCACATTGATCCCTCGAAGAAGCGGCAGATCACGCGAGTTGTCGGTGAAGCCCTCGCTCTTGAAGGGGAAGCCTGTGAGCATCGTGCATGCGTAGCCAATCCGGGAAGAGCTCCAGTGAGCTGGGATCTCGCCGATCCACTCGACTCCCGAATCCTTCATTTCGGCGTTAGGGTCGAGGCCTTTGGTGACGGCCTGGGTGATCGTGGCGGCACGGTCCTCACGCAGGGTGGCGATGAGCTGCTCCTGCTTGGCGATCAAGGCGTCGATCTTGGAGGTCTCACAGTCAAGGAAGTCCGCTATGAGAACTTGCTCGTCTGCGGTAGGAAAGCACACGCGTTCGTCGAAATAGCTCTGCTGGTCAAGGTTCTGGATGCCGGATGTCTGTTTTATGGATGGCTGGGTAAGACGTGATGAGTACAGCCAGTGATGAAGGTAAGTCCAGAACCGTGGTTCCATTCCCGATCGAAGCGTAACCTTTGCAACAAAATTGGAGGTGACGGCAGGCTCATCCCGGTCGTATAGAACTACGAACCCGACTGGATTCTTCTCGCCTCCACCGGACTTCTCGAGGATGAGGTCGCCGTTGCGAAGCAGTCGCCCCGTTCTCTCGGACTCGCTCACCTTTCGATACGTGACATCACGATCATGGACGCCGAAGGTCGGCCGATCAAAGTCGGCTACACGGACACACCGAATGTCATCAGAGCCCCCATCAGCCTCGCTGCCCCAAATCCCGTTTTGGCTGCTCTCAACCGACCACTTGATTCGGTCGACGACCCAGTGATGAGGTACTTCACCGAGCCAGGGCGCGCCGGACTCCTTGTACTCTGCATATCCTGGCCAGCTCACGCGCCGACCTCCGCGAGCATCGTCTGGATTTCGCTGACAAGGCTGCGGAGGTCCTTCTGGATCTCTTCCAGCGGTCGGGGCGGGGTGTAGCGGTAGAAGTGTCGGGCGAATGGGATTTCGTAGCCGGTCTTGGTCTTGTCGTGGTCGATCCACGCATCCGGTACGTGCGGGAGGACCTCACGAGCGAGGTATGCGTCGATATCCTCGCTGAGAGGCACGTTTTCGGTGTCGCGGAGCGAGGAATCGGATTCGGGCTTGCCTTTGGTGGTGACGATGTCGGCGTCGGGGTCGTGCTGCCCGACGGTGGTCCAGATCGCCTTGACGACCGGTGCAGCGGGTTTGGCCATGCCGGCGGTCTTGAGGGCGGCTTTGAGGCCGGTGACGAATGTGTCGCGGTTGGACCACGACCGGCCGGCCAGCGCGGTCAGCGCGTTCCGGACAGCGGTCTGGTCCGGCTCAGGAAGCCTAGTGATGACCTTGACCGTGAGGACCTGCTCGACGGTGTCCTCTTGGACGTGGAAGGTGAGCTGGAGAGGGCGCTCGACGGTGATGGTGCGGTACCCGAAGTCGGTGTTGGCGAACACCTTCGACAGCGCCGGCTCGTCCGGGTTGGTGTCGCTGCGGAACTGGTCGTACAGCTCGCAGATCAGCGTGATGTCCTCGTCGCGCAGTTGCTTGCGCTTCGACCCGAGAGACTTGCGCATCTTGCCGAACATGTCGGCGGCGTTGATGAGCTGGACTTTGCCCTCGCGCTGGGCGGTCTTCTTGTTGTCGAGGATCCAGATGTAGGTGGAGATGCCGGTGTTGTAGAACATGTCGGTCGGCAGCGCGATGATCGCGTCGAGCAGATCGTTCTCGATGATCCACTGCCGGATGTTCGACTCGCCGGACCCGGCGCCGCCGGTGAACAACGGCGAGCCGTTCAACACGATCGCCAGGCGGGAGCCCTTGTCGTCGGGGTTGCGGACGGGACGCATCTTCTTGATCAGATGCAGCAGGAACAGCAGCGACCCATCCGAGACACGGGGCAGGCCGGGGCCGAAGCGGCCCGCGTGACCCTGCTGCTCGTGTTCGGCAATGACCTTCTTCTGCTGGGTCTTCCACTCGACACCGAACGGCGGGTTCGACAGCAGAAAATCGAAGTGATGGCCACTGAAGCCGTCGTCGGCGAGGGTATCGCCGAGGTAGATGTTGTCGACACTCTGGCCCTTGATGACCATGTCGGACTTGCACATCGCGTAGGAGCGGGGGTTGATCTCCTGCCCGTACAGGACCGGCTTCGCCTGGTGGTTCATGTCGACGAGGTGGTCGTAGGCGGTCGAGAGCATGCCGCCGGTGCCGGCGGCGGGGTCGTAGATGGTGCGGACGATGCCGGGGGCGGTGAGCTCGAGGTCCTTGTCCGCGTAGAGCAGGTCGACCATGAGGGCGATGACCTCGCGGGGGGTGAAGTGGTCACCGGCCTGGGCGTTGTTGGATTCGGCGAACTTGCGGATGAGTTCTTCGAAGATGTAGCCCATGTCGTGCCCGCTGACCCGGTCCGGGTGCAGGTCGACATTCGCGAATTCCTTGACGATCAGGAACAGCCGGTCCTTCTTGGCGAGTTCGTCGATGAGGGTGGGCAGGCCGTAGCCCTCGAACACGTCGCGGATGTTCGCGGAGAAGCCCTCGATGTAGTCGAGCAGGTTGTCGGCCAGGTCGTCCGCGTCGGCGGCGAGCTTGCCGAAGTCCCAGACGGAGGTGTTGAAGAACGGCAGCCCGAACTTCGACTTGAGCACCACGAACGGGTCGATGCCGAGGCCCTGGGTCTTCTTGTACTCGGCGAGCACCTCGGCCTTGTTTGGGGCGAGGATGGCGTCGAGCCGGCGCAGGATCGTGAACGGCAGGATCACGTCTCCGTACTGGTTGGGCTGGTAGGGGCCGCGCAGCAGGTTCGCGATGTTCCAGATCAGGCTGGCGTTGGTGGTGGTCATACAGGGCTTGTCCTTCGTGTTCAGATGAGGTTGCAGGCTATCTTGGGACACCGACAGCCGTAGTGGTCGATGGTGTCGGTGAACCCTCTGTTACTCGTCCCGCTCCATGACGTCATGACGGCATGGAGCGGGGTAGTCGGTCATGTCAGGGATGCGGTGACCTCACCGCCGGCTGCCTCGATCACCGTCATCAATGCAGCGATAAAGCTGTTCGAGTCGGACGGGGAATCGGAAACGTAAGAGTCGAAGATGTACTGCGCAATGTGCTCGGCGCGTAGTTGAGTGGACCCGGTGCCGTGAAGGACGTAGCTGCGCTGCCACTGCGGCTGCGCTTCCACGGAGAGTCGTTCACGGATCGGGTTGTTCAGTTTCCGGGCCACCGCTTGGGCGAATTCGTTGACGATCGCCGATAGGGCGGTGTCGTCGGGACACTGGCCTATCCAGCTGTGGGGATGTTCGAGCTGCTTGTAGAGCTCTTCCTTGATGAGCTCCCGCAGCTCCGCCGACGGTCGGAGGGTGTCGTACTGATCGCTGCTGGCTTCTGCGAAGCGTTTGTTCAGCGCTTTGATCCGCGTCCAGTGCTCCCGGGCCACGCCACGTTCGACCTTGAGTCCGAGTCTGGCGTCCCAGCGGCGGTGAAACTGACCGATCGCGGTGGTCACGGCGCGCCGTAACTCCGCCCTCTCGTACACCGGTCGACCCGGACCCGGGTCGGGGCGTTCGGTCGCGGCGTCGACGACAGCGAGGAGCTTGTGGAAGGACCGGATCGAGAATTTTCCCTCCGAGTCGCGGGCATCGAGCGGCTTGTCGATGCGGGAGAGGAACAGCGTGGCGGTGTCGAGTCGCCGGCGCAAGGCGTGTTCGTCTCGGGGATGGAAGTCGGCGCGGATGCTGGCGAGCAGATTGTTCGCGCTGCCGAGCACGTGCTGGGCCCGCTCCTTTCCGGTGGTGAGGTTGTCGCCGGTGACCTCGTCGAAGTGTGTGAAGCAGAAGACGAGTTTGTCGACGTTGCCGGAGGTGAGGATCGAGCGGATCGCCGCGGCGGGTGCAGCCTGCATCGGTTGGGCAGCATTGTCGACCAGAAGGACCACGTCGACGGTGTTGATCCGCTCGGCAACGGCTGTCGACAGGGCCGCCGCGGAGGTCGGGGTGTGGCCCAGGCCCTCCCCGTCGATGAGGACCAGCGGCGGGATCGCACCGTCGTTCCACTCGGGCACGAACGGTCCGGCGACGCGGATGCCGTCGACCAGGGGTGAGAGCAGGTGCCCGAACAGGGGGGCGTAGTTCGAGGAGAACCGGTTGACGGCCCGCAGGAATGCGGTGCGGTCCTCACTGGTCCAGTTCCAGGTTTGCGGCCAGCCGTTGTCACTGCGGTCGATCCGGCCGACCGACAGTGCCGTGAACCGCTTGTCGATTTCGGTCATCAGGGACGCGATGATCCGGTCGAACCGCGGATCGGTGCGCAGCAGGCGGTCCAGTTCTTCGCCGAGGAGATCGTGGAGTTCTTGCTCGTCGTCGGGATCGGTGACGCCGAGGTCCCGGCGGGCGGCGTCGCGGTGGGTCGCCACGAGCGTGTGCAGGGTGTCGATGGCGTGGTCGATGACCGCCTCGGTGCCGGCAAGGTCGATCGTGGGCAGGGTGCGAGGGTCGGCGCCGAAGTCGGCCGCGGCGGTGTCTGTGAGATCGGGTTCGGGGTCGTCGAAGATGTCGAACGGATCGCTGCCGGCGGGTTCGCTCGTCTCGGAGGGGTTTGAGGTGCGGCGTCCCAGAACGTAGCTGAAGCGGAAGCGTTGCTGCTCGTGGTCGAGCAGGTGCTCGCGTACCTGGGTGCGGTCGAGTTCGCGCAGGATCGACACTGCAGCGCGGCTTGCGCATTCTTCGAGATGGCGCACGACCTCGTCGCGGGGAAAGAACGTGACCACGGCGCGGAACGGTCCGGGGGTCAGCACGATCTCGGTGTCGGAGACGGTGGTCTTGGCGGTCGAGGTGGACGGGAACCGGTCGTTGTCCGGGTCGGTGCCGAGCAGTTGCCGCACGACGGTGGTCTTGCCTGCACCGGTGGTGCCGAGCAGCAGGATCTGCCGGTAGCCGTCGTCTCGGGTGGGCAGGGGAAGAAGCTGCTCGCGTACTGCGATGTTCGGGCGGGCTCCGCCGTCGGTGGTGGTAGTGACCATGGAAAGGCTCGTCCTTCGTGTTCGGCAGGGTGCGTACGTGGGTGGGCACTGGCAAGCGACACCGATGCTGTGGGCAATGACAGCGGGCGCCGCCGGGTGGTGGATGGCGGTCAGTCGGGGAAGGTGAGCGCTCCTGCGCCGGCTGCCGTCTCGAGCAGACGTGCCAGGGCGTGCCGTTGCTGGAGGTGGTGTTCGAGTGCAGCGGTGGTCTTCGCCAGGTGGCGGATCGTCTCGCCGAGCCGTTGCTGGGCCGATAAGGGAATGACGGGGACATCGATTCCCGACGGCAGGGTGCGGGGCAGTCGGATCCCTTCGTCGAGCTGGGTTCGCGTGGCGGCATTGATCACCGCCATCAGGTAGTCGGGGTCCGTGGCGGCCGTGGTGGGGTCGACTCGGATCAGAAAACCCGGTGCGGCGACCACCCAGCCGTCGAGTTCGATCCGTCGTGCGGTACCGGTCCCGGTGACGACGATGTCCCCCGGTTGGGTCAGCGTCGTATCCCGCACCTCACTGGGGGAGACGAAGTCCGTCGGCTCGGCAGTGTCGGTTTCGTGGAGCTGACGTAGCAGTGTGCCGGTCAGCAGGGGAACCCCGGTCCCGGATGCGGTGCCGGATCGGGCGGCTTTCCGCGCCTCGGGGGTGAGTGGGAGTCCTCGGTGGACGGTGACCCCGGGCAGCGCGGTCAGCTTTTCTCGGCGCACCGTTGCGGCTGGCCGAAAATCCGGCAGCACCGGTGTTTCGGGAATCGCTTCGTCGGCGACGAGCCGGTGGGCGGCTTCAATCTGGTCGAGGAGCTGTTCCGGTGTGGGGGCGTCGCGTCGCTTGAGCCAGGCTGTAGGGGACAGACCCGCCCCGGGTTCGAGCAGGTCGCGTACCGGGACGACGACCGAGTGCTCGGTGTCGTGGACGGCGCCGTTCTGCCGCCACGTTCGATACTGCTCGATCGCGGCGTCGAACACCGGCACACCATCGGCGTTGATCGGGCCGGTGACGTTGACGAGGAGCACCTGGTCGCGGTCGACGGTTTGTCCTGGCCGCGTCAGTACCCAGATCACGGGTGGGACGCGCGTGTAGGGCTCGAAAATCCCCTGGGGTAAACCGATCACTGCCTCGATTGCGCCTTGGCGCAGCAGTTCGTGTCGCAGCTTTTCTGACGAACTGCGCCACAACTCGCCCGGCGGGGTGGCGACGAAGGCGCGACCGCCGGCCTTGAGATGCCCGATCGCGTGCTGCATCCAGATACCCTCGGATCGGGGGCTGGGGCGGCCGAATGCCCAGCGTGGATCGTGTAGATCGACGTCGGGGCCGAAGTCCCGAAGGCCCCACGGCGGATTACAGATCACGACGTCGGCGAACACCCCGGCTGCCGGGTCGTCCCCCAGAGAGTTCCCGACCCGCAGGTCGACGGCGCGATTGGTCAGTACGGCGCGCCGTACTGCGGTGGCATGTGCCCAAGCGTTGAGATCGACACCGATGAGGGCGATGTTTCGGTGGGCACCGACGGTCAACAATGTGATCCCGGTGCCGACCGCCGGGTCCAGAACGGTGCCGTGGTCGATTGCGGCGAGATCGGCGAGGAATTGTGCCAATGCAGGTGGATCTGCATAGGTACGCCGGTAATCCTTGTGGAGAAGCGCGTCGTAGATCTCCACGAATTTCTCCGCAGCCAGATCCCGAAGCCCCCCGGTGAGGGTGATGACAAAGTCCAGGACCCGCCCGGTGGGGTCGGAGAGAGGTTCGAGCGCCAAGGACAGCTCCGGCGAGGCGGCACCGAGGAAGTTCAGCCACTCGGCCAGTTCCTCGTGGGACAGATTCGCCAGCGTGGAGGGTGCTGGTCGCTCCGGCCGGTCGACCTGCCCGACCACGGTGGCGGGTCCGTCGAGGGCACTGCCCGACTGCAGAGCCCGGGTGATGTACTCGGCCGTCAGAGCGGCCCCGACCCGGTCGGCGGCGTGCTGTTCGTCGGAGAGTCCACGAAGATGATCGGTCGCACGCTGCCCGAGTTCTTCGGGTGTGGGCTCGCTCCGGCGCGGTGTACGCAGGCGATTGGTTCGCTCGAGCCAGTGTTCGACCTCGGTGCGGTCGAACAAGGGACTGTCGGAATCGAGGCCTTCCTTCGGAGCGGGAAAGTCCTTGTGCCGCTTGCGCCACTGTGTCACGGCAGCGCGCGAGACACCGGCAATAGCGGCGATGTCGGCGGAGCGAACGAGAGGGATGGTCAAGACGATGTCCTATGCGTGTGATGCGGTGGGCAGAGTCGTCACTCGGTGAGCTGCCAGACGCAGCGCGGCCGACAGGCTGTGCTTGCGAGCAATGACGTGGGTCTCGGCACCGCCGTTAGCGAGAAAAGCCAGGTCGGCACCGAATCCGCCGTCGCCGGAGGCGAGGTAGACAACATCGAATCGTTCCGCGATTCGTTCGGTGCGGATTGCTTCACGCAGGGCGATGTCGGCCCCGTTGAGACCGGATTTCGGGGCCAGCAGACGGGCCCCGGGCCAGGCGGTACCGGCCGCGATGGCGTTGTGGTGCGAGCTGGCGATGATCACGTGGTCGCCCTCGGCGATCCCGGCGACGGCGTGATAGTCGCGCATCGCACGCTTGGCATCGAAGATTCGCACATGAGGTGCCCCACGCAGGTTCTCGATATCGATGAAGTGCACGGCGCGACCGCAAGCGCGGGCCGGAGCCGGGATCGGCGGCACATCCAGGGCGAGTGCCGGCGCACGACCGGACAGTCGCGTCACGATCGCTGCAGAGCTGAGCGTCATGGAGCCCTCCTTCGTCACATCCGTCGATGTAGACCGTAGCCGGGCAAGCAACATCCCGCAACTGTTAACCAGTTAAGCCTGCTATTGATCAGTTTATCCGGATGTATTAATCTCCTGGAGAATGGATAAATACCCCCAGACCTTCAGCTGAGTCCGCACCTTGCCCTGCATGGATGCTCTCCGCACGCCTGCGGACTGTTAATAACCCTTAGGGCTCGGAAGCAGTACTCATCGAGCCCTCGGCGCCTGTCCCGTTAACAGAACGCTGAAGTTGGGAGCAGGAATACGGCCGAGCCCTGGAAGCAGAAGCGCGACCCTTCCACGTTCAACAACGTGACCGTGCCGTCGGCGGCGTGCAGTCGATACCGGGGTCAGGGTCGGGGGTACGGAGAAGGATTACGCCCGGTGGCTGGTCAGACGCAGAAAGGCTCCGAGTTGGGTCATGCCTGCGGGGGTGGGGCAGGTAGTTGGTCAGGGCGTGTGAACGGATCACGACGGCTTTCCATTTGCCGCGGGAAATGGCGACGTTCAATCGGTTTCGGGACAGGAGGAAGGTCATGCCGCGGGGGATGTCTTCGAGTGCCGAAGCGGTCATCGAGACGATGACGACGGCGGCTTCGCGGCCCTGGAATTTGTCGACTGTGCCCACGTCGATGCCGCCGAGTCGTGCGTCGTCGAGGTGTCGGCGGATCAGGGCGACCTGCGCGTTGTAGGGGGCCACGACGAGGACATCGGATTCGGTCAGGGGGCGTGCGTTCTGCGAGTGTCTCGGATCGTGCCAGGCGGTGCCGAGCAGTTGCCGGGCGACGGTGAGGACCTCGGCGGATTCGGTGGAGTTGCCGTGATGTTCGACGAACACGGTGTCGACGCCGGGCGTGTTGTCGGCCAGTGAACGCTTGGCTGCCTCATCGTGGGCGTGGAGTTGTCCGTCGTAGGAGAGGTCCGATACTCGTGTGCACAGGTCGAGGTGCATCCGCCAGGTGCGGTCGAGGAAGTAGCCGTGTTCGGCGGGCAGGGCCCCGTTTCCGTGGGCCAGCCAGGCCAGGGCCGATGTATCGACCGGTTCCGGGTGGGTTCCCTGCGAGACCTGCGGGAGCTGTTGGGGGTCGCCGAGCAGTAACAGGTTCCGGGTGCTGGTGGCCACGGCGACGGTGTTCGCGAGGCTGAACTGTCCGGCCTCGTCGATGACCAGTAGGTCCAGGCTGTGCCGTGCGACAGTTCTGGTATTGGTGAAGTCCCAGGCGGTACCGCCGACGACGCACCCGGTCGTGGCGTTGTCGACGAAGTCGATCATGGCCGCCGACGTTTTCGCGGTCCAGCGGTGGTCCGGTGTGCGGTTCTTGCCCTTGGCGATCTGCTCGCCCGGTAGTTCGGCGTCGATGATCGCGTCGAGCATGTGTTCGACGACCGCGTGGGATTGTGCGACCACACCGATCTTCCATCGGTGGCGCCGGACCAGGTCGGCGATCACTCGGGCGCCGGTGTAGGTCTTCCCTATCCCGAGCGGGCCCTGTACCGCGACATACGAGTTGTCCAGGTCCAACAGGGCGTCTGTGATGGCGGAGACATGGTTGGCCGGTGCGGCGTCGGGCAGTCCGGTACCGGAGCGGGTCCTGGGGCGGCCACGCCGCAGCACGTCGACGGCTGCGGTGGCCGGCAGGGTCGGTAGCGACCGGCACATCTCGTCGGCGCACTCGGCGATGGCCGCCTCGATGGTCTTCGTGGGTGGCGGCGGTCCCGGGGCCACCGCCACCGGGAGATCGGTGTATTCGTCGGTGACGGCGTCGTCCAGCAGTTCCTCGACCACGAGCACATCGCGGAACGAGTCGTCGACGGACCGCTGTGTCACCGTCGCGGTCGTCCACGCGCGAGTGAACGGGCCGGCGTCCTTGAATCCGTCCGGGTGCGGCGGTTCGTAGAGCAGGAACACCGTCGCCCCGACCCCGATGGTGTTGCCAGTGGCGAACTGTCCGGTCATGCGGACGTGCCGGCGCTGCTTGCGCTGCCTCGGCGTCGAGGTGTGCCAGTCACGGTCCAGCTCGGCGTGCGAGGCGATCAACGTGTCGCGGGTATCGGCCCATTCGTCGACCGGGACGGCCAGTCGATCGAAGTGGGCCCACCAGAACGGCTTGTGTTCGCGGCGGTGGTAGCCCAGTGCCGCCGCCATCAATGCGGCAGCGTGTCGATCGTCGATGCGCTGTTCGCAGGGCGCATCCCCGACGTATTCGGCGAGCTTGATCTCGGTTGGATTCGGGGTGGCCGGCTCCGTGTCGCCGGTGAAGGACGGTACGACTGCCGGGGTCACTGCGTGCATCGATGCGCGGGTCAGCATCCAGTTGCGCAGACGCAGCGTGGAGATGCAGTCGGCCTTGTTGTAGTCGCCGATTCCGGCGAGCAGGTCGGCTGCCTCCGCTGTGCGGCCGTCGTCACGCAGTTCGCAGTAGTCAGCGTAGGCGACGATGGATGCGGCCGCGTTGGTGACGTCGCCGTCCCTACTGTCCATGTACAGCGGTTCGAGCTTTTTGATGCTGTACGAGCGTTGACCGATCCGCATCGCGCCTCGCACGATCGGATACAGATCCACCAGAACGTTCTCCCGCAGCAGGGTGTCGACGATGTCCTCGCTGACACCGTACCGGCCGGCCAGACGCAGTAGGGCCGTCTTCTCATACGGTGCGTAGTGGTAGATATGCATGTTCGGGTACCGCCGGCGGCGGACGGTGACGTAGTCCAGGAAATCGATCAACGCCTGCCGTTCCTCTCGGCGCGAATGCGCCCAGAACGGCCGGAACCGTGGGGCCTCGACCGGGCCTTCGACGACCCCGAACAGGTACTCCAGTCCCCAATCGGTACTGCCGTCCTCAGCCCACAACGGGTCGCCCTCGAAGTCGAAGAAAATGTCGCCCTCGTCGGGGTGCGGTACGGCGGCAAGCGCCTCCGGGTCGAAAACCTCGACCACCGGGTCGGTGCTCGTCTCCTGCCTGATCTGTGCCCGGGCCTGCGCGTGGAGCGTCTCGAGCGTGCGGTGCGGCAGCCCCGGCACCGGCTCCCGGTGTGTGGCAAGCTGATCGACGGTGCCCACCCCCGCCGTGATCAGCCGAACCCGCTGACTGGCCCGCATTCCCGCGACCATCAGCAGATCGCGATGGGCGACGACCTGTTCCTCACACATCTCGCATCGACCGCACGCCAGATGGCCCGGATCCCCCCAGGGTCCCGGAATTGCCGGGTTTCACGAGGTCAACGCCAGCGCGAGTGCCTGATCGGGATGACGGGCATGGTGCCGCAACCCGACCGCGATGTTGCCCCACCCCGCCAGACGCAACAGACCGACCGCAATGTTGCGGCACGTAGCCATGATCCGAGGGACTTGACCGGTACGAACCTGCGACAAATCCTCCCCGAACGTGACATCACGAACCCAATGGAGCCGATTCTCTATGGCCCAATGTTGCTGCACCCACGACGCCAAGACCTGCGGTGATGCCGCAGTGCGGTCGGCCGAAGTGATCAGGTAGACCACCTCGACGGTCCTCTTCCCGTCCTTGTTTGTGATGGTGCGCCGCAGCTGGGCGACCTGCGCGGCACCGGGAAACCCGACCCAATCGGGTACCGCAGCGACCTTGATCGTGCGGGTGATCGTGCGTCCACGGTCACGGGCCGTCGCCCGCGTAGCGGGGATGTCTTTCCACGGCAACGTCTTCAACTCATTGTGCAAGGTCGGCATATTGCCCTTGACGGTGAACACGTAGTCGCCGCCCGCATCGGTAATCAGGGTGGCGGTGTCGGTCTGGGTGTGCATCGCATCCATCGTCACGACCGCACCAGCGAGATCGAACTGCGCCAACAGTGTTCGTGCCGCCGGTATCTCGTTGCTCTTCTCCGCTACGGACACCTGTCCGAGGACGGCTCCGGCGTCGTGGTCGAACGCGGCGACCAGGTGCGGGGCAGTGCCACCGGGTCGGCGGCGGGCACCACGGACGGTTTGCCGTCCAGGGCGATCACTCGCGGCCCGTCGGCGACGAACGTACGAGTCCAGAACCATGATCCGAGTGCGGCGTCGAGAGCGTCGGCGTCGAGTCGGGCGAACAGCTCGCGCAGCGTCGACTCGTCCGGCGCCGAAGCTCCGGCAAGACCGAACGCGGCCAGGTGCTCGCAGGTGGAGGACGTGGCCCATTGGCCGATCGCAGCGAACGAGCGGGCGCCGGCCAGGGTCGCGGTCACGGCGAGCGCGAGGATGCCGGCCAGTGGATAGCGGACTCCACGTCGGTCGCGTGGGTCCGGGACGGTGGCGAGCACCTCGAGCAGTTGTTCCCGGCGGGTCGGGTTCGCAGCAACGGTCGGTGTCGCCGATGATGGCATGTGGATGTGGTCTCGGGGTTGGTTGGTTTGGTGGCGCAACCCCCATTCAATCCCGTAGGTCACATCCGTTCACAGTCGCCACGCCGATCGCATGGGCCGTAGATCCCGAGGTCACAGGGCTACGATCCGACCTTTCCGGAGCCCTGGGTCGGGATCCTTGACCGATCCAACGTCAACGGGTATGGCTACGCCATGCAACTACAGCAGCACGGACACTTCTCGACTTCTCGGCTACACCCACACCCCCCGCTGCGCCAGAATCCACCTCACCGGATCCAAACACCGAAACGGCGAGATCCCGTTGTGGTGCAACCTGTCCCCCACCGGCGACTCTCCCAGCGCCGAAACCGCAAAGAACCTGCTGTTCAACACCGCCCCGGTGTGTGGTTGATCCACCGCCATCACCATCGCCTTGGCTTCCAGCTTGTCCAGCAGGCTCCGCACTTCCTCGTGCAACAGCCGCCCGTCCATCTCGTTGTACGGCGCGTATTGCAGGCTCGGATCGCGGGAGAATGCCGCACCCGGGTGCCCCATGATTTCACTCCAGTCGCTGCCTTCGACGTGGTGGAGTGACTGCAACGCATCGAACTTCGACAGCACTACCGCGAGACTGGGTGTTTCGTCCCCGATGATCGACAGCACAGTGCGCAGCACCGACCGCGGATCGCCACCCACCCGATCCTGCACGGGCACAAGGTCGTGCAGCTGTTCTCGTACCGACTCAACACGGAGCGGATCGAACATGAACACCACGCCGTCGGCGTGCGCGAAGAAACGCATGTGCTGGACGTGGACGTTGTTCGGGTTCTCCAGGTCCTCCCCCGCCACATCGCGCAACACCAGGAATTGGCGTCGCCCGTTCCATACTCCGAGCGAGAAGATCAGCGGCTCCCGCTGGTACTGATTGCTCGTGTGCGCGGCCGGCGTCGGTTCGAGGATGCCGCGCTCCTCGTACAGCGGCTTCTCATACAGTTCCCGGTACACCATCTCCGTCTCGGAGGTCACCGGTTCCACGACGCAGTTGAGACGCTCACCGAGCAGCTGCAGAGCTTTGACGAGCACCGCGATGTACACGGTCTTTCCGGTTGCCCGGGCACCGGCCATCGCGATGCAGGTGGTCTGCGCGCCCCGCAGCCCCGCGGGGAGCCTGTAATGGCATGTCGGGCACGCCTCCACGGCCGGTCCGCCTGCCTTCTCTTCCACTACGTCGCTGTCCGGCGTCCAGTCGTCGCCTGCTGCGGCGGGCCGGTCCAGGTACACGACCTGACCGGAGCGCACAGGCGCGCCCTGGTACGCGGTTGCGATCGGGTCAGGCTCCACCTCCGAGGGCGCGGTGGGCACCCACGCGGTCTGTTCAGCAAGAAGCTCAGAGAAGCATCGGGGACATTTCGTCATCGATTCGCACCTTCTTGCTCGACACCGCTGGGCAACCCCGCCACGAGCGACTTCACCGTCCGAAACAGATCCTGGGGATCATCGAGCCACCCACGATTCACCCGACCGGCACCGGCCGACACCACGCTGTCATCCCACTCGAGCTGCTCTACCGGCCCAGCGCCGGCCTGCAGGACGATGGGACGACGTCGCACCCCTGGTGTAGGCGCGAGCGCGTGGTCTGCGGGTACAGCATCGGTGATCGTGAGGACCAGCGTGGGTTCGGTATACCGCGACCGGTCGACGATGGCCGATCGGAATCCGATTCCGAGTCCGGCCGCGTCGAGAGCGGACTGCACCGACTGCGCTGCGACTCGCAGTTCGCCGGTCGGCACGAAAGTCGCTCGGTGTCCGATCAGATTGACATACAGCTCTTCTCGACTCCCGATCACTGCGGTGATGCCTGTCAGCAGGTCGACGACGTCGCGCACGCTACCGTCCTCGATGTGCGGCAGCATCGACATCGTGGTGTCGATGTCGACGTCGACCCGAACCTGTTTGGTCTCCGGCAACCTGTCGACGCCAAGGACGCCACGGGCCGCCGAACGCGCCCTGGCACCGAGTTCGTTGAGCGGAACATCGACAGCGGTCTTGCGTGCGTGGACAGCAAGACGGTCGCCGACGGGTGCGATCGTCGCGAGTTCTACGTGGTGCAGACCCGACACGTCGAGCGGCGTCAATTCTGCACGGTCGGGATCGGCGCTTCCGGTCGTATCGACCGCGACCGTAGCTTGGAGGACCGTGCCCTGCGGAAATCCCCGCTCGTGGCCCGGCGTTGCCACGACCACGATCTCGGCGTCGATACGCGGCAACACCAAGAATCCCGGCTTGGGATGCAGCGCCGAGGGCACCTCTCCCCCGTCTGACGTGAGTGCACGAACCATGATAGGCAGGTCGAGCGCGGTCACCGTGACCGCGAGCGGTTGCCTCGGCAACGCCACCCGTCCGGCTCCATCAAGTACGTAACCCGGCATCAGATCGATCCTCTCGGTCCGGAAACAACACGGTCGGCGTCGGCCAGTCGCTGGTCGAACCACCACACGACGAAGGGCTCGTAGGGTTCACACGCGCGGTCGATATCGCGATCCCCGCGAGCCCGGAGCTGGGCACGCACCATGGCCATTACGGCGCCCGGACCACGGAACCAGGGCGCAGGCAACAGTCGTGTGACCACTTCGTCGAGCAGCCCTCGACTTCTCGAACCCGATCCGATGACGAAACGATCCAGCACACTCGACGAACTGAGAGGCATGGATCTCCTCGGTGCCTGAGGCGAGCTGAAGACCGCGTGCGCCACCAGCCATTCCGGCTCCACCACACCCGAATCCACCAGATCCGCAAGCGCATCCACCGCGTACTCCGATTCGGCCGTAGCCGCATCGGCCAGTGCATCGACGTGCTCGTGCGGCATGACAGGCATGGAGGACAGATTTCGCGAGTCGCGAGCGATCACGCCGACAACGAACACCACGAGCCGAACGAGGAGATCCGGTGGAAGGCCGGCCTCGTAGCGGCGGGCATAGTCGGCGACGACACGCACGCCGTGGTTCTCCCATGCCCGATCGAAGTCGTAACCTCCGACGTCCTTCCAGCTTCCGTGACATCTGACCGCAGCCCAACTCGCCGCGAGGTCGTCGTGAGCCGGCCGGGATTGCCAGATCCCGTGTAGTTCGCCGCGCCGAACTCGAGTCAGGTGCTGGTGGAGTGCCGCGACGTCTGCTCTCGACGCGTCGCACACCACCGCGTCCAACAGGTAGCGGGGAGCGATCACGCTCGGATACACCTCGACCATCCGGCGCCACTGGGCAGCGGTCCAGTCGAGCGACTCGACGACCTCGTCCAACCCCGCTATCCACGGGGCCCCTTGATCGACCTCCGAAAACGCCCGCCACACCGCAACTGCCGCCAACTCGCTGGGCACTCGCCCACCGCGCGTGGATAGCTCGAAGACGCCCTCTGCGACGAGGACGCACACGGGAGAAGGCACGGTGGATCGCTCGGCAGCAAGCTCGTCGAACGTCGGCGGTTGCTTCATGCTGCTCGCAAGCCACTCGAACACCGACTTGTCCAGCCGCCTCCCGAGCGACCGCGCAAGGAAGTCGGGGTGTGTGACCACGGCCGGCTGCAGGTAGTCGACACACGTCGTCTCTCCGAGGCGGCCGACCTCCGCGGCCACCGCGGGCCCTACACTGCCGTCGCACAGCACCGGCACCACGCCGAGTTCGAGGATCTCGAAGGCCAGATCTGCGCCGCGCGCCCCGACGAGATCTGCACGCAAGATGGCGTCGAGTATCCGCAGGGCCTCGATAGCAGCACTCGCGTGCCCACGACTCGTGTGCGCATGCCTGCGAAGTTCTCCGAGCATTTGTTCGGCGTCCGCGACAAGGTCGAGACTGCGGTCGCAGTACTCGAAGAGTGCGCGTCGCGCCGAATCTGCTCTGCCAATCCATTCGCGGTCGTCGAAGGCCCGGTGTGCGAAGACCCTCCCCGCGAGTGCGCGCACTGCTGGTGCGAGGGTGTCGTCCAGGGCCCATCGGCCGAGTGTGTGTGCCGCGTCCTCTGTGGTGTCGCCCAGCTGGTGGTCGACCACGCTGACTATCAGTGCTGCGAACTCTGTTCTGGCGACGTTGTCGGGACTCTGCTCGAGCAGCACCGTCGTGGCTTCGTCGAGAGCGTCGTGCAGTGCACTCTCTGCGACCACCGCCATTGCGAGCGGCCACATCGGTGCGAGTCCGTTGTCCCCGACCTCACCCGCGATCTCGTCCTGGTGTGCCAGGGCACGACGCGCGATGTCGGCATCGACGAGAACTGTCTGCGCAAGCAACGACCACGGACTGACAGGTACGATATCGCCGTTCTCGACGCAGTGTGGTTCTCCGTCCAGTTCCCCGAGATCGGGTGATTCGAGTTCACCGAACACGACGCAACCGGGCCAGTCTCCCGGGAGGTCGTCGAGTGGAACGGCGATCAGGTGCGCGCCACTCGCAAGGGCGTCATCAATGGCGTGGAGGCGGTCGAAGGTCGACCAGCTGAATCGGCGAGCAGTGCCCGGCGACATGAAGTGCGAGACGGCGGCGATCCAGTGTGCTGCCCTGTCCGTGTCGTGGCAGCCGAGCACAACCGGAGGCCCACCAGCGAGAGCCCGGCCTACGGCGTCCAGCAGCACGCTGAAGGTGCCGATGCGCCAGGTGGTGGGTTCGAGGAGGAAGTCCAGCACGGCGTCGCGCGAGGCGAGACCACTCGGTGCGGGTTCGATAGAACCGATGGTGGACGCCGCCACCTCGTCGGCACCGTACGGGGTGAGCCAGCCCTGGGAGCCCCACCGCTCGATGGGACGAACAATCGACGAGGTAGCGAGCCTGTCGATCATGCTGTGCGCGAACACATTTCCTGGTCTCCCTGAAGCGTCGGCACCTGCGGGCACCGTGTGCCAGTAGAGACCGGTCCGGCCCGGACCCAGGGTATACATCAACCGACGAGGACGCTTGCTCAGCTCGTCGACACTCGGGAATCGCGGAACCGGCGGTATCGCCTCGAACCGCGTCACGACACCCGCGCGCAGACGTTCTTCCTCATCGCGGTCGACGTCGCCGCTGAGGTCCTTGACCTGCCATCCGCCGGCGGTCGCGGTGTCGGGACGGTCGAAAGAGGTATAGGTGAGCTGGCCGAACCTCTGGCGTCCGGCGTCCTCTACGGCCACGTCACTGCACCTGATCGTCGAGCGGTTGCCGTTCGATGAGGTCGAGGTTGATCTGCTCGATGGGAGGGTCGAGCAGCGCGATGGTGCGAGCCCTCTCGGGTGGCACGTCTGCGAACACCCGGATGAATCCCGTCTTGGCGCTCACGTCGACGAGCCAGGGTTGTCCCCACTCACGCCGAAGTCCGCCGGGCTGGAAGTTGCGTGCGCCCGGCTGGGTGCCTGCTCCCCCTCGGATTTCGAGCGGCTGCCCGTCCCGCGCGCTCAGCGGCAGTCGCCTGGCGTTGTGGACAACGACGAACGGTGGCGCGCTGGTCAATTCGATCTGAGAGACGAGACGAATCGCGAGTACCAGACCGCCGGGTGTGTGACGAGGTTCAGCACTGTACTGCACTCTGAGAAGCCCCGGGTAGTCGACGGTGGCCGGCTGACCGACGATCCGTTCTCCCGCGGTGTATGCGATGGCCACGACGTGCACGGCACATCCCAGCTCGGGGAGCTGATCTATCAGGTGCAGGCCACCGTCTCGCTCGTACTGGGATCGGGAGATCTCCGCGACCGGTCGCTGTTCGATGGCGTGTGCGGCAGGGACCTGGGCTGCACTGACGTAGACGGAGACCGACGCAGCGCCTTCCGGCCAGGGGAACGTCACGACCTGCTCGGTGTGTCGTTCGATGATCCGAACACCTTTCAGCGCAGGCAGCGGACGAGTCGCGATGACTGTCCGCCCCACCTGCACCTGACCGTCGAGGACGGTGACCGGAGTGAAGTAGGCGCGCACCCACCCGCGGGGCCACGACACGGTGGTCATGCTGTGGCGGCCGCTCTCGTCGACCACAACGGGGTGCACGAGCCGCGCCGAGGCAGGCAGTCCGCCGGAGACGTCGAGCGCACTCGCATCCAGAAGCTCCCGATCGATTCCCGCTCTGGGCGCGGATTCCGTGCGGTACATGACGACGGCACCGATCTCCGGTGGTGTCCATCCCAGATCGAAGTGAAGGTCATCGTCCTGCCCGTAGGTAGTGACCTGCAGGTCCGTTACCGGTTCGAGGACGGCAGAGACGAGTACTTCCGCCTGTGCTGCCGGAGACAGACGGGTGTGGCCGTCCACCTCGATCTCACAGATCGCGCGGAAGAGGTAGCGGTGGCCGCGATGCGGGTCGCGGTCGACGAAGCCACCGAGATTGGGTTGGTCGGCGAGGATCCGGTGCCGAGGGTCGTTGGTCACCGGCGAACGTCCGTCGAGTGGGATGCGCAGCACCCGAACACGGGACACGCCCGGCCACACCGACCATTGACCGATGACGGCACCGTCGTCCTCGATGACGACGAAATCCTGAACGGCGCTGAGCAGATGCCCTTCGGCGACGAGTACGGGTTGACGTGCTCCCGCGTCCCGGTCGTTGCTTCCGATGTGCGCCCACACCTGCAGGTAGCGGACGGCAGCCGCCGCCGGAGCAGTATCGATGATCATCGTGCCGCGTGTGACACCGACAAGTCGGCCTGCTTCCGGCTTGTAGGCGCGGTGGGTCTCCCCCGAGACAACCCGGTACAGAACGGTCGAACCCGTTCGTTCGGGCAACCCGGTCCATTCGAGCCGATATCCGCCGGTCGGTTCTGGAGTGATCGTGAGCGGTCCGGCCTCGAACTCCGACTCGCCGTGCAGGTATTCACAGAAATCTTCGGTACCCAGATCGACCAGGAACTCGCTACCGGGGAGCGGTTCGGCGACGGGCACAGAGTCCGAATCCGCCGGCGGGGTGTCAGCCTCCCCGCCTCCGTCGGGGTCGTCTGCAGTTGCCGACGTCAGCGCACCGACCAACCCTTCCACCAGCAACTTGGCGTGGCGCGGCAGCATCGGTTCGATCTCGTCCACCGTCCGTCGGTTGGACCGGATGATCTGCTGCAAGTGCGTGTCCTTGAGCAGGCCCGGCCGCAGTCGACCCTTGTCGACCTCCTGCTGCCGCCACTGCTTCAGCGCCTCGAACACACCTTCCGACACGGAAATCCTCGCTCTCAGAAGTTGATGCCGTCGACGGCGGGGGGCACGTACGAACCCGCACCGGACCGGCGCATGGGCAGATCCTCACGCTGCGCGGGGCGCATCGCGAAGTCCGGAACATCCGGAAGCTCGAGGGGTGCGCCATTCGACGTGGACCGGCGTGCGAGATCTTCAGCCGAGACCCCCTCTGTGTACTGGGTGGTCACTGCGACGAGCCCACATCCCACGCGCGTCGTCGTGGGGACTTCGCCGACCACAGCGGATGCTCCGCGCATGATCGCGGTGTCGCTGAACGCCGCGCGGTCGAGACGCCCGCCCTCGGTGGGGCGACCGACCCCGGCGAGGAACTCGTCCACTCCGGCGCGCCGGATGGTTCCGTCCACACGGAATTCGATGACGTCGAGCAGTTCTCGCGCGAGATCGGTGCGAGGACCCGTGAGTTCCTCCATGGCCCGCTGCCAGATCACGGCAGCCCCGGTGGACTGCACCTGTCCGCGGTACAACATCAGCGACCAGTCATCGAGCGGCGAACCGGACCCGGCGCCCGCCTTCGTCGCCAGCAAGCTCGGTTCACGTTCGACGTCACGTGCCGATCCGCCGAGCGCTGCCCCCGCTCCGTTCGACACGGTGTCCCACGGTTCGGTGAGCCAGCCGACGGTGAACAGATCCTGGCGGAGTTGATCCGCGACCCGCTCGATCTTCTCGTCGTCGGGGCTTCCCGACCCGATGGCGCTGTGCCGGGGCAACCCCCATTCGACCCGCCGGTGGATGGTGAGGACGTGCTCGGGCACCCCGAGCGGCCGAGCGAGGAACGCTCCGAGAGCACGGCTCCACGACAGGTATTGACGGTATGCACCTGTCAGTACCTCGATCTCCCGCAGGGCCGCGCGGAGGTTGACCCGGTCGGCGTCGTGGGCAGCCGCCATCGCTTCGCGCTGGGCGAGTGAGTCTTCCAAGTACTGTTGCGAACGCTGGCAGATGAACGTGACGGCGACGCCCCACCCGAGAATGCAGAGCGCGATCAGCGGGCCACCCCACCACCACGAGATGACGTCCTTCCAAGCCAGCACTCCGGCGACGACGCCGAGCAGCACACTGACCAGGGTGGCGATGTGCACACGCCGGAACATGCGTTTCTGCACTTCGGCGCTTTCTTCGGCGGGATCACGCAGAGCTTCCATGCCCTTGATCCGCGTGAGCAGTGTGCTCGCTTCGGAAATGTCGGCGGTGAGTCGAGCCGTGAGTATGGAGCCGAATGTGACGGCGTAGCTGTGTCTGGTTCGGCCCATCCATGCCTTCAATGCGGCGCCGGTCCGGCGGGCGTCCAAACCGATCACCTGGTCGTGTTCGAGTCCCTGCAGTTCGTTGCGGAACTCGTCGATGCCGAGGAGGTCCGGTGCTTCGGCGACGTGGGCTCGGGTGGTGGCAGAGACGACGCCCGGGATGTCGGTGAAGTCGTCGCCCGGACCGGGAATGATATCGGCCGCGGATCTCAACACCGCGCGGTGGGCGCCGACCTGGATAGGTGGCAGACCCGCCGACCGTTCCGATGCATCAGCCAGGGTGAGAGCGCCGCGCGCGTAGTCGCGCCAGAGCGCCGACAGATCCGGCGCGGGTTGGGAGGATCCCTTCCCTTGGTCGAGTGCAACGCCGATCTCACGCGACGCTGATTCGTACGCCGTCCACGACACACGGTTACCGTCGCCGTCCACTCCCCCGACCACCACCGCGTACGCAGCAGGAGACGATCCGAACAGCGCCCGCTGCGCTGCGGACGCCATGGACGTCGACGCGCGGAATACGACCCGGTCGAACAGAACGGACGGCGCGTTCTTCAGCACCGCGAGCAGGAACCGTCCGGTCATCTTCAGGGCGTCGAGCAACGTGATGGCACGCGGTTCCCGCTTCGGCGGTGCACTTTCCCGCGGGCCGATCAGCAGGTGCTGGTGCTTCTTCCACACCGCGTGCGCCATCTGCCTGGTGGCGGCGGGCACGTCGTCCACATACAGGACGGCTGTGCCCGCGTCACGCGGCAACGGCAGTTGACCATCGAACTCCAACAGTTCGGAATGAAGGCGGTGTTCGGCGTGCGAGGTGTCGAGACGGCGGTAGAACGATCGCACCACCCGCAGCGAGTTGCCGGGGAGGACGGGTTCGTCGTCGAACGGGGTGTGCTCGATATCGGTCCACAGACCGGTGATTCCTGCAATGACCGGTGCCGCCTGGCGTCCCACGTCGACCGGGTCAACAGTCATCGTCAGGGACTCGTGCCCCATGCCGGGACCACGGGAATCCTCGGGGGCGACGAGCAGGTTGTGCCAGCCGGCGAGCGCGACAGTGGCCGAGGCCGGATGTTCGTCGGCAGGTCGCCGAAGCAGCACCCGCATGCGCACGCAGCGCGCGCCACCGGAGTTCGCCGACAACAGTTCGGCGAGCATCGTTTCCGTCGCGAGGCGGACGGGCACCGCATCTGTGCCGCTGGGAACCAGCACGCACAGCCGGACGAGGTCGTAGTGGCGGGATGCCAGGACATCCTGGAGGGTGACGGTGTGGTCGACACCGCGGTCGGTCTCCGCAGCGGAGATCCGCGCGCCCTGTCCGCCGATGTCGGTGTCGTCCAGCCACACGAACGACCCCACCAGCTCGGCGGCCGACAGATCCCGCAGTACGTCGCGGACTCCTCGGGCCGGCCCCGGAGAGCCGACGAACACAGTCAGTGCGGATGTGCCGTGCGTCGCCATGTCAGAACTGCCCCATGTCCGGGATGCGGAAGGTCTGCGCCGTGGCAGTGGGAACACCCACCGCCGGAGTGTGTTCCGGGTGGACCGGTCGCTCGGCGCGCACCTTGCACTCCTCGATCAGAGCAATGAGCTCACCTGCCGCCCAGTGCACGTCTTCAGCGAGGTCGCGGAAAATCGGTGTCTGCGAGGCCTGTTCGCGCAACGTGATCGTCGAGAACACTCCGCCGCCGATCGCTCCATCGCGTCCCGGTGCCACGTAATGGTGCCCGGTGAGGTCGCGCACGGTCGTGAGCCACGCGATCGCGTTCTTGGCGCGGGCGTCGATCGACACGTCGGATCCGGTGTCGGCGACCTGCGACTGCCAGCCGGTACCGGTGTCGCCGGTGCGCAGCCAGTCGGTGAGTACCGTCTTCGCCGACACTTCGAGGATGCCGCTGGCGGGCTTCTCCGCCGACCCGTCGTAGGTCGCCCGCAGCGCGCGGTAGGGCGCCATCGAACTCATCACCGGCGACTCGTGCGAGCGGGCCATGGCGAGCAGGACCGATTCGAGGACCGCGGGGAGCCAATCGTTCTGTGCGAGGAACCGGGCCGGTGGGGTGAGCAGTGGGTTCGGGAAATCCAGCCAGGTCGACGACGCGCCGTCCCACACGCGCACGGGCTCGTCGTACGGCTCCGCGGGAAGCCGCAAGCGCCCGGTGACGAGACCGAGAAACCATCCCGCGGTCATCGCCCGGCGTTCGCTCTCGTGCATCGGCAACGACGCGACGAGCGGACGCGCGCGGCGCCACTGCCAGAACGCCTCCTGCTGGGCGGGGGTGGAGTCGGCCCACTGCTTGGCAGCGGGAACGACGACAGAGTCGTAGGCCAGTGGAGAATAGTTCGGGTACGAACCGAAGATGTCGATGCGGGTGAGCTTGTCTTCTTCGGTCAGCAAGCGGTCGAACGCCGCTCGCGTCTCGTGATCGATCATCGGATTCTTCTGCAGCACCTGCGACAACGCGTCCGCAACAGGGAGATTCTGGAACGGGATCGATGTGAACTTGTAGCGGTACTCGATCTGCTGACCCGGATGCAGCGCCTCGAGTGCCTGCTGATTCACGCTCGCGAGGGGCCGGGCGAGCGAGAGCGCCTCGACGAACTTCGCTTGCACACGATGACGCCGTTCGTCCAGCGCGTACTCCGGAACCGAGACATCCTCGATGTACTCGCGCAGCGACACCCGGCAGAAGCGGTCGAACGACTCACCCGTTCTCGCCACGAACTGCCGTGCCCGCTCGAGCAGCTCCGCGGGTCGCACATGCACGTCGTAGCGCGCCGCGGACGGCACGAGGGGTTCGCGGGTGGCCGGGTCGAACGGGAAGGCGCGGGTCCGCCAGGCCGACGTGCGTTCGAGCACGGGGCGTTCGTCACCGGGCGGGAGACTGCCGTCGATGGTGGTCCAGATGCCGGTGACCACGTCCACCACGGCGCTTTCCACTGCGGTTTCGAACGGCGGTGTGCCCATACTGTCCGAGGTCACTGCCATCGGCAGATCGGTACGGTACTGGTTCATGAACTCGGCCGACGGCGTCAGCATCACTTCGTTGTTCGCTTCCGCGAAGCGCTTGGGGACGCGGTCGCTCTTGTCCGCCGGCCACGCGCCGTACTGGTCGGTGGTCAACCGGGCGAGGCCCACATCGCTCGCAGGCTTGTTGCGATCCTTGCGGAGCGCTGTCTGAGAATCATTGAGCGCGTCCAGCAGTGGCTTGAGGATCTCAGGTACGAATGCAGCGGCGACCTCGGACACCTTGCCCGACAGCGATGCATACAGCTGCCGGTAGACGTTCTGACTGCAGCTGGCGATCACCCTATCGAGGATCTCGGCGTCGCTCTCGATGGTGCCTTTGAGCGCCGCGAGCATCTGGGCTGTGTCTGCAGACTGCGCGGTGATGTCTTCCGGGGCGTGCCGCGACAATTCTTCGGCGCCTGCTCGGATCTGATCCTTGACCAGCACCGACAACCTGTTGACCAGACCGGTGGCGTAGGGCAGGCCGAGCTCGGCCACCGACCTGGCTACCGTCTGCTCGATGCGTTGCGCCAATCCGCGGTGCCACTGGAAGGCGTGTCCGAGGGCATGCTGTTCCGCCGAGTTCGCCAGCGCCTGACGGCGTGAGCCGAGCGCGCGCCGGATCTCCGGAATCCACTGCGCCGCGCTCAGCCCACTACCTGACGGAAGGTACGGGCGAAGCTCGGCCTCCACGATCTGGCGAGCCATCCTCTGGCCGTCCTCGGAGGAGAGGACTTCGGCCGTCAACCACGGCCCCACTCCGGCCTGCGCTCCTCGCGGATCGGCCTGCACCACAGGCAGTCCCATGGCCTCGAGCAACGACTTCCACTGGCTGTCGAGCGTCGCGTTGACCTGATCCTCGTCGGACGCAACGCTGCCGACGGCGCGGTGGCCGTCGAGGAGCCGATCGACGGTGCTGCGGGCGAGTCGCTGAGCCGAGTACTCCGCGTACCGGTCGCGGCCCATGCTCAGACTCGAGAAACCGTAGGTACCCCAGGGCAGATTGTCCCACTGGCCACCCCAGCCCATGTTTTCGCGCTGGCCCGACAGTCCGGCACCGTTGGTGAGGTCGTACTGGACGAACTGGCGGGTCGCCGCGCCGCTCATCATCATTCCGGCGAGACCGCGAGCGAGGCCACGGTAGATCGCCTTCTGCGAGCCGTCGCCGAACGGTGCACCTTCGACGCCGACACGGCGGCCGACAGGGAACACGCGCGCGAACGGTACCTTCTCGCCCTCTCCGGCCTGCTGCCCGAGAGCGCGCAGGATCTCGACGTCGTGTTCGCGTGCGGAGCCCAGCTGGCTCGCGACGATCTCGCCGAGCATCGCGAGGGCATTGGCGCGCACGCCGGTGGTCGCGCTGCGGCCCAGGCCGTCGAAGATGTCGGGGGTCACCATGAACACGCCCATCAGGCGTGGATCCAGCTTCGGGACGAGGGTCAGAAGCCGGCACACGTCCAGTGCCATCGACGCGCCGGCACCACCGGCCATCGAGGAGACCACCAGCACGATCGGCGACTCCTCCTGCTCGAAGCTGCCGCTGCCGGGGATGTTCAACGCCGACATCTCGGTGGCCGTCTGCACGGTGAACAGCTGGTCCCATGCCTGCTGCAGCGTGTCGCGGATGCCACCGGCCTTGCTGAGCGTGATCATGCGTCCGAGCGCGCGGTACTGGCCGGCACCCGAACCGATCGGCACCGTCACCGCCGACGGGTCGCGAGGAGCCCACGTGGCGACCTCATGCAGGCTGCTCCTCGCCCCGAGCTGGTTGCTCAGCGCGTTGTCGAGCACCGCGTACGAATCCCCCTGCGGACCACTGCCGAAGTAGTGACCACCCTGGTCACGCACGTTTCCGAGACCGTCCGGTCCGGCCTCGGGTGCAGTCGGCACGTCGACGCTGACGAACTGCCATCCGCCCGGGATCTTGTCGATACCGGCGGCGGCGAGGTCGGACCGGAGCTGATCCATCATGTACGCGAGGGTGACGGCACCGGATCCGCCGCAGCCCACTATCAGAAATCGCCTCATTGTGGTCCTTCCAAGAAATGCGAGAAAAGTGTCGTGTCGGGGCGGTCAGGCACCGGGCGGTCGGAACGGGTCGAAGGGCTGCGCAGAGCTGTTCGACGGCGGCGATCCGGACGGGCCGCCGCTGAACGGTGGGGGTGCACCGAAGGTCGGGGTGCCGAACGGATCGAACGGCGAGGCAGCGGGAGCTCCGACCGTCGTGTCCTGCGTCGGAGGAGGGCCCTGCGTGCCGTTGGCGGCGGGAGCCGATCGTGTGCGCAATTTTTCGATGAGGGCCGGTGCTCGTCGTCCGGCATCGTCGACGAGTCCCCTCACACGCTCGTTTCGCGTGGTTGCGCCGACGAGCAGCAACAGGGTCGCGTGGTCAGCGGGTCCGTCCGGATCGTGCAGCAGAACCCAGTTGTTGTGCACGGCCAGCGGGAGGCGTGCGGTACCCGATCGTCGGTCGGTGCCGGGATTCGCGCTGGATGCACCCAACATTCCTGGAGCCTGCACGAGCACGTAGCCCGCACCCACCGGTGACGCTCCCATCTTGGCTTCGAGTCGGGCTCCGTCGACGTCGAGTGTGCGAGCCGGCTTGTCGAGGTTGCGGACGATTTCTTTCAGGTCGTTGTCCTGCAGTACGAATGGCCGGCCGTCACGAAGTAGACCGGTGTCGGAGATTGTCACGGCGAAGCTCTGCGTTTTGAGTGTTTCGGCCGGGATTCGGGAGGCCCACCATTTGAGGGCATACAGGATCGCGAACGGAATACCGATGCCCAGCAGGAGCACCACCACGAAGCCCAGGAGGAAACGTGTGCTGTCAAGCGGTTTGAGCAGATCGGCGGTGAACGGGACCTCGACGGGCATGGCGCGGTCGAGCTCGCCGTCCGGCGCGATCATCAGCCGGACGGCGCCATTGAATGCACCGTTACCGGCTTCGGGGACCACGAGTTCGACCGGCAGTGTTCCGGTCGAGCCTTCCGCGACCGACACACAGTTCTCGGGAGTGGTAGCGGTAGCAACGGATACCCGTGCGTCGCCGACTCCGTCAGGAACGGCGTCGACACGCGCCGGTGTGGGGTCGGCCCACACACACCCAGGGCCGCCGATCACGAGGTCGCTCGCGAACGTGCCAGACCCTTCGACCGCGCCGAAGTCGACGCGGCTGGGTACCGTCGGGTACCCGATCGGTGGTGCCAGGGTCAGCGGCACGTCGACGTACTGAGGTGTGAGGTCGGTGCCGGGCGCGATGACACCGCCCCACTCGTTGGTCGCGTCAGCCGTCGTCACTTCGAGGACCAACCGCAGCGTAGCTTCGCCTGGGGCGACGTCGGTCAGATCCAGTTCGATCGGAGCGGCCATCTCCTCCTTCGACACGCTCGACGCCAACGTGTGGTCCACGTTCGCCGCGTCGGTGAGAGACACAGACAGAGATGCCGAACCGAGCAGTTCCGAAGGATCGATCGCTTCGCGGTCCGCATCGACGATGCCGAGCTGGACTGCCGACGTGATCTCGCCGGCGTGGATTGCGGTGACATCCTGGCCCAGGAGGGCAGGAAAAAGATTGCCGGAAATATGGATGTTCGACTTCGAACGCGCGCTCGGGGCGGAGCCGTCGCGATCGACGAATACCAACGCCCACATGCCTCGCCATTGGCCCGACTCCGCTTCGGGTTGCTGCATCGTGAACGACACCGACCGGTCCGACAACCAGCGGTAGTCGACATCCACTCCGTCGACTACCGAGTTCGACGCCGACGAGGTGTAGACCATGGGGAGTTCGTCGCCGCTGGGTGTGACGAGTGTCGGGACGAGACCATCGGCGTCCGCGAAACCGAGAACGGTGACCGAGCCGATGGAGTTGTCGAGAACGAATCGGTGTTGCGCCTCGGCACACACTTCGAGTGCGCACACGCCGGTCTCGTTCTCGAGCGGCGCCCGGCCAGGGCTGCTGAACGCGTCGAAAGCAAACAGGAGGTCGTCGATATTCTGAGCGAGGTAGAAGTCGCCGGGCGTGGGGTCGATCCGAGCGCCGCACGCCTGCCCCGCCATCGGTTCGCCGGTGGCGATGGATCGCATGAGGTCGAAGTCCGAAGCCTGGGCGGTGCCATTGGCAAGGCCGACCGCGAAGGTCACAATTCCCGAAGAGCGCAGCTGATCGGCAACGCCGGCGGGACGACAGATCGATTCACGCGCCGCGCCGACGACCTGCGCCACGTTCTCGTCGGTGGACAGCGAAACACCCGGTGCATAGGGCTTTTCCTCGTCGCGCGCGGTGAAGTCCAGCTTGCCGTCGGAGAACCAGGCGATGGCCCGGCACGACGCCGTGGCACCCGCCGAATGCTCCGCCAGGGCGCTCCGCGCGCCGTCGAGTGCGAGCCAGTAGTCGGTATCGAGCCCCGTCGTACGCGAACGAAACGCCTCGACTTCGCTCTGGAGCGCGGGCAGTGTGCCCGAGTCGAGTCGAATCCAGGGTGCATGCATCGTGAATTCCGACGAGAACCCGGCCACTGCGACGTCGAGCTCGACACCGGCCGAGTCTCCGAAGGACGCGAGCTGGCCGAGGAGGTACCTCGCGGCTTCGACGCGCGCGCCGTCCGGATCGGACGTCTGCAGGCTGCCGGACTCGTCGATCATCAGCAGCAGGTCGCCTTCGCGCTGCGATGCCAGGCAGCCACCGAAGTCGGCTACAGCTGCCTCCGGCTGCTGGGCCGAGGCGACCGGTGTCATCAACAGGCAGCCGAGGAGAAGTGCGAGGACGGTGGCGAGCTTCTTCACAGTCGACCCCACCAATCTGCAATCTGCCACGCGCTCAGGAGCACTCCGAGCGCCGCGAACCCCACGGCTGTCCAGTAGAAGCCCTGCGACGGTTTCGACGGTTGATACACGGGGCGAGTCCGTTCCTGCGTATCGGTGGTGATGTATTTCGCCAGGATCAACGCGGCCGCTGGGCCGGACAGCACCCAGCCCGCGTATGCGAATCCGACAGAGTCTCCGGCCATTGCAACTACTGTCGACACGACTCCAACGAGGGCAGCGAAGAGCGCCGTGACGGCCCAGCCGAAGGGACTCTTTCCCTGCGAAAGAGTCCCTGAGGAGCGTGTTGATGCGAGGGAGTCAGGAGCCGCAAACGGCGGCGCTGAGACCGCGGAGGCGAATGGGTCCGGCACGGAACCGAAGGCTGGGGCATCGCTTCCCCACGACGGGCTCGGACCGGGTAGGGAAGTGTCCGTGCTGTCTCGCGAGGTCGAATACTCGCTGAAGTCGAACGGGTCGGGTGATGACTGCACGGGCAACTTTCGGGCTTGCGTCGGGACCGAGCAATCCACCGGATTACCCGGTGGGGGTCGGCGTTGATGATCGTTCAATCGGAGGACCCACAGATCTCGTTACATAGTCTTAAAAATTACTTTTCCGACGTTGTTTGTGCGATAATTTCCGCCTTCTCGGGATCGGCGGGTCCCTCGGGGTTCCGCCTCCCGGGCTGCGGCACCCGATTCAGCTTGCGCAGCCGACCGTGGGCACCACGATCTATCCGAGCTTGTCCGGCGGGAACTCACCGTAGATGCCCTGTGAGTTACCGTTCAGGTAGTGCGCGTGCTGCTCGTCGGCCCGCGCCGCCAGCGCCGACCGCTCCGCCCGTGCACGATCTGCTCGATCCTGTCGCTGCTGACGCGAACGTTCCCACTCTGCACGAGACAGTTCGTATGCCTTCTGTGTTGCCGGAATCGCAGCTGCCACGACCGCCACGACCACGATCAGGCCGAGCAGGATTCGCCAGTGCTCCACGATGAGCCCGACAACGACCAAGAACGCAAAGAAGCCCACAACATTCTTCATTGCCAGCCCACTCTCTTTCGGATTCCGTTCTGCGTGCGCCACTTACATCGTTGCGGCGCCTCATTCGATCTTTGTCCACGTGCCACAGTCGTGAGATGTGAAGGCGACGTCGGACCCGGCAATCGTCACAATCGCCGCGCCGGAGGGAAGGTCGTTCGTGATCAGGTCGCCGAACTCACCCGAGGTACCTGACAGCCTCTCCCAGTAGCACATCGAGCCGCCAGGGGCCTGGTACGTGCCGGGGTTGATGTCCCTACCGACGAGTTGCATGCCGTTCCCGAAGGTCGAGCGAGCAGCCTCAGCTTCCTTCGGTTCGAGGGCGGCTTCCCGCTCGTCGAGTTCTGTCGAGCGAGCGTCGGCCGCGGCGTGTACGGCATCCGCCTCTGCCTGGGCCGCTGCGGCGTCCGCTGCCTGATCTTTCGCGTCCTGCAACGCAGCGTCGGCTTCGGTCTGCGTCGCGGCGGCCGCTTCCTGCTCGGCCTCGAGTTGCGCCCGCTGATCGACCACCGCCGCAGCGACGGCCGCGTCGATCTTCGCCCGGTTCTCTTCCTCCGACGGGGTGCCGGCCAGACCGATGCCGGCACCTGCGACGAGCGCGACCACAATCCCGGCGATCCACGGCCAACGACGTGGCTTACGGATCGACGAGTTCGCCGGATCGGTCGGATGCCGCGGCATCATCGGCATGGTGTAGTTCTCGGTCATCTCGCCCTCGTGATAGGTGTCGGGACAGGCCGCCTCAGCGCAGCCCTGCGTTCGACACACATGAAAGCCGGGAAGCCTGGGACACCGACAGAATCCACTCGATAACACCGGTTATCGGACTGAGCGTGCGAGCAGAGACGAGGTTTCCCTCGGCCAGAAGTATCACGGCACAGTGTTGGTCGACGACGCGAACGGGTGTGCTTCCACGCCCATTCCTCACCTGCCTGCACCTGCCCCCGTCGATGGAGCGAGCAAGTCCACTTCTCCCGTCACCCACGTGTTCACAGTTCGGTATTGACCGAACACCGAACGCCTGATCGCCGAAACCGTGCCTCAGAGCACGACGCTGCTCGTCGTCGCGAACAGAATCACGGAAACTGCACGCACAGCACTTATCCGGAGCCGTACCGGTTACCTCGACCTTCGTGGGCGACTGGCGTTGCGCACCGACCGAATGGTGATCGACGCTCAGGTTGAGCCGGTCACCGAACGCGCTTCTCGGTCCAGTGCTCTCACCGGCAAAGCCGGACTCGAGGTCGCGACCGCGTTGCTGATGCAACCCGAGCGGGCTGTGGCCGTACGTGAGCTGGCGCGCGAATTGGGGCGCTCCCCCAGCACGGTCTCGGAGATCCTCGCCACGCTCCGCCGGGACGGCGTCGTCGATGCACGCAACACCGTGTCGGGAACCGATTTGTTCTGGCAGGTCGCCGAACACTGGCCGACCAGACGTGTTCATCTTGCTTCGCTGCCGTCACCTGGCGACGCAACCTTGACCCGACCGCTGCGGCTCGGCCTCAACCCAGCGGGGAACGATCCCGGGTGGGCACTCACCGATTCCGCTGCCGCCGCTGCATACGGCGCGCCCGTGGCATTCCGTTCGGGTCAGGTACTCGACTTCTTCGTTTGGGATCAATCGATTGTCCGGCGCGCCACGACCCTGCTCGGTGCGGCGGTATCCGAGCGGCAGGCACTGGCCACAGTGAGGGTCGCTCCTGTACCTGCTGTCGTACAGCACCGATTCGACATGGATGCCAATCCACTCGAATGGCCGCTGGCGCATCCACTGTTCGTCGCACTCGACCTGGCTCAGGACACAGGACGAGGGCACGAGATCCTGGACATGTGGACCCCTGACGAACGGTGGACTTGTGTCTGGTAACCATGTCGCCTTCGTCGGGGATGCAATGGCCGCTGTCGTACACGGCATTGTCGAAGTCCGAGCGCTCCTCGCGCGGCCACCTGTCATCGTCGGCGGCCTCGCCGTACTGTCACGGTTGTCGAATCCCTACCGCGCCACCGTCGACCTCGATCTTGTCGACCGGCCACTCGGAGCAGCCCCGCACCTGGAGGTCCTGCGCGCAGCCGACGGTGCGGAGTCCGTCGAGCCTGCCGCAGTCCTACTACCCACCACGTATGGCAAGGTCAAAGTCGACATCCTCGAAGTACGTCAGATCGAACTCGACCAGCCCAGCGATGATCCCGGCGACCGCCTCCACGCCTCTGCACACGCATGGGCCAACGACACAGCCAGCGACTTACGGACCGCATGCGCCGATCCTGATATGCGTGTCCGACAAGCAACATCGTGCTCAATGAGAGTGCTCCGCTGCCCCACCGTCCGACGCAACAATCAACTCCGCTCCCGCACCTCGACCGGCTGGTCACCGAACCTCGCAACCCGATACTGCCTGCGCTCCCCCAACGCTGAGATCTCGTCCACCGCCCCTGCGACGACGAGGTTTTCGAGCACTGCGAGCACGTCCGTCCAGTCCATACCGAGCCGGCCGGCGAGTTCGACCACCGGATACGACTCGTCCCCGAGCGCATCGATGATGATGTCTTCGAGACTTGACGACTCCGCGACCGTCGACGAATCGCCGACCTCGGCGGTTTCGACGACCGGCACCGTGATCACCGGAAAGACCTCGGTGATGGCAGAGTCCATGTCTCGCTCCGGAACCCTTCCGGGCACAACCTCAGCGAGCTCTGCTTCTTCAACGAACTCTGCTTCGTCAACCAGCTCTGCTTCAGCCTGCTGCACCACCGGCGGCTCCACGAAATCAACGAGGTCGTCGGTCTGCGGACTGTCGTCCAGAAATTCGACCGGCGTCCAGCCCACGTCGAGAACGGACTGTGCATCGTCGGCGGTGGGGGTGATGCCTCGCCGTTCGAGCTCACTCCACAGGCCGGCCATCGCCGCGGCCGGATCGAGGTAGTACTCGGATTCACGGACCCGCCAGAACCTCCATCCGCTCCGCTGCAGCTCACGCTCACGTTCGAGGTCGGCACGCTGCTGCTCGGCGCTGGTGTACCAATGGTCGCCGTCGCACGCAACGGCCAACTTGCCTGCCGCACCCGTCACCACCAGGTCGATGATCCGGCTGTTCACTTCCACCTGCGGATTCGCGTGATAGCCGCGAGCAACGACGTCGAGAAACACCTGCTGCTCGAAAAAGCTGCCGAATGCCGGATGCCGTTCGGCGCGCGTCACGCCCTCCGGCATCGGCGCGGCAGGTGTCGGCGACGTCGACTGCATGTAGGTGAGCAGGGAATGCCGCAGGTCCGACGACCGCAGTGTGTCGGCCGTCCGCGAATGGAACAACCACAGCTGATCTTGCGCCCGCGACGCAGCAACATTGAACCGCCGCTGGTATTCGGTCCTCGTCATCGCCGCAATGTTCTGTTCGGGCGCGACGACCATCGACAGGAACACCACGTGCCGCTCGTCGCCCTGGAAATCCGGGGGTGTGCCGACGCGGAGCCTGCGCTGTTCCCACTGATCCGGGGTGAGCCTGTCGAGCAGTTCGTTCTGGATGACGTCGACCTGCGCCTGCCCCTGCAGCACCACCACGCCGAACGTCTTGCCGTCGTATGCCTCGTCGTCGAGGCATTGCACGAGAGTATCGGCGAGAGCACTGGCTTCGACATGGTTCGTCAACGACGAATTCTGACCGGCAGCGACACCGCCCGCGACCGAGGTGGTGCGCAGCGGAGGGAGCCTGTCGGAACCGAACTGCCGCACCGGAACCAGCGGCGCATCCGCATAGAACTGACTGCTGGACCACTCGATGATCTCAGGCATCGACCGGAAATGCTCCCGCAACCGGATGACGCTGCCGAACCGCGACCTCAGCAACGAGAACACACTCGACCTCGGAGTGAAGCTGTCGCGCAGGTACTTCGGGATGTCAGGCAGGTACGAATCGAGACCATTGAACACACCGTCGAGCGCACCCAGTGACATCTCGCTCGGTGCGCACTGTTTGTCGTCGCCCACCACGATCACCCGCGGCGCCAGCCACAACAGGAACAGACTGCTGATGTCGGCCTGGCTCGCTTCGTCGACGATGACGACGTCGAACGAATTCTGTTCGGCCGGAATCGAATCCAATACCTGCTGCAACGGCATCACCCAGGCAGGTACCGCTCCTTGCGCGACCTGCATGGCACCGCGAGCCGCTGCGCGATACCGCTCCGCGTACCTGCCGGTGCCCTTTCCGATACTCGTGACGTGGTCGCGGTACGAGTGGAGGGCTTGGACCTGCTCGGCAGTGGTGCGATCGAGACAGGCGCTCCACGCCTTCTCGGCGGCGAGCTGAGCGGTGAGGTGAGCGATATCTGCCTCGATGGCGTCGAGGTCGTGTTCGAGTTGCCCGCCGTCGCGACGCTCGTGAGTGTGCCGCACCCATTCCTCGGCGCGACGCCACGCCCACGCGCGTTCGATCTGGGCGAGGCGGGCCGGCCACTCGGGGCTACTCGGATCCCTGGCGATGGCCTGCGCGAGCGCGGGCGCGGAGGCTGTCAATCGTGCGTGCAGGGAAACACGCTCGAGTTCCTCCTGGTGCTCGCCCACCGCGTGGCCCCACGCGTCCAGCGCCGCGTTGATGGCTGCGAAGTCTGCGTCGTAGAAAGCCTGGACCAGTGCGCGCCCTTCGGGCGACACTCCACCGCTGATCTCGTCGCGCACATACACGGCGACGGATTCGAGCCAGGTCTTGTTGGCGTCGGCAGTGCCTGCGGCGGCGATGGCCCGAGCCGATTCCGCAACCGAGCGCGCCTGTTCGATGTTCGCGATCCGCGGCGCCCCGGGATTGATCTCCTGCAAGGCCAGTTCGACACTGCGCACCCGCGCGACGAGGCTGTCGATGACCTCACGTTCCCGGTTGACGAACGCCAGAGTTCCGACGGCCCGGCTGCGCGACTCGTCGGGTGCGATGTCGATGCCGAGGTCGTGGAGGACGATCCCCATCACCCGGACCGCGTCGAAGGCGCGAAGGTGCTCGGCGACGACCCGCACCGTGTGAGAAGTGGTGGCCGCAACACCGTCGACGGTCGCGGCCTCGCCGAGCGCCTCGACCGCATGTTGTTCGTCGCTCCGCCGGAACCGGGCGAGACCGCTGCGCCACGTCTCCCCCGCATCCAGTTTGCGGGCCAGCGCGTCGTACGCTTCGAATGCGTGCCGGCCTGACACCGGCGTCTCCACCACGTTGGCGCCGATGAAACGGTCGGCCTCCTGCGCGGCCTGCACCAGAACTGCGAACTCGGCAGTCTTCCCCCACAGGTGCTGGGCTTTGCCGGACAGGACGTCGTCGGCGACGCGCTGGAATCGCGGGTCGAGTTGTTCGGCGTCCTGGAGGGCGCCCTGCAGGTGTTCGCAGAGACCTCGGATGTGCTCGAGCGCCGCGGGGGACGCCCCCTCGAGGATCCGCAGCAGTCCTGACATTTCACTGCCCGCCACTTCACCCGATGCCTGCGCGACCGCGTTGCACGCGTACTGCACGTCGCTCGCGCCGGGAAGGGACAGTTCCGGGAAGACCTGGTGCCGGCGCCGAGCGCGCTCGGCGCTCGACCGCTGGTGCAGCGACAAGAGGGTGTGGAGTTCTTCGGTGCTCAGCGGTGTCGTGTCGGTGAGAAGGGGCGCGGGCAGCCACCCGAAGCGGGTTTCCTGTGCGCGGACCTGCCGGACGATCGACGCAAGCGTGCCCTGATAGCCGACGACAACCTCGGGGTGGACGACCGTCTCCTCCGCCCGCGTCTGCCGAAGCTGCTGCGTGAGCGTGGCGCGCCGACGCGTCGCGTCGGTGCGTTGGGTTGCGAGGTCGCGGATGCGCTGCGTTGCCCGTCGCTGATTGAATTGCGCTTTGCGCGTGGCGATTTCGCTTACACTGTGGTTGAGTTCCGCGGATCCTCCGCGTGCGGCGTCCGTCACCGACACACACAGATCCTGCAGCTCGGGCGGCAGCTTGTCGCGAAGGACGCGCAACGCCTGCGCTTTCTCGCTCGTCACCAATACGCGCTGGCCGTGTGCGAGCAGCGACGACACGAGATTGGCGATGCTGTGAGTCTTGCCAGTGCCCGGCGGACCTTCGACCACGACACCGCTGTCGCCGGTGAGCCTGTCGATGATGTCGCGCTGCTCCTCGTTCGTGGGCAGCGGGAACAGTGGGTCGCCGTCCGCGAGGTGGGCGGCGGACGCGCCGGTGCGGTCGAGCCATGCGACGCGGTCGGCCGGTTCGATCGCTTCGACGAGCTGGGCGAGACCGAGCGGCACCGGGTTCGACTCGTCGGCGGCGGCCTCGATCATGCGGTTGTAGTACTCGATGAGCGCATGGGCGCCGCGTTTGCGCAGCACCAGTGCGGGCGACGGCGTCAGGAACATCTCGGGCGAGGGTGCGTCCTCTGCGTGGTCGACCACGTCGACGCGGACGGTGAGGGCGCGATCGGCCCAGTCCTTGAGGAACACCCTGGCTGCCGGGTCGACAGGTGAGGCCACCTGGGTGACGAGAGATTCCTGCAGGTTGCGGGTGCTGGACGAATCGAACACCTCCAACCCTGCGAGGATTTGGATGTCTTCGAGCGCCGGGCCGGCGTCGGGATTCAACCGGACCAGCAGATCGCCGGATTCCAAGTGACGCTCGACGAGGGTGGACTGCGTGATCAGGTGCGTCCGTACTTCCTGGCCCGCCACATCGGCAGAAAGCTGCAGCAACCCCGACGCGAGCACGAGCTCCATCGATTCGGGCTGGGCTTCGAGGTCGAGCACCGCGCGCTGCAGGAACGTGTAGAGCTGTGATGCGGGGCGTCGCTGACGGTCGACGGCCGCCCATGCCCGCCATTCGGTGAGCCAGGCGTCGTACCCTTCGGATTCGGGTGCGCGGGGGTCGAGGGTGGGTTCGACGGTGGAGTCGTCGATCGCCCCCTGCACATGCGTCGCCAGCAGCTCCGGGGGCCGCGGGGGGTCTTCGAGGTGAACACGCCGCGCGCGAAGGACGACGTCGCCTGCTGCGGCATCGGCACTGAGCCCGATGTCGAGGTTGCCCTCGTCGAGGGGCACCACACCACGATGTTGGTCGAGCACCCGGACGGGCGCACTGCGGGCTTTGACGAGGTCGGACAAGAACGCGAGCAGACGTTGAACGCGGTCTCTCAGCTCAGGGTCGTTCTCCCTCGACTCCATACCCACTCGACTCACCTCGCTTCCACGGTATCCACCCGTCGACAGAGGCGGGCAAGATCACCTTAAGAGTCGTCACCGACATGTCCATGCCCGGTCCCACTTCGGACCTGCTGGAGACAGTGTCTCAGACGCAACGAACACCCCATAACGGACGAATCTACGGCAGCGTCCACCCGTCATGTCGCGCATCCCGTGGTCGCGCGCGAGCGCACTCGAAACGATCCCCCCACTCAGAACGATCCCCTCAGTCTGGACACCGCGCGCTCCGCGTCGGCCACCCGCTGCACGTACCACCCTTCGACGAAGGTCGCATACGCGTCGCGGGCCAGGTCGACGGTGCGGTCGCGGAACTCCATGAGTTCGGCACTCACCGCCGCCTGCACCCCGCGACGGTCCCGCGGGCCGAGGTTCCACGGCTCCGGCAGAATCTCCGCGGCGACCTCGTCGAGGATGCCACGCTGACCGACGTCGGACTCGACGACGAAATTGGCCAGAACACCAACAGTTTCGGATACCAGGACCACATCCGGGGAACCTGGCGAACTCAGCACCGCGTAGGAGATCAGCCAGTTCTCGTCCAGTGCACCGGCCTGCGCAAGCTCGACGATCGAATCGACGACGAACCTGGCGTTGACTTCGACCGCGTCGGCCAATGCAGCAACATGCTGCGGTGGTAGCGCGGGAAGTACCGCGGACCGGGCCTTCGCGGCGACGATGCACACTGCCAGGCCGGCGAGCACGTCATCGGGTAGATCCGCTTCGTAGTGCCGGGCGTAGTCGGTGATCGTCGGCAGTCCGTACCGCCCGAGGTCCTCATCGAGTTCCTGCTGGGAGATCCCGTCCCAGCTGTTCCTCAGCCGAATCAACGCCCACGCCCCGGCCAGTGCGTCGTGCCGCGGATCTTCCTGCCACGGCGCGGCTCCTGCATGGTCCAGCAGGTTCAGGATGTGCCGGGCCAGTAGTTCGACGTCCGTGCTCCACTGCTCGCACACCACAGCATCCTGGAGGAAGCGCGGGGCAACCACACTCGGATACGTCTGAACCATCTGACGCCACTCTGCGGCCGTCCATTGCTGCGCGGCAACGACGTCGTCCAAGCCCGGGATCACTCCCGAGCCTTGGTCGAGTTCGTAGAATGCCCGCCACAGGGCGACGACCGCCAGCTCGCTCCGCACCCGCTGCCCTTCCCCTCGTTCTGCGAGGGCGAAGACCCCTTCGGCGATGATGACGCTCTGGGTGGTGTTCACCAAGGACGGATCCGCTGCGAAGTCGCCGAACGCCGGTACGTCTGCGATGTTGCTCGCGACGAACGCCAGCACGGACGGTTCGAGACGAGAGCCGGGCGGGCTGCCGATGAAGTCGAAGTGGCTGCTCACTGCGGGCTGCAGGTAGTCCATGCACGTCGATCGGCCGACCGCACCGACCTCCGTGACGAGCCGCGGACCTTGGGTGTCGTCGCACAGCACCGGCACCACCACGAGCTCGAGAATCTCGTGGGCCAGTTCGTCGCCGACATCGCTCATGAGATCGGCTCGGATGATCGCATCGAGCACCTGGAGTGCTGAGATGGCCACGTCTTCGATCTCGTACGCGGAATACAGGCGGTTTCGCAGCGCGCTGAGGATGCGCTCGGCTTCCGTCACCAGCTCGGGAGTGCGATCACAGTATTCGAGCAGTGCACGATCCGATGGGTCGGCGTTCCGGAACCACGCGCGATCGTGGAACACGCGGAACGCGAAAACCCGCCCGGCGAGGGTGCCTACTACCGGGGCCAGCCGGCCGTCGGCGTGCCATGTGCCGAAGACGCGGGCTGCCTGCTCCGCGGTGTCGCCGAAACTGCTGTCCACCACGTCGGCGATCAGCGACGCGAACTCCGATCCCATCGCCGTGTCGGGGCTATGTTCCAGCAGGACCGTCGTTGCTTCGTCCAACGAGTCGTGCAGGTCGCCGTCTGCCACCACCGCCATCGCCAGCGGCCACATCGGCGACAGGCCGTTGTCGCCCGCCTTCCTCGCGATCTCGTCCTGGTGAGCGAGGGTGCGGGCGGCGACCGCTTCGTCGACGAGGACGATCTGCGCCAGCCGCGACCAGGGGGTCACGGGAACCATGTCGCCGTTGTCGACGAGGTGCGGTCCTCCGTCGAGCACGCCGAGAGACGGCGATTCGTCCTCCCCGAACACGACGCATCCTGGACTGTCGCCCGGAAGGTCCTCGAGCGGAACCGCGACGAGATGCGCCCCCCGCGCGACGGTGTCGTCGACACTGTGCAACCTGTCGAAGGTCGACCATCCGAAGTTCCGGGCCGTTCCCGGCGACATGAAATGGGAGACCGCGGCGATCCATCCGGCTGCACTGTCGGAATCCGCACAGCCGAGGACGACGGGCGAACCACCGCGGAATGCTCGATCGATCGCGTCGAGCAGGACGCTGAAGAGACCGATCCGCGATGCGTTCCGCTCGAGGAGGAAGTCCACCGTGGCAGCACGTGAAGCGACATCACTCGGCCGAGGTTCCGGGGAAGAGAGAATCGCGGCAGCGACGTCGCGAGGCCCGTACGGCGTGAGCCACTCGGCCGAGCGCCATCGTTCGATCGGCCTGAGGCCGCCCGCCGCGTCGGTGCGCCGGTCGAGAAGTGCGTGGGCGAACACGTTTCCCGGCCGACCGGAGTAGTCCGCGCCCGCCGGAACGGTGTGCCAGTACAGACCTGAGTTTCCGCCCCCCGGTGTGTACACCAGTCGACGGGGGCGGTTCTCCACCTCCTCGGCGGTCGGGGACCGAGGAATCTGTCGGGCCGGTTCGAACCGCGTCACGACACCCGCGAGCAGTCTTTCCTCTTCGTCTGCGCTGATGTTTCCGGAGGTCTGTTTGATCTGCCAAGTACCGCCGCCGGCGCAGCCGGGGCGGTCGATGGAGGTGTAGGTGAGCTGACCGAACCTCGGGTGGTCGGCAACGGCGGTCATGTTACTCCGTCGCCTCGTCGAGTCGAGCCCGATCGAGCGCCGGCAAGCGGTAGTAGATCACGCTGCTAGGTGCCTCGATGACCTGCACCGATTCTGGGACACCCTCGGATTCCGAGCCAAGACTGTGCGCTTCCAGGTGCGCCCGATCCAGACCTGCCCGGGCGTGGTTTCGGTGGGACCCATGACAGCTGATCTTAGGCCAGTGCGATCACGGATCACATCGAGACCGGTCAGTTGCCTCTTCCACGTCGACCCCGTGTCGCACGGCGAGGGCCGCGAGGCCGTCGTCCTACCCTTGCCCCACTGCCCGCAACCTCCCCTTCCCGCGCGCATCCCAGCCTCCTGCACGTGCAATTGCACTCGCGGGAGGCTGGAATCGTCGCGGGAACGCTGTGGTACTGCAACCGCCACCGATATGTCGGGCGTCAGGTGTTGCGCCCGCCGTTCACGCCGATGATCTGGCCCGTGATGTAGCCGGCCTCCTCCGAGCAGAGGAACGAACACGCTGCAGCGATATCTTCGGGCTTACCCGGCCGTCGGACGGGGGTGCGGTCGGCGTGTTCGTCGACGCTGCCGCCGAGCAGTCCGTCCTTCTCCGACCCGCGCAGCATCGGGGTGTCCACGAACCCCGGTGGAATCGTGTTGACGGTGATACCATCCGGACCCAGCTCCAACGCGAGTGATTTCGTGAATCCGACGAGCCCCGCTTTCGACGCCACGTAGTGCGCCATGAACTGCTGGCCGCCTTGTGCGCTGGAGGACGAGATGTTGACGATCCTCCCCCACCCCGCCTTCGCCATGCCGGGCACCACTGCCTGACACGCGTAGAACGGGCCCGACAGGTTGATCGCGAGGGTTCGCTCCCACACCTCGTCGGTGATGTGGCCGAACTTCTTGAATCCGGTGATGCCGGCATTGTTGACGAGAACCGATACCGGTCCGAGGCTTTCCCGCACGCTTTCGACGGCAGCGTCCACCTGCGACCGATCGGACACATCCACGTCACCGAACGCCATGGCGGTATGGCCCCTTTCCAGGATCTCCTCGACGACCGTCTTGGCCGACGCGGCGTTCAGGTCGAGTACGGCTGTCGCGTAGCCGTCGGCGGCGAGTCGGTGGGAGATGGACCGGCCGATACCCGAGCCGCCACCCGTCACGAGTGCGACCTTGGCGGTCATTGCACGACCTCCTCACCGACGAGTGATGTGCGGAGCATCAGACGAGCCGACTGCTCTCCGTACGGGCAGGCGCGATGCAGCATGCCGGTGTTGTCCCAGATGACGACATCACCCACCCGCCACTTGTGCCGAAGGGTGAAGCGGTCCTGAGTCGACCAATCCAATAGTCGCGTCAGCAGTTCCGTGCTTTCGTCGTCCGTTCTCCCGACGACCCGCTCGGCGGTGGATCCGAGCACCATGGATTTCTTTCCGGACCCGCGGGTCCAGACCAGCGGGTGCTCGCGCGAGGGATTGCGGTCCCACGCCGCCCGCTCCTTCGGATCGGGATCGGGATACACGAGCAGTTGCGATGCAGTGAAGCTGTGCACCACGCGTGCGCCCTCGAGTTCTGCCGCGAGGTCGTCCGGCAGTTCCTCGTACGCGGCGTAGGTGTTCGCGAACTCGGTATCGCCGGTGTCGTCGTCGGACACCTGCCGCGCCATGAGGACGGTCGCCTTGTCCGGGATCTCGGCGGTGGTGCCGTCGATGTGCCAGAAGAATGTACCCTGCCGATAAGCAGCGAGTTTGCTCTGCGTCGCATCGCGGGTGACCTTCTGGATCTCCGGATGCTCCGAGTCGCCACCCAGCGGGAGCTGCGCGACCTTCCCCAGCAGCCGACTGAACGCGACAAGTTCGTCGTCGGACAGGTTCGCCTCGCGGAAGACGACGACGCCGCGCCGGTTCAGCGCATCCAGCGCTACATCGGCGACCTCCTGGTCTACGAGTTCGGCCCCGGACACGCCGCTGATCTCGACGCCCGTCGTGGGTCCGATATCGGTCATGCTGTAGGCCATGGCGTCACACCTCAGGTTCGACGACGGTGTCGAAGAACGCGGCACCGGAATCGGGGATCTTCGGCTGCCGGAACACGTTGACCGGGTACGAGACCATGACCAGTGAATACAGCAGGTGCAGCAGACGGGTCTCGGCCTCGGGCAGCTCCTGCAAATCGAAGCCGTTGAGGTAGTCGATCGCCTCTTCGGCACGCGGAGCGATCGCGTCGTAGAAGTGGTCGAGTTGATCGATGGTCCGGTCCATGCGGGTGTCGTAGCGTTCCTGCCTGGTGTTCAGAGCCCACTCGTCGACAAAGGGCTCGAGGTCCCGGAATGCTTCCGGCAGAGTCGAAGTCGTCATCAGTTCGTCCTTACTTGGAGCTGAGGTTCTGGTGAGTGGTGACCGTGTCGCGGACAACCTTGTGGAAGTTGCGGATCATCAGTTCCTGATCCGACAGGTGGAACTCCCGGTTGGCGCCCGTCGCCAGGGCCGAATGCGTCGCCTCGACGGTGTTCGAGTCCTGCATCGCGAACTCGATGGTGGTCTGAGCGGTCATCTCCTGGGCGAGACGCTCCGCGGCGTTACGTGGCGGCGGGAAGTAGATATCGAGCTCGTAGCTGTGCTCCCCGACCGTCTCGGGCCAGTACTGGTAGGTGATGTAGAAGTTGCGGGCCCAGATCTGCACCGAGAAGTTCGGGAACAACCAGTAGGCGTCGTTGCCCCAGGACTTGATGTTGCCGGGGTTGAGGACATCGGGCAGTGGGCCGATGTCCTGCACGTCGTCGGGTCCGAACAGGCCGGCGCGCAGCAGTTTGTAGATCCAGCGCTGGTTGCGCTCGGCGGGGCCGAGCTCACCGGCCTTGCGCGGGGGTAGCTGCGGCGGGCCCGGCACCGAGTTGAGCATGTGCGAGGTGAACAGGTCGTAGTAGTAGGAGTCCGGCGGCGGCACGAGCTTCTCCGCCTTCGACACGTCACGATCGATGAATCGGCCATGCACATACGGCGGGTGGTACCACTCGAGGATGGTGTCGATGGAGAGTTTCCAGTTGCCCTTGACCTTGGTCTTGTAGCCGTAGTGCTCCGTCATCTTCTCGAAAGGATAGTTCTCGACCGCCGTGAACTTCTCACCGAGAAACGAGCGCAGCGGCTGAGCGTGCGGGTCGAAGTTGACGAAGATGAAGCCGGCCCACGTGTCGCAGTGCAACTCGGGCATACCGAGGGCGCCCTTGTCGAGGTCGAAGAACTGATCCTCGTTGGTGACCTTGTCGACTTTACCGTCGAGGCCGTAGCGCCAGCCGTGGTATTTGCAGGTGAAGGCCTTGCATGAGCCCTTGGTCTCCTCGGCGGGATGTTCCTGCCAGACCACCTTGTTGCCGCGGTGGGCACACACGTTGTGCAGGGCCTTGACTGTGCCGTCGGCCTGCTTGACGATGACGATCGAGCCGAGCCCGACGAGTTCACGAGTGAAGTAGCTGCCGACACGCGGCAGCTGGTCGATCCGCCCTACCTTGAGCCACGACCGCTTGAACACCGCTTCGCGTTCGGCGAGGAAGAACTCCTCGGAGACGGCATCGTCGTAGCTGACGGGCCCGGTTCCCAGATCCGGGTATCTCGGGGTGAACTTCCCCTGGCCGGTGGCCAACTTTTCTTGGATTGCCATGGTATAGCGCCTTTCTCGTAGCAAATCTGTGACGTTCGGGTCAGATCACGCCGTCCGCGCGCAGGGTCGCGATCTCACTCGGGGTTCGAGCAAGAAGGTCTTGCAGAACGGGTTCGGTATCGAAGCCGAGTTCTCTGCCCAGCCATCGGATCTCGCCGGGAGTGTCGGACAGTGCGGGAATGACGTTGGGAACGGCGAGAGGGCCGATCCGCGACTCCGTGGTCGTGATGGTGCCGCGGTGCAGATACTGCGGATCTCGGGCGATGTCGGCGATCGAATACAAGGGCCCGACCGGCACCTCCGCCTCGACACATCGTTCGATCACCTCGTCGCGGCTGAGCGACGCGACCCACGCCGAGACGAGGGCGTTCACCTCGCCGCGGGCTTTCAGCCGCGCGGCCTTGGCGCCGAACAGATCCGGGCTCGCCAGTTCCGGGTTTCCCATCGCCTTTGCGAGGCGGACGAACATGTCGTCGTGGGAGCAGGCTATCGCGACCCATCCGCCGTCCGCCGCCTGGTAGTGACTGTGAGGGGTGACGTTGACGGTGTCGGCGCCCATCCGCTCGCGGACGAAGCCGAACTGCTGGAACGCGGGGGCCAGCTCGTCGAGCGCGCGGAAGATCGTTTCGTACAGTGCCAGGTCGACGACCTGCCCGCAGCCCGTGCGTTCCCGCGCCTGCAGTGCCGTGAGCACTCCGATCACCCCGTACAGTCCGGTCATGTAGTCGGCCAAGGACGTCGACCCCGGCGTCACGGGCGGTCCGTCCGGTTCTCCGGCGAGGTAGGCCAAGCCGGAGAACGCGTGGGCGATCCGCGCGAAGCCCGGAAGGTCGCGGTTGGGTCCGCTCTGGCCGTAGGCGGACACCCGCAGCATGATGGTGCGCGGATTGATCGCGTGGATCTCGTCGAACCCGAAACCGAAGCGCTCCATCACGCCCGGCCGGAAGTTCTCGATGACGATGTCGGCGTCGGCGATCAACTCCCGTAGGATCTGTTGTCCGCGAGGATCGGTCAGATCCAGCGTCACCGACCGCTTGTTGCGGGCTTCGCTGAGCCAGACGAGGGTGTCTCCGCACTCCGTCTCGGTTCCGAATCGGCGCAGGTGGTCGCCCACGCCGGGCCGCTCGATCTTGATGATCTCCGCCCCGAACTCACCGAGCACCGTCGCACAGAACGGTCCGGCGATGAAGGTGCCCAGGTCCAGGACCTTGATTCCGTCGAGCGCGTGCATGGGTCAGCCTTCCGCGGGAGTTGCTGCGCGATGGTTGCCGGCATCCGCGACAGTGTTTTCGTCCGGGTTCGTCCAGGGCTTGTCGTCCCAAGCGCGGTCCAGCGGCTGCATGTAACCGCCGACCGGGAAGAATGCGCGCTGCGCGTAGGTTTCGTAACCGATGCCCTGGTTCATCTGGTCGAGGAATGCGCGCTTGAGCTGGTGGGTGAACAGTTGACGGGTGTACCGCAGGGTCAGCGGCGGCTTCTTGACGAGGTCGCGGGCCAGATCCCACGCGCGATCGAGCAGCTTGTCCTTCGGGAGCACCTCCGCGACGACACCCCATTCCTTGGCTTCCTCCGCCGACAGCTTCTTACCGGTGAGCAGCAGGTAGCGGCCGCGGTTGTGCCCGGCAAGGAAGTTCCAGATCACGTGCTGTCCGTCGCCGGGGACCTGTCCGCGCGGAAAGTGCGACACGTCCTGGAACCACGCGGTGTCCGAGGCGAGCACGATGTCGCCCATGAGCGGTACCTCGGAGTGGATGTTGCAGGGCCCGTTGATCGCGCTGATCATCGGCACGTCGACATCGAGGACGTTGAACATGAGATTGCGGTTGTACCAGGCTTTCTCGTCGAGTTTCCAGAGTCCGCGATCGCCCGGCATCGCCTGGTAGATCGGAGTGTCGATAGGCGAGCCGTCGGGCATGTAGCCCCAGTCGGCGTTGTAATTCTCGCCGGTGCCCGTGTGGATCAGGCACTTGATCTCGCGGTCGCCTGCGATGTCGGCGAAGGCGTCGGCCATGTCGTCGTGTGATTTCCAGTCCCACACCAGCGACCCGCCGTTGGTGTGACACTGCATGAACAGAATGCCGTCTTCGGTGAGTTCGAACTTGTAGTTCGCGTACCGGTCCTTGTATTCGCTGAAACGTGATCTCTTGGTCATGTCTGTCCTTCTCTAGAGTCCTGCGAGGCGTTGCGCGACGGGAGCGAAATCCTCGAAATTGCTCTGCTGCACGGAGATGTAGTTGGCGCCGAAGGTCTCGCGACGTTTCAGCAGTTGGTCGGCGACCTCGTCGACACCGCCGACCAGGACGTTCGGATGGTCCGCGAGCCCGTCCGCGCTGATACGCAGGCGGGATGCGATCTTGTTCAGTGTGGTCTCGGTATCGTCGGTGATCTTGATGAAGAAGGGTGAGCTCTCGATGTCGAGGTCGCAGACGCGCTCTCCCGCTGCATCCCGGACGAACTGCAGTCGTGTGACCGCTTCCTGCTGCGGGGTGCGCCCCTGCCCGTTGACCGGTTCGAACGACACCGTGCTGATACTGGCGATGTCGGCCTCACGACCGGCCAGGGACAGCACCCTCTTGCGGCTGCCCCCGATGATGATCGGAGGGTGCGGCCTCTGCACCGGCAGCGGCAGTCCGGCATAGTCTTTCGCGGTGACGTGCGTGCCGCTGATATCCAGTGGCGCACCCGAGCACTGCGCTTTGAACAGTGCGACGACTTCTTCGAGCTTCGACACGCGCTCCGGTGCGGGCGCGAAGGGCACACCCATGGCGACGTATTCAGGCTCGCTCCAGCCGCACCCGATACCGAATTCGAGCCGGCCGTCGGACAACATGTCGAGGGTCGCCGCTTCCTTCACCAGCACACCCGGAACGTGGTAGTCGGTGCAGAACACCCGGCATCCCACACGCAGAGTGCTGGTGACAGCTGCGGCGACGGACATCGCGGCGATCGGAGCGAGGTACTGCGGTGGCCACCGGGCCTCCTCCTGCGCCGGCCCCGGGCCGAGGTAGTGATCGGAGAGGAAGAGCGTGGAGAAGCCGAGGTCTTCGACGCGGCGGGCGGTGTCGCGCCATTCGGTGGCGGTGGTGGCTTTGGTCGCCTGGACGGCGAATCGGAATGGTCGTGTCATGACTGTGGGCCCCGTTCGGAGTCGAGTCGTGCAGGTCAGCGTGCGACGTAGCCGCCGTCGACCGGGATGGCCGCCCCGGTGATGAACGACGATTCGTCACTGGCGAGAAACAGTGCGGCGTTGGCTAATTCCTGTGGGACTCCCCAGCGCTTCATCGGCTGGGGTGGTACCTGCCCCTCTCCGGTGGGTGGGGCGACGTGTCCGTCGGCGGCAGCGCCGGCGAGTCCCGTCCAGGTCATGCCCGGACAGATCGCGTTGACCCGGATGCCGCTCGTCGCGTAGTCGAGCGCGGCCGATTTGGTGAGTTGCACGACGCCGCCTTTCGCTGCGGAGTACGCCGCGATGCCCTTCCATCCGACGAGCGCCGACGCGGAGGCCGTGTTGATCACCGAACCACCACCGGAGGCGATCATGGCGGGGATCGCGTATTTGATTCCGAGGAAGGCGCCCTTGAGGTTGACCTCGACGACGTTGTCGAACGCTTCTTCGTCGAGGTCCGCGATGGGGCCGCGCTTACCGCTGAGCCCGGCGTTGTTGAACAGCACGTCGAGGCGACCGAAGGAGTCGACCGCTGCGGTGACCATGTCGCGCACGTCCGCCGAGTTCACCACGTCGACGTGCACCGCGACCGCAGCGTTGCCGATCTCGTCCGCGGTGTCCTTCTCCTGGCCGCTGATGTCGGCGCAGACCACCATGGCGCCTTCGCGGGCGAATAGGTTGGCGCTCGCCCGCCCGATGCCGGACCCGGCGCCGGTGACGACGGCGACCTTGCCCTCGAGACGACCCTTGCCCTCGGCTGTGCTCATCGTGCGACACCATGTTCTGTCTGTGTGAGTTCTGCTTTGACCAGTACGTTCTCGGCGAGACGCAGATGCCCGGCGTCGACAAGTTGGCCGTCCTGACCGAGCGCGCCGACGCCTCCGATCTGCGCTGCGCGGTAGCCGTCGACAAGTGTTCGGGCGTGCGCGATCTCATCCGGTGTCGGCGTGAAGATGTCGTTGGCGACCGGTACCTGGCTGGGGTGAATGGCCCATTTTCCGTCGAAGCCGAGCATCGCGGCGTGTTCGGCGTCGGTGCGGTATCCGTCGGCATCGGCGTAGTCCGGATAGGGGGAATCGATCGCGTCGACGCCCGCTGCGCGAGCCGCGGCGAGAACCTGGGCACGCGCGTAGTGCCAGAAGTCGCCGGGATAGGTGCCGGCAGCCGGTCGGAAGTTTCCGCCGACGCGGGCGTGCAGTGAGGCCGAGAGGTCGCCGACACCGAAGATGACGGCCTCGACGCGTGGGCTCGCCTTCGCGATTTCCTGGGCGTTGAGCAGGCCTTCCGCTTCCTCGATCAGCAGTTCGAGACCGATCGGCGTCGCGAGGCCGAGCTTCGACTCGAGCTGAGTGAGCATGACGTCGACCCACCACACATCGCGCGCGGTGCGGGCTTTGGGCACGATGATCACATCGAGTGCGTCGCGGGCGCCGGTGACGACCTCGATCAGATCATCGTGACACCAGGGTGTGTCCAGCCCGTTGATCCGGACCGCGCGGGTGGTGCGCCCCCAATCCAGCTCGGTGAACGCGTGCACCGCGATTCCTCGGGCGGCTTCCTTCATGGACGGTGCGCAGGCGTCCTCGAGGTCGAGGAAGACCAGGTCGGCGTCGGAGCGGGCCGCGGCCGCGCACATCGATTCGTTGCTTGCCGGCGTTGCCAGCTCGGAGCGTCGCGCACGTGTCACTTCGCATCTCCGTTCACGTGTGAGTGCAGCTGAATACTGTTGAAACACAGCACTATTTCGAAGTCCAGGCAGTCGTCGCGGGGTCGCCGAGGCTGTGGCGGCCGATTGGCGGTCGAGCCTTTCGAATATTAGTCATATGTTTAACACTCAAGATCGACCACGGTCAAGGGGTGCTGCATCATCCGAGTTTGCAATCCGTATCTACCTGCAGGTATTGGAATGTTCCGAAGACAATCCAGCACCCCTTCGACCACTGGTTAGGCGATCGATCAATTTATGGCAGGATCGTGGCCAGTGATTTGAGCTCGAGGAACTCCTCCAGGCCCGCCTTACCCATCTCGCGACCGATACCCGACTGCTTGTAGCCACCGAACGGGACGTCGGGTTGGAAGTAGTTCCCTCCGTTGATACCCAAAGTGCCCGTGCGTATTCTGCGCGCTACGTTCAGTGCCCGCTGCTCGTCGCCGCTGAACACCGCACCCGACAACCCATACGCAGAGTTGTTTGCGATTCGCACGGCATCGTCATCGTCGTCGTAGGGAATTACCGCAAGGACCGGGCCGAACACTTCCTCCTGCGCAATCTCACTGTCCGGATCCACACCGGCCAGCAGCGTCGGCGTGTAGAAGAAGCCGGGATCGACCTTCTCGCCGCCTGCTGCGAGCGTCGCACCCGCAGCAACGGCCCGCTCGACCATGCCGTGCACCTTGTCGCGCTGCTTCTCGCTGATCAGCGGACCCAGGTAGGTCTTCTTCTCTCGGGGATCTCCGTAACGAACGCGCGACATCATGGCCGCAACAGCCTCGACGATCTGGTCGTGATCCTTCCTCGGCACCAGCAGCCGGGAGTTGAGCGCACAGGCCTGACCTGCATGCATCGTGATGCCGAATGCCGCGTACGGTGCTATCGGCCCGTAGTCCGCATCGTCGAGCACGATCAACGCCGACTTGCCGCCGAGCTCGAGGAACACCCGTTTCAATGTGTCGCCGGCGGCCTTCATGATCTTGCGGCCCACCACGCTGGATCCGGTGAAGGTGACGACATCGACGTCGGGATGCGTCGTCATCACCTCACCTACGGCAACATCCGTCGACGACAGCACGTTGACGACACCGGCCGGGATGTCGGTGTGCTGGGCGATCAGCTCGGCGATGAACAGGGTGACCAGCGGAGCCTCCGGGGCCGCCTTGAGCACCACCGTGCACCCCGCGGCCAGCGCGGGCGCAAGCTTGGCGAGCGCCAGTTGATTGGGGAAGTTGTAGGCGACGATGGCCGAAACGACACCCGCCGCTTCCTTCTCCACCCAGCGTCGGTGCTGCCGGCCGAGGTACTCGACCGAGCCGAGCTCCTCACTGAAGTCGTAGGTTTTCAGCAGGTCGGCGTAGTAGCGGACGATCTCGAGCGGCCCCTCGAGCTGCGCTTCCTTCGTGAGCGCGACGGTGGCACCGACCTCGGTGATCGTCAGTTCCCGCAGGTCCTCGAGGTGATCGAGCAACGCCTGATGCAGCTGGTCGAGGCAGCGCTGCCTGAAGGCGACGTCCGTCGCCCAGTTCGTGGTTTCGAACGCGCGGCGAGCAGCGGCGATGGCTGCTTCGGCATCCTCGCCGGACGCGTCCGGCGCGTAGCCGAATACCTCGCCGGTAGCGGGGTCGACGGAGGGATATGCGATGGCGGCGTCGCGTAGCTCGCCTCCGATGAGCAACCGCTGGTCGGTAACGACATCGGCGGGGACATCTTGTTCAACTGAGGGCATTCAGCTTCTCCTTCGAGGTTCGAAAGGTGAATCGACGTGTGCGCGGGACCGCTGGGGATACCCACTGAAAGGAATCCATCGTCGAATAAAGCAGTGTTGGTGGGTGATACGGATCGAGGTAGGCACACTCATGCATCGGAACGCGGACGCGCCGACGGGTGGAACAGGGCCGAGAACGACACCGCGTCCAGCAGCCTGTTTAGGCGATCGCCTAATGATAGGCTGCGTCACATGGATAGCACCGGGATGATCAGTGCGTCAAGGATCGGACGCGCCGGGAGCGTCACATGAGCGCTCCTCGTAAACGTCGCCGTGAAGGCACCAACGAGACGCGCGACCTGCTGATCCAGGCGACCGGCGACCTCATGCTCGACGAGGGCTACGCTGCGGCGACCTCCCGCAGGGTCGCAGCCAAGGCCGGTGTGAATCCCGCCCTCGTGTACTACTACTTCCCCACCATGGACGATCTGTTCGTCGCTGTACTCCGCCGAGGCGCCGAGGCGAACCTAGAGAGGCAACGCAAGGCCCTCACCTCCGAGTCACCGATCCGCGCACTGTGGGAAGTCGCCACCGAGCCACGCGGGGCTGCGCTACTGATGGAGTTCATGGCCCTGGCGAATCACCGCAAAGAGATCCACACCGAGATTGCAGCGTATGCCGAACGGTACCGCGAGAGTCAGGTTGCCGCGCTCACGGTGGTTCTGCGCGCCCGGGGTGTCGACCTCGACGCCCTGCCCCCGACGTTGATGTCGGTGATGATCTCCAGTCTCGGAGCGACACTCGCCAACGAGTCGACCCTGGGCATCACTCAGGGACACAAGGACCTGGAAGAATTCGCGGAGGATTTCGTGCGAGTCTTCGAAGGACACCCGTGGACTCGACAGCTCGGCATCTCGGAGAACTCACATACAAGCTGACTGTATCCGGCTTCCTCGATATCAATACCGTCGATGGGGGTATGGCGAACATTCATTGGTAGCCGATCGGCGAAGGCACTACCGTAACGAGTGGCACGGGAATCCGATTCGGCCGCAACGAGGCGGCCTCTTCGTGATATCCGCGATAGTTCTTGAACATCGAAGGAATCACGATGACTTTCACCGTCAGCGAATGGCTCGACTTCGAACCGGGCGAGCGCCGCGCGCTCGTCGGCGACTGCCGGAGTGCAGCAAAAGCATCGAAAGACTCACACAACGCCTACATCTCGATTGTCGACGACGCCGCTCGCACAGACCCCGACGGCGAGCTCGCCGGTGTGCCGTTCGCAGTCAAGGACAACATCGACGTGGCCGGCGTTCCCACCACGGGTGGAAGTCCATTGCTCGCACACGACGTCCCCGACGTGGATGCTGCTGTGGTCAGCGCACTATGCGAGGCCGGCGCGGTAGTTGTCGGTAAGACCAATCTGCACGAGCTCGCCTTCGGCATGACGAGCAACAACGCCGCCTACGGCCCCGTCCGGAATCCGCTCGACGTGTCGCGTGTCGCAGGCGGATCCAGCGGAGGAAGTGCAGCGGCGGTGGCGCTGGGAACGGTGCCGTTCAGCCTCGGCACCGATACCGGCGGATCGGTCACCGTGCCGTCGGCCTTCTGCGGGATCGTCGGATTCCGTCCCACTACCGGTCGGTACCCGAGCGACGGTGTCGTCAGTCTTTCCTCGTCGCGAGACACAATCGGGATCCACGCCCGTACAGTCACGGATGTAAGCATCGTCGACCAGGTAATCACGAGGACACACTCCCAGGTCGAGACGTGCGATCCATCCGATCTTGTACTGGGATTCGTCCCCGGCCGCTACGAGGACATGGAATCCGCTGTATCGGACGCCACGCATCTCGCGCTCGACGATCTGCGTAGGAGCGGAGTGAAGATCATTGAATTGTCGATGCCCGACGACCTCGCGCTCGCCGCCGGCCCCGGCATCGACCTGGTCTACTACGAGGCCGAGCGGTTGCTCGCGGCGCGGGTGAACAATGCGCGCGGACACACAGGTCCGTTCGACTTGACGGACCTGCTCGATTCGATCGAATCACCCGATGTGCGAGCGACATTCGAATCGATTGCATCGACACAGGTCACCGCATCCACCTACGAGCAAGCCCGCCGTCTACGGTGGCGACTTCGCCGTCTCTATGCAGAAGCGTTCGCCGCCAGTGGCGTAGCCGCACTGATTGCCCCCACGGTGCATGTCCTGCCACCTCTGATCGGGCAGGATCAGACGATCGAGGTCGATGGGAAGCCACAGCCGGTTTTTTCCACGATTACGCGCAACACCACGCCGGGTTCGGTCGCCGGGGTCCCGATGCTATCCGTGCCTGGTAGATCCACCTCCGAAGGATTGTCCGTCGGACTGTGCCTCGAAGGGCGGTACTTCGAGGATCGACATCTCCTTGCTGTCGGCGACGTCGTCAGCAGGATTCTTCATCACTGATCCATGGAAGGGGCCTCTATGAGGGTGGCGTATCGGCGATTCCGAACGACCGGATAGCGCGATAGAGCGTGGTGCGGCTGATCCCCAGCACACACGCAGCCGCCTTCTTGTTCCCTCCCGAGTCCTTGAGCGCCTTGACGATGGTGTCGCGCTCCGCCTGCTCCAGTGGCGTCAACTGCCGAGTCAAATGGCCGCGCCACTGCTCTGGGATGTCGGCGACCGTGACGTCACCCGCACTGCGGATATCACAGACAGCTTTGACGGCAGTGCGCAACTCACGAAGGTTTCCGGCCCACTGTTGCCCGGCGAGTGCCTCCAGTGCAGCCGGTGTGAACCGGACGTGCGCAGCCGCGCCGAGTTCTTCGAGCATCTTGTTCACCAAGCCGGGAATCTCGGGCCGACGATAGCGCAGCGGCGCGAGTTCGATGCGTTCCGCGCACTCGGATACGACGCCGGCGTGCTCGGGCAGCAGCTGGTCGACCGGCGCACTGGTCATGATCACTCGGGCGCGCGCCGAGCGGAGATCCTCGGCCACCTCGCGGGCGAGCGACGACGAAAGGTGATCCACGGCCTCGAGGACGACGCAGCCGCGCACGGCAAGGCGAGCACGCAGCTTCTCGGCCCAGGTGCGTACGCCCTGATCCGTAACGTGGGCTGCGTCGAACCAGGTGGCATCGTCGTGGGCGGCAGCACGTGCCGCAGTGGTTCGACCGGTGCCCGGCTCACCGGTGATCAGCAGCGCCCCGGTGGGTGCCTCGTGTCCCGGAATCATCGTCGTCGATCGGGTCTGCACCTCTCCGAACGTGAACAGGGCGGCCCCGCTACCCGGCACCCGTAGTACCGACGCGGTGAGCAGTGGCCCTGCCGACAGCTGTACGTCCTGGGTCGTTTCCCGGTCGCTCGGCGCGCCGACGGCCAATGTTCGCAGTAGCGCGTGGTCCGCCGGTTGCAGAATCTGCACCGCGGCGGTGTTCGCGAGAAGAATGTCGTCGCCGATGGCGATCACAGGGCGGGTCCGGGCGCGCACGGTCGCGTCCTGGAAGCTGCGGAAGACACGCAACTCGGCCTGCCGGGATTCCTCGAGAAGCCGCTCTCCCACCTGGCGGGCAGCTCGAATCACGAAGGGCGCCAACAATGGACTGTCGTCCTCGCTGAGACAGGTGATGTCGAGGACACCTTCGATTCGCCGGGTGGCCGGGTTGACGACGGGCTGGCCGTAACAACTGAACCTCTTCAGTGCCTCGATGTAGTGTTCCTCGCCACGTACAGCGATACCGCGTCGGAGCTCGAACGCGGTCGCGATCGAGTTGGTGCCCGTGGTTTCCTCGAGGAAACGGCGGCCTTCCACCGTGCCGACCTCTTCGAGTTTCGGTTGCAACTGCCGTTCGCCGTAGCGGAGATCGACAAGGCGGGCGTTGCGGTCGGCAAGGATCACGGCGAACCCGGTGCCGTCGAGTTCCTCGGCCATTTCGTCGAGTACCGGGGTGGCGGCGAGCATGAGCCGGCTTCGCCTGTCGACTTCCTCGATCACGGCGTCGTCCACGGACGCGTCCGGAAACAGCCCACTCATCGCCACCCGCTGCCAGGATTGTGCGATGAGGGGGCGGTACGAGTTGTCGGGTTCGCTCATGTCCCGGCATCCCCTTCCGAGCTGTTCCCGTCGAGTCTACGTCCACTCCCGGAGTCGGGGCGACGTCAGCCCAGGTAGACCGACTTCAGCTGCTGGTAGTTCGTGAGAGCTTCAGGGCCGAGTTCGCGGCCGATCCCACTTGCCTTGACACCCCCGAACGGGGCGGTGGGTTCGGGCAGGTAGGTATTGATTCCGATGGTGCCGGTCTGCACCCGATTCGCCAGCGACAGCCCACGGTCGGGGTCGTTGGTCCACACCGTTCCGCCGAGTCCGTAGTCGGAGTCGTTCGCGATGCGGACGGCGTCGTCGTCATCTGTGTAGGCGATCACCGACAGCACCGGGCCGAAGATCTCCTCCTGGGCAATGGTGTGGTTGTTGTCGACATCGGCGAAGATCGTGGGCTCGACGAACCATCCCTTGTCTCGGTCGGCAGGGCGCCCACCACCGATGGTGACACGCGCACCGTCACCGCGCCCCTTGGCGATGTACCGCTCGACGCGCTCGCGCTGCGCCGCCGTCGCCATGGGACCGATCTGAGTGGTGTCGTCCAATGCGTCACCGACTTTCAGTGCGCCTGCGAGGTCGGTGAACAAATCCACGATCTCGGAATACCGCGACTGCGGGGCAAGCACCCGAGTCCCGAGGAAGCATGTCTGACCATTATTGAGAAGTGTTGCAGTGAAGAGTTTCTCGGCGACCGCCTGCAGGTCGAGGTCGGTATCGTCCAGCACGATCGCCGCGGACTTACCACCCAGCTCCAGGGTCACCGGGCGCAGCAGCCGGCCACAGACCTCACCGATGGATCGGCCGGCGGCGGTGGAACCCGTGAAGCTGATCTTGTCCACGCCGGGGTGCGCCACCAGATGCGCACCCACTTCACGACCGCCGGGCACGATGTTGACCACACCGGCCGGGATCCCGGACTCCGCAACGGCTTCGGCGAACACGAGGCTGTCGAGGACGGTCTCCGGAGACGGCTTGATCACCAACGTGCACCCCGCCGCCAACGCGGGAGCATACTTGAACGCAGCGAGGGTCTGCGGGAAATTCCACGGCACGATCGCCCCGACCACACCGATCGGCTCCCGCCGGACCAGGGTGTTGCCACCGAGCAGCCCCGGGCGCGTCTCCTCGATCGACGACTCGCGCACCAGCCCGGCGTAGTAGCGCAGCAGGAGGACGGGGAAAGCTCCCTCGAGCTGGCGACCCACCGCAACAGGCATGCCGTTCTGCGCACTCACCCGCGTCACGACCTCCTCCGCGCGCCGCTCGAGCGCATCGGCGAGCCGCTCCATCGAAGCCGCGCGGTCGGCCGGAGCCCAGTGCGCCCACCCGGCCGGGTCGTCGAACGCGCGCCGGGCAGCCGCAACGGCCGCGTCGACGTCGACTTCCTGTGCCTCCGGCACCGATCCGATCGGTTGCTCCGTGCTCGCCGAGATCGCCGTGATTCGTGCGCCGGCGCTCGGCGCAACCCACTCGCCACCGATGAACAGAGAGTCGTAGTGCAGATCCATGAGAAGTCCCCTGAGAAGGTCGTCGACAATGTCCAGAACGTGGTGCCTGCGCCCAGATCGTGCCGGTGGCGCATCCGCGTTGTGACGATCATGACAGCTCGGCAAGGTCGGGCCGTGTTCCATTTCTGGACACGACATCGGGCCTCCCGGATCGGGCCTTCATCAGCCCGGACTCACCGCTTGCGTGTGTTCAGCGTGGCCCCGCCTCGGTCAGCGCCGTTTTCACGGTTCGGCGGAACCATTCGGTCCCGGGGTCCGGGAGCACACGTTTGTAGGTATACAGCGAGATCTCGACGGCGGGCACCTGGAAGGGGAGGGCGAATGTTCTCACGTCGGCCATCCGGCAGAATTGCTCCGCCACCGACGCCGGGATGATCGAGAGATACGGCGTCGTCTCCAGTAGTTGAGGCACGGCCGCGAAGTGACTGATCCGCAGAGCGACATCCCGTGAGTAGCCGATTAAGGACAGCGACCGATCGACGTCGGTGTGCCCGGCCGCGACCTCCACTGCGATGTGCCGTTCACCGAGGAACTCGTCGAGTGTCGGCGTACGCCCGATCCGTGGGTGTGCGTCACTGCAGATGCCGCAGTAGTGGTCGGGGAAGAGCACATCTCGCTGGAAGTCGGCGGCAGTGATCCGCGGGGTGCAGATGACGGCATCGGCCTGCCCCTGCCGGAGTTCGGTTTCGACCACGGCGAAGTCGAGCGGCGTGATGTGCAGATCGACGCCTGGCGCGGTCTCGGAAATTTTCGCGAGCACCGACGGGAGAAGACTCATCTCCCCGAGGTCGGTCGCGTGCAGCCGGAAGGTTCGGCGCGACGTCGCTGGATCGAACTGTCCGACGCCACCGATCGCGCCATCGATGACCTCTATCGCCTGGCGCAGCGTCGGATACATCGATCCGGCGAGTTCAGTGGGCTCGAGACCCCCGGCGGATCGACTGAAAAGGTTGTCGTTGAACTGTTTTCGCATCCGCCCGAGCGCGTGACTAACGGATGGCTGAGTCAGCGACAGACGTTCGGCCGTGCGCGTGACGCTCCTGGTCTCATACAGCAGCAAGAACGTCCGCACCAGATTCAAGTCGTAATCACTCACACCGTAAATTGACGGCATCAATGGGGGTATGTCAAACATTCATTGGATCCATCCCTCTGCAGTCGCTAGCGTGATCCCGACCACAGCGACGGCAGCCCGCAGATTCCGTAGGGCGGATCGACCGGGATCCGAACAGCCGATCAGTAACGGGTATGCCGTCTCGATCAGGACGAACCCACTCGATTCGGCAGCGCGCCTCGCATCCATGTTCATCCAGAGAGGTCCACCATGACTGATCAACCAATACCAGGTCACCAAGGAAAGTCGGGCACATCCGCACGCGTTGTGCTCCTGTTGTGCCTGCTGGCGGTCGTATTCGAGGGCTACGACATGGTCGCCTACGGAACCACGTTGCCCGCGATGCTGGCCGACCCCTCCTGGAATCTCACGCCCGCCCGAGCAGGAGTCATCGGGAGTTATGCCCTCGTCGGCATGCTGGCCGGGTCGATCCTGGTGGGCGCCATCGCCGACAGGCTCGGACGCCGCGTCTTGATGATCTCGGCGACCGGATGGTTCTCCGCGTGGATGGGCGTGTGTGCGATCGCCCCGGATGCGACATTGTTCGGTATCGCACGGTTCTTCGTCGGTATCGGTGTCGGTGCTCTGATCCCACTCGCGGCAGCCATGGCCGTCGAGTTCGCGCCCAAGGGCAGGAGCCATACGTACAGCGCCATCGTCTGGGCCGGATTCCCCGCGGGCGGCGTCCTCGCGTCCCTACTCGGGCTCGTCGTCGTGGACACTCTCGGAGTCCGGACGATGTTCTGGATCGGCCTTCTCCCCCTCGTGCTCTTCGTACCAGTGATGCTGAAGTTCCTACCGGAGTCACCGAGTTTCCTACTCGCCCGCGGCCGCGTCCACGACGCGAACCACGTTGCCGACTCCGCCGGCATCGACCGGCCCGAGCCCCCGAGAGTCGGGGAGAAGGTCGGGCCGCGTGCACTGTTCACCCGCGAACTCCGCCGCGCCACTGTATTGTTCGGACTCCTCAGCGCGTGCGGTCTGCTCTTGACCTATGCCCTCAATACCTGGCTGCCGAAGATGATGCAGTCGTCCGGATTCGGCAGCGACTCGGCGTTGACATTTCTGCTGGTCCTCAACGGCGGCGCGATCATCGTGCCTCTGTTCGCCTCGCGGTTGTCCGACCGTATCGGTCCCCAGATCGTCACCGCGGTGTCGCTCGCCGGTGCCGCCATCGCCATCCTGGTGCTGAGCACCGATGTCTCCTCCTGGCTGCTGTTCGTCCTCGCCTTCGTCGCCGGCGCCGGCACAATCGGCGCACAGGTGCTCATCTACGGCTTTGCCGCCTCGTACTTCCCGGCATCGAGCCGTGCGGCGGGAACCGCGTGGGTGGCGTCCGTGGGCAGGATCGGTGGCGTGGCTGGGCCGACGCTGACGGGATTGGTGATCGCCAACGGTACGAGCATTGCTCCTGCCTTCTATCTCTTCGCGGTGATCGCCGTGATCGGTGCAATCGCAGCCTTGTCGGTCCCCCGTCAGCACACCGGGATCGATCGAGCCGAAGCCAGAGCTACCGTTGAATCTGCATCGAACTGATCTATGGTCATATAAGAACTATTCATTGGACTAATTTCAATGGGAAATCTAGCGTCGAATCCGACACGCGATACGTGTCACCGAATACAAGGAGAGCCATGGCAACCGTGAGCGAAGTGACCTATGACCTGTTGCGAGCCCGCGGCCTCACCACCGTGTTCGGAAATCCGGGATCGAACGAACTTCCGTTCCTGTCCGGGATCCCGGACGACTTCCGTTACATCCTCGGCCTGCACGAAGGCGCTGTCCTGTCGATGGCCGACGGCTACTCCCTCGTCACCGGCGAGGCGACGTTCGTCAATCTGCACGCCGCATCCGGGTCCGGCAATGCCATGGGCGCACTGACGAACTCGGTGTACTCGCACAGCCCGCTGGTCGTGACTGCCGGACAGCAGGTGCGCTCGACGATCGGCCAGGAAGTTATGCTCTCCAATCTCGACGCCGGCACCCTGATGAAGCCGCTCGTCAAATGGAGCTGCGAACCGACGTGCCCCGAAGACGTGCCGCGCACCATGAGCCAGGCCATCCACACCGCTCTACAGCCGGGCCGCGGCCCGGTCTATGTGTCGGTGCCCTACGATGATTGGGCCGCAGAAGCCCCTTCGGAGACGGCCCGACTCCTCGACCGCGAGGTTCACGGTGCTGCCGCATTGTCGGAAGATCAGATCGGCAACCTGATCGATCTGCTCCGGGGTGCGACGAATCCCGCTCTGGTCCTGGGACCGGCCGTCGATTCCGATCACGCCAACGCGCATGCTGTCGAACTCGCTGACAAGCTTCGCGCCCCGGTATGGATCGCGCCCTCACCGTCGCGATGCCCGTTCCCGACCCGCCACCCCAGCTTCCGGGGTGTCCTGCCCGCCGGTGTCGCAGACCTGTCGGCGACCTTGGCCGGGCACGACGTGATCCTCGTCGTCGGGGCCCCGGTATTCCGCTACCACCAGTACGTTCCGGGACAGTACCTACCCGACGGCGCACGGCTGATCCACATCACCGACGACCCAGGCGAAGCCACGCGCGCCCCGTTCGGGGAAGCGTACGTCGCTCCGATCGCCGCAACCCTCAATACTCTCGCATCGGCGCTCACTCCCAGCGACCGCGCACCGCTCCCTGCCCTGGAGGAGTTCCCGGCGGTCGAGTCGGCCGGGTCGGGCCTCGATCCGGCGCACCTGTTCGCGCTACTGCGCGCCGGTGCCCCCCACGACGCCATCTACGTCAACGAATCCACTTCGACCGGGGACGCGTTCTGGTCGCAGATGGACCTCTCACAGCAGGGGAGCTACTTCTTCCCCGCCTCCGGAGGACTCGGGTTCGGACTGCCCGCGGCCGTCGGCGCGCAACTCGCCGACCCGCACCGCCAAGTGATCGGACTCATCGGCGACGGATCGGCCAATTATGGGATCACGGCGCTGTGGACCGCCGCGCGCTATCGGATCCCGGCGATCATCATCATACTCAAGAACGGCACTTACGGTGCGCTACGGGGATTTTCGAAGATCCTCGACACCGGGGAAACACCAGGACTGGATGTCCCCGGCATCGACTTCGTTCATCTCGCCGAGGGGTACGGGGTGCGCGGTCACGCGGTCGATACAGCCGAAGACTTCACCACCGCTTTCAAATCCGCTCTCGCAGCGGGCGAACCAACCCTGATCGAGGTCACGACAACATTCGGCCAGTCATGACGATCGACCAAGGAGCACGCATGAATCACATCGACCAGCTGAAGCAGGCCGTCCCCGCGGACGTGGTCGTCACCGACCCCGACATGATGGAGGGCTACCGCCGCGACAGCGCGGATCTGGTGCCGGCAGGCAAGCCGCTGGCGGTCCTGCGGCCACGGTGCACCGCACACGTCTCCGCGATCATGATGTGGGCGACCCGCACGAGCACGGTCGTCGTGCCACGTGGCGCCGGCACCGGATTGTCCGGTGGCGCTACTGCCCTCGACGGCTCCGTCATCGTGAGCATGGAACGGATGACTGCGATCCGCGAATTCGACCGAGCCAACCACACCGTGGTCGTCGAAGCCGGCGTCGTGAACGCGGACGTCGGCCGTGCGGTCGCGGACGCCGGTCTGTTCTACCCGCCTGACCCGGGCAGCTTCGAGGTCTCGACCATCGGCGGCAACCTCGCCACGAACGCCGGCGGGATGCGCTGCGTGAAGTACGGAGTCACTCGCAACTCCGTCCTCGGCCTCGAAGTCGTTCTCGCCGACGGTCGCGTACTGCACACCGGCGGCCACACCGTGAAGAACGTGGCGGGCCTCGACCTGACCCAGCTGTTCATCGGATCCGAAGGTGCACTCGGCATCATCACCTCGGCAACGTTGCGGCTTCGCCCCACACCGGCTGCCACTGCGACGTTCGTGGCCACCTTCTCCACCCTCGACGCCGGGGGCCGAGCGTTGAATGCCATCTTCGCCAGCGGCGTCACCCCGAGCATGCTCGAACTGATGGACAACGCCACGATCAACGCGGTCGAGGACTACCAGCGAATGGACCTCGACCGCGACGCAGCGCTCCTCCTGATCGGCCAAGCCGATGGGACCGACGCTCTCGCCCAGGTCGAACAGATGGCTGCATGCTGCGATGACGCGGGCGCCGATCTGTCCGTCGCCACCGCAGACTCCACCGAATCCGATATGTTCCTCCACGCACGTCGGCTCGCCGGATGGGCCACGATGGAACAGTTCCCCACCATCATCGAAGATGTCGGAGTGCCACGCACCCGGCTCGCCGAACTCCTCACGACCATCGACGAGATCTCCCGCGACACCGGCGTCCGTGTCGCCACGGTCGGGCACGCCGGTGACGGGAATGTGCACCCGATGCTGCTTTTGCCCGACCTCAGCGACGCCGCCAGACACCGTGCCATGGCCACCGCCGACCGGATCTGCGCCGCAGCGCTCGCATTGGACGGGACCGTCACCGGTGAGCACGGAATCGGGGAACTCAAACGTGAATGGCTCGCCCAGCAACTCGACGACGTTTCCCTCGACGTCCAGGTGAGCATCAAGCGGGCGCTCGACCCTACCCTGATACTCAATCCCGGTCGTGGTTTCTGACTGCGCGGACCATACCCACGGCTTCACTCGTCGTGACAGGCACCGAAGAAGGGTCCAAAGTCCCTGATGCCGAGAAGCCGCCCGGGCGCACACTTGACGATATCCGTCCTGCCAGGGAAGGAGTCATCATGTCCCAGGATGTACAAGCCCAAGAGGAAGATACGTCCGTCAAACAAGGCATTGCGGCAGGGACGTCGATCGGAGCGGCCATCATCATGGTCACGATCGGCGTCCTTCAGTTCTTACAGGGAATTGCGGCGGTAGCCGAAGACGAGGTGTTCGTCCTCGGTCAGGAATACATGTTCCGGTTCGACTTCACCACGTGGGGGTGGATCCACATCGTCCTCGGAGTCCTGATCATGCTCGTGGGCCTCGCCTTGCTCACCGGCGCGACATGGGCTCGCTTCACGGCAATTGCGATAGCTGCGCTCTCGATTGTCGCGAACTTCATGTGGCTGCCGTACTACCCCTGGTGGTCGGTGCTGATCATTGCGCTGGACATCGTCGTCATCTGGGCTGTCTCGACCTGGACACCGCGGCCCGACTATCGCTGACGTCGAGCGGCGCCATCCCTGCGACAGTGAGCCTCTCCCCCAGCTCGGCACAGCGCGTTGCGAGTTCCGGAGGCTCGAGGACGTCGAACGCGTGCCCCAGCATGACGACGTACCATAGGACGACATCGAGATCGTCTGCACCACTGATCAATTCGCAGGTATCACGACCCCGGGGTCTTACCACTGCCGCCGACGCCGAGATCTGCCCGCGCACAACATCGCCGGGTGCATGGATGAGAAACCGTGCCTGCCGCCGATACACCCGGCTCGCGACACCCTCCTGCACATACGCCGCGGCGTCGGGGGCCGTGCGCGGACGGAACCGCCACGTCCGTTGCGTCACCGTCGACATCCGGTCGACGCGGAAACTACGCCAGTCGTCGCGGTCGAGGTCATAGGCGAGTAGGTACCAGCGCCGATCAGAGGCGACGAGTCGGTAGGGCTCGATCCGTCGCGGCATCGAGCGATACTCGAATCCGATCTCCACTTCGTCGCGGCAGGCGCGCGCGAGTGCCATGAGCACCTCGGAATCGACGGGGTCGCGACCGCCACCGAAGGACTCCACCGAGCCCGACAGAGCACGCACCTCATGTCGCAAACGGGCGGGAAGCACCTGGTCGAGTTTGGTCAGTGCCCTCAGCGCCGTGTCGCCGCTGCTCGCGACCGCGCCGCCTGCTCCGGCGAGCAGAGCGACCGCGGTGACGATCGCTTCCTCGTCGTCGAGCAGCAACGGGGGCAGATCCTGCCCTGACCCGAGCTGGTAACCGCCACCGATGCCCTTGCTGGCGTGCACCGGGTATCCGAGGTTGCGTAGCCGCTCGACATCGCGTCGAACGGTGCGGGGCGTGACACCGAGCCTGTCGGCGAGTTCGGGACCGGCCCAGACCTGTCGCTGCTGCAGAAGACCGAGCAGAGTCAATACACGCTCGGTGGTGTCGTCCATGAGTTTCAGAGTGCCAGACTCAGCGGACCGTTCCTGTCCTCTTGTGCTGTCACAGTATGTCCATGGCAACAGAATTCGACTGGAACCATTCCCTACTCGAACAGTGGGAATGGCACTGGAACAATCAGATCCGGGCCCGGCTCCAAGGGCTCACCGACGACGAGTACTTCTTCTCGCCCGTGCCGAACCCGTGGAGTGTGTGTCCGCGCGGTACGTCGACCGCACCGATACAGGACGGTGCGGGCAAGTTCACCATTGATTTCGCTTTCCCGCAGCCGGAGCCTGCACCGTTCACGACGATCGCGTGGCGGCTCGGGCACGTGATCGTCGGCGTACTGGCCGCACGCAACGCTTCCCATTTCGGTGCGCCGCCGGCGTCGTACGAGTCCTGGGAGTACGCGGGCACCGCACGCGAGGCACTCGAACAACTCGAAACTCAACTCGATGTGTGGGCCGCGGGTGTGCGCAGCCTGAGCCGTACCGAGCTGATCACACCGGTCGGGCGCGCAGAGCCCTACCCAGAACTCGCGGTGGCCGATCTCGTGCTACACATCCACCGTGAACTGATCCACCACATGTCCGAGATCGCGCTCCTCCGTGATCTGTACGCACATACGAGAGGACAATCATGATCGCGGTCGTTCCCGAGTAACGGGTCATCCATGGTCGAAGCTACCGATCGGGCAGGCCGGGTCCTGGTTTCCGTCGCAGTACTCGGCCGTCACGTTGTTGCCCGTGGACCCATCCGCACCGGTGGGTCCTCCGTTGATCGGGTTGCCGTCGCTGTCCCACATCCCGGGGGCATTGTCGCCGGCTCCGTGGTTGGGGTTGGTGCAGATGCTTCCCTCACACGTAACGTAGCCGGGGCCGCCGGCAGGATCTTGAATCGCGTTGGTACCGACGTAGCTGCCGGCGGGGCAACCCGGATCTTCGTTCTGCGCGCAGTGCTCGTGGCTCAGATTGTTGCCGGTGGAGCCGTCTGCGCCGGTCGGTCCGCCGTTGACCGGTGCGCCGGTCCCGTCCCACGTTCCGTGGTTGTCGTGCACCGTCGTATACGGTCCGACAAAGCTTCCCTCCGGGCAGGCCGGGTCTTGATTGTGCGCGCAATAGTCGTGGGTCAGGTTGTTGCCGGTGGAGCCGTCGGCACCCGCCGGACCGCCGTTGACGGGTTGCCCTTGCTGATTCCAGCTACCCGCGGACGACGCATCGGCCGGTGGTGTGGTGCTGGCGGGGCTGGTGGCGTCCTCCTGCACGCTCGTGGTGGTCGTTGACGGCGAGTCGCTTTCGCTGTCGCCGCACGCGGTCGTGAACAGCGCGAGTGCGAGGAACATGAAGAAGGCTGCTGCTAGCGAACGTTTCACGGTTCTCCCTTTTCGAGGGCGGACTGGCATCCAGAGCCACGGGATGCGCGCCCACTGTGCCCCGCAGCCGAATCGACATCGCGATAGTCTTCGGTTGTCAGGCATTCGCAACAGTGAAGGACCCGTCATGTTCGATCCCGCACAGGCAGTTTCCGCGTTGACGCTCGAGGAGAAGGCAGGCTTGACGAGCGGATTGAACTTCTGGTTCACGAAACCCGCTTTACAGGTGGATATTCCGTCGATCATGCTGACGGACGGCCCACATGGCGTCCGGAAACAAGCCGGGGGTGCCGACCATCTCGGCCTCACCGACGCCGTCCCCGCCACTTGCTTTCCACCCGCCGTCGCGCTGGGATGCTCGTTCGATCCGGAGTTGCTCGAGACGGTGGGGGCCTCGCTCGGGTCCGAAGCACGTGCCGAGCAGGTCAGCGTGCTGCTCGGACCCGGTATCAACATCAAGCGGTCGCCACTGTGCGGACGCAACTTCGAGTACCTGTCCGAAGACCCGCTATTGTCGGGCGTCCTCGGCGCCGCGCTGGTGCGGGGAATCCAGTCGCAGGGAGTCGGTGCGTCAGTGAAGCATTTCGCGGCCAACAACCAGGAAACCGACCGATTGCGGGTCTCCGCTGACCTCGACCCGCGTCCGCTGCGGGAGATCTACCTACGCGGGTTCCAGCGAGTGGTCGAGGACGCGCAGCCGTGGACGGTGATGTGTTCGTACAACCGGATCAACGGTGTGTACGCGTCGCAGAACCGCTGGCTGCTCACCGACGTGCTGCGCGACGAGTGGGGGTTCGACGGCCTCGTCGTCAGCGACTGGGGGGCGGTATCGGACCGCGTTGCGGCGTTGGTCGCGGGGCTCGATCTCGAGATGCCCTCGAACGGCGGGCGCACCGATCAGGAGATCGTCGATGCGGTGCGCGCAGGGACGTTGGACGAATCGGTCGTCGACCGTGCCGCGACACGTGTCGCGAGGCTCGCGACCAGATCGACCGTCGATCACAACGCGTCCTACGATGCCGAAGCTCACCACGCTCTCGCGCGACGGGTCGCGGCGGAATGCATCGTACTGTTGAAGAACGACGGTGTGCTGCCCCTCGCCGCCGATTCGAGAGTTGCTGTGATCGGAGAATTGGCCCGCACCCCTCGTTATCAGGGGGCGGGATCGTCGCGGATCAATCCGACGCGTCTGGACAATGCACTCGACGAGATCCGGTCGCTCGCATCCGTGGATGTGGCGTTCGCACCCGGCTATCTCGACGACGGAAGCTCCACTGACGAGCTTCGTTCGGCAGCAACGGATGCTGCCGAAGCCGCCGACGTCGCAGTGGTGTTCGTCGGAGTCCCCGCGGCTCTCGAATCCGAGGGCTTCGACCGTGCCGACATCGAACTACCTGCAGAACAGACTGCGTTGCTCGACGCGGTGGTCGCGGCGAATCCGAACACCATCGTCGTGCTGTCGAACGGTGGTGTCGTGCGAGTGTCGGGTTTCGCCGGACGCGTGCCCGCGATCGTCGAGGGCTGGCTGCTCGGGCAAGCCGGGGGCGGTGCACTCGCCGACGTTCTGTACGGCGTGGCCGATCCGTCCGGTCGGCTGGCCGAAACGATTCCCGTGCAGCTCGAGGACACCCCGTCGTACACCGATTTCCCCGGCGAGCACGGACACGTCCGCTACGGCGAAGGGTTGTTCGTCGGCTACCGGGGCTTCGATGCACGACGAACCGACGTGTCGTTCCCGTTCGGGCACGGCCTGTCGTACACGACATTCTCGTACTCCGACGCATCGGTGTCTGTCGGAGATGGCCTCGTGGCGACGGTGACCGTCACCAATACCGGCGACCGGTCGGGCGCAGAAGTCGTCCAGGTGTATGTCGGTGTTCCCGGGTCGTCGGTCTCACGCGCGCCCCGCGAACTGAAGGGATTCGCGAAGGTGCGCCTCGACGCCGGCGAATCACGACAGGTAGAGGTTCCGGTGCGGCGCGCAGACCTCGCGTACTGGGATACTCGGGTCGATGCGTGGGTGGTCGAAGGCGGTACCTACCGCATCGAGCTCGGCGCCTCGAGTCGCGATATCCGAGCCACACGCACCGTGGAGATCGAAGGCGACGAGGTGTACCTTCCACTGACCCTGCAGTCGTCGCTCGGCGAGATTCTCGCCAACCCTGCAGCTGCAGAAGTTCTTTCGAGCATATTCGCCGCTCCTGATGGCGAGGCGCCGGTGCTCGACCCCGGCGTCCTCGAAATGGCCGGTTCGATGCCGCTCGAGCGAATCCTCTCCTTCGGGAACTTCGGGATCGGTCTCGATGAGATCCAGCAGCAACTTGATGCCGTGAACAGCAAGTCGAAATGACCATTCGGATAGCGACATTCAACCTCAACGGCATTCGTGCAGCGCAGCGTCGCGGGTTCGAGAAGGGCTGCGCGAACGGGAGCCCGACGTGGTGGCGTTGCAGGAACTCCGTGCAGTGTTGGACGGCAGGATAGGTACGCAACGCTGACTTGACGTTCGCAAACCTGGTGGCTCACCACTGGGGTTGCGAACGTCACGTTTGCATTGCGAGCTTCGGTGATCCACTCGCGTGGCATTCACTGTGCTAGCGTCTCCTCCCGGTATTCAGCGGATCGGGGGGTCGCGTGGGCGGATGGAAACGTGTCGCGGGGAGCATCGCTCTCATCGCAGCAACGACGGCGTGCAGCACCAACGCACCACCGGATCCCCCGAACGCATCCGAGAACGTCACCTCGACGACGCGCACCCCCCGCGTCGTCGACGACTCCGGCAGGCCGGCAATCACCTTCGACCCCTGCCTCGACCTCCCCGACGACGTCCTCGTCGCAGCTCAGTACGAGCCGAAGTCGAAGCGCCCCTCGGAGCATCCGATGGGCGACTACAGCTTCCTCGGCTGCCGATTCGAAGGAACCCTCACCATCCCCGATCTCCGGGACGAGTACCGCATGAGCATCCTGGCAGGCAACGTCTCATTGGAAGAAGAACGGGAGAAAAACAGCCGCATCTCAAATCACGGCAACGTCAACGGGCGCGACGCTCTGTTCCAACTCGACCCGAACAACAAAAACACCTGCTCGATCAGCGTGCGCTCCGATTTCGGCATTGTGATCTTCAGTAGAACTGCGTTCCCCGCTCACGCGACCACACTTCCGCTCGACCAATGGTGCGACCACTTCGAAGAGACTGTGGCCGTATTGGAGCCATTCATCGACCAGTAGATCCTCAGTTCCGCCAACGCACCAACCGAGAAATGGAGTTCCGATGGGGGAGTTTGTACGGCTCGAACCGCACGTCATCGACGAAATCGTCGCGATCTGCCAGACCGCGATCGACACGCTGGAGGAAGCGAGACTGATAACGGATGAACTCACGCGGACGGATGGCTTCGGGGAGTTCGAGTCCGCCCGGCAACTCGCCGCCGGATACGCACGCAAAGCCGCTGGAACCCCTGAGTCGGCACGAGAAAGAGTCGATCAGTTCATCGAAGCCTTCACACAACTGCAGGACGCCTTCGCTTCCGGCGGCGAAGCGTTCCTCGAGGCCGAATTCGACTGGGTCCGCCAGCTTCAGACCATCGATCCTGCCTCCGACGTCTGATCGAATGACATCGGGACGAAGACGCCTCGCGTGTCATCACCTGAGATTGTGACGTTCTCATGGCACGCTGACCTGCATGCATGCGTACGATCAAGGGTTCGAGCCCCCGACAGCCTGCGCCGACTGGTGCCGCCTTCGCATGTATGACCTGCAGGTACTCGATGACGGGGTGATCGTCGACCTGAAGTGGTGGAACGACCACCTCGCGGGCGCCGGCCACGACATTCGGTTGCGCGGACGCAACCTCGACGGGCGGATCGTCGGCAGCGGCAAGGCCATTGTCCCCCGCAACGACCTGCGTCTGGGCAGTGAGCTCGTCAAGGCCGATCACGACGGTCTGGGGCTGCTGTTCCTGTGCGCGGCCTGGCGCAGCGCGCACCCCCGACGACGCTCGGCGCGCCGTTTTCCGAATGTCATCGACGCCCACGCACCGTCCGGACGCGATCCCCTCGACAAGATCAAAGGCGTCCTCGATTACTGCGCGAAGACGAAGTCGCTTCCCGACAACTCCCGGCTCACGTGGTCGGGGTGGCCCGACACCCCCGGCGTGGGGGTTCCACTGTTCGCGACGTATCTGTGGGCCGTCGATGTCCACACCGACGCGGGGCCCGCGCAGCTGCTCGATCAGCACGGAGTCTCGACGCTCGTCCACGAAGGTTGGTTGGAGGATCCGTCGGTCGCCGATTTCACGTTGCGTCGCTACCTCCGCTACGTGGGACTCCTCAGTGGGTGGGCCGACACGATCCAGACCCGGCCGGAGCTGGTGGAGATGTGGCTCGTCGAGCGCTGGGATGCCCGCATGTCCGAGATACGCGACGGCTCGCACGCGACGCCGCGCTTGTTCTGACGTTGTCCACAGGCGCATATTTCATCCACAGATTCGGCAGCTACTCGATTTTCACTGCTCCCCGGGCCTCTCCGAGCGGGAGTATCCGCTCATGCACGAACTACGGGGAGTCACCAGGAAAACACTCGCGTCGTCGGGGATGTCCGAGCACCATCTGAGGAAGGCGTTGCGATCGGGCGAGCTCATCAGTATCGCTCGCGGACTGTATCTGTGGCGCGAGGACTTCGATGCGCTCGGACCGGTCGGGCGTCACCGCGTGCACGCGCGGCATGTCGGGTCCGGCCTGGACACCGACGAGGCGATCAGCCACATCTCGGCCGCAGTACTTCACGGCATCGACGTCTGGGACGTTCCACTGCACCGCGTCCACGTCTCGCGTCCTCCCATCCGCAGTGGGCGGGTGACGTCAGGACTGCACGCACACACCACGAACTGGGACGACGGAGAGATCACACAGGTGCTCGGCGTGCCGGTGACGTCGGTTGCCCGCACCATCGTCGACCTCGCCCGCACGCTTCCCCGCGACCAGGCGATCGCCGTCGGAGATGCGGCACTGCGTCTCCACCCGGGCGCTGCGTCGCGGATCCCCCGCGTGCTCGAGGCGTCCCGCTGCCGCTACGGCCTGGTGTCGGCCTCGTCGGTGTTGCAGTTCCTCGACGGCCGTAGCGAGAGCATCGGCGAGTCGCTGTCGAGAATCCGACTACTCGAACGTGGCCTGCCCGTCCCCGACCTCCAACGCGAACTCGTCACCTACGACGGCCGGCGTGTTCGCGTCGATTTCTGCTGGGAAGACCTCGGCGTTGTCGGAGAATTCGACGGCCACGAGAAGTTCACCGAACCGCGCGACCTGATCACGGAGCGGCACTGGGAGGACGGGCTGCGCGACCTGGGTCTCGAGGTCGTCCGCTGGGATTGGGCGGAGCTGGAGAGCTTCGAGGTAGTTGCGCGACGGTTCGAGCGTGCTGTCGCCCGGCAGCGGATGCGGAGGTCTCCGGTCCGCGAACCAGCGATGCACGGGAGAGCGGGTGCGTTACCGCTGTCGGCCCCGAACCCGTGCAACCGTGCCGTCCCCCTGCACATGTGTCGGTGAGCTGTGCCAGCATGGGCGCGACTGCCGAGAGGAACCCTGTGGCCACAGCCGACCTGCACCGACTCGGTCGCCTGCAACGTGAGCACGCGGCGTGGGCGTTGCTGCGCGCCGACAACGCGGCGTTGGTGCTGTCGCTGCTGGGCTCGTATTTCGATCACGGCACCCGCCGACTCCCGGCGCCCGAATTGTTCGCGTTGCTCGACGACGACCTGCAGACGATGCGCGACGAAGGATTCGACGTGCCCCGCACCGGGCAAGCCTACTGCGCCGACTGGGTACGCGCCGGGTACCTCCTGCGGCGCGCCGACACCGAGTCCCGGGAGGAGACCCTCGAACCCAGCGAGTCGACGTTCGCTGCTCTCACCTTCGTAGCGGGGCTGACGAGCGCCACCAGTTCCGTCACCGAATCCCGTCTCACCACACTCGCGGGGCAACTCCGCGATCTCGCCCGCGACTCCGATCCGCGAAGCGAAACCCGGCTGGCGGCATTGCGCGCCGAACGCGACACGCTGGACCGCGAGATCGCCGCCGTCGAATCGGGCGACTTCTCCGTTCTCGACGAGGCGCGGGCCGTCGAACGGGTCCGCGAGATCCTGGCATTGGCCGGGGAGATCCCCGGTGATTTCGCACGGGTCCGCGCTGAACTGGACGCACTCAACCGCGAGCTCCGCGGCCGCATCCTCGACGACGACAGCGATCGGGGCGACACGCTCGGCGAAGTTTTCCGCGGGGTCGACCTGATCGGTAGCTCCGACGCCGGCCGCAGCTTCACCGGTTTCTACGACATGATCATCGACCCCGAACGGTCATCGCAGATCGACGAGTGGATCGAGACGGTGCTTCAGCGGTCCTTCTCGTACGAGCTCGATGCCGATCAGCGGCGCCGGTTCCGCGCGTTGCTGACGGAGATGGAGCGGTCGGGCGGCGAGGTTCACGCGACCATGACGTCGCTGTCGCGGTCACTGCGGCATTTCGTCCAGTCGCGCCACTACGAGGAGCATCGTCGGCTGCAGCGGCTGCTGCGGTCCGCCCAGCAACAGGCGGTGAAGGCTGCCCCGCTGCGCAAACCGTACGATGTTCTCGACGTGGAGCTGGTACGGATCGGCATGTCCATCGACTCTGTCGCGGCGCTGCGCCTGCACAACCCCGCCGACGATCTCGTTGCCGAACCGGTCCTGGCGAACGAAGTCGGCGAGGTCGACCTCGAGGATCTTCGACGTGTCGTGCGGGAATCGGAGATAGACATGGACGAACTCGCCGACAACATCACCTCGACGTTGCGGTCTCGCGGCAACGCGACGATCGGCGACGTCCTTCGAGACCACCCGGCCACGCAGGGGCTCGCCAGCGCGGTAGGGCTGCTCGTGCTTGCAGCCGAGCACGGGCACCTCGTCGACGGCACCGAGGATCTCCGGTGGCCGGCACCGGATGGCGGGCACCGCGTCGCGACAGTTCGTCGCCGCCGCTTCGACCCCACCGATCCAGCGTTCTCCACCGAGGAATCCTCATGACCGACACCGCAGGCCTGTATCCGGGCGACACCGGCGAGCTCGGCCTCGACACCCGGCGGGCGCTCGTGCAGCTGCTGAAGGGGCCACTGATCACCGCCGACAAACATCCCGAGGTGTGGCGCACCGTCATCCGCGACGAAAAGGTGCTGCGTTCACGCCTCGCCGACGTGTTCCTCGATCTCGTCGTCGACGAGGACGAACTCCTCGCGTTCACGCGACCCGCCGACACCGGCGATCACAAGACACCGACGGTGCTGCGCACCCAGCGTCTCACGTTCATGGACACCGTGATGATCCTCGCGCTGCGGCACCGGCTGCTCCGCGCGCAACCCGGCGAACGAGTCATCGTCGGCTTCGACGAGGTCGGTGAGCAACTCGAGGTGTATCGGGCGGCGACGAGCACCGATCCCGCGGGGTTCCGCAAACGCATCAACTCGTCGTGGACCAAACTCAAGGACTATTCACTACTGGTGCCTACGACGACCGAAGGCCGGATGGAGGTGTCGCCGGTGCTACGGCAGCTGTTCGACGCCGACCAGGTCGCTGCGGTGGAGGCGGAGTTCCGCAGCATCGTCGAGGAGGAGCAGAGGTGAGCGCGGCGCCGATCCACCCGACCCAGTACCGGCTTGCGCGCGCTCAGGTCGTCAATTGGGGCACCCTCCATGGATTCCATGATGTCCCTGTGGCGCGCAAGGGTTTTCTGATCACCGGCGCATCTGGGTCGGGTAAGTCGACGCTGATCGACGCCATTTCCACGGTGCTGATGCCCGGCGGCAGCGTCAAGTTCAACGCGGCAGCTCAAGAGTCGACGAGTGGGGCGGGCCGCAACTTCGTCAGCTACATCCGCGGTGCGTGGCGCCGTGAAGCAGACGCCGACACCGATGCACTCACGTCGTCCTATCTGCGGACGGGCGCGACGTGGAGCGCCGTCGCCCTCACCTATCGCACCGGCGACGATACCGCTCCGGTGACCCTGGTCAAACTCATGCATCTCAAACGTGGCGCGAACACGAACGGCGATGTGTCGGTGCTGCACTTGATCCTCGACGCCGACGTCGACCTCACCGAGTTCGAACCGTTCGTCTCCCGTGGGCTCGATACCCGCGCGATCCGCAAGCAATGGCCCGATGCCACCGTCAACCCGAGTTACTCCCCGTTTGCACGCGCGTTCCGCAACAAGCTCGGAATCTCGTCGGAGGGCGCGCAGCATCTGCTCCACCGCACCCTGTCGGCGAAGAGTCTGGGCAGTCTGGACCAGCTCCTGCGCGAGTACATGCTCGACGAGCCCGGCACCTTCGACATCGCACGACGTGCCACCGATCAGTTCCGCGATCTGAACGAAGCCCACCGCGTGGTGGTCGACGCACGACGCCAGGTGGAGACGCTCGATCCGCTTGTGGCCCTCTCCGATTCCCGCGCCCTCGCACTGCAGAAACAACGCGACCTGCAGGACGAAGCAGATCACCTCGACACCGTCCACACCGAGATGACTGTCCGCCTGCTCACCGAACGTGTCGAAGAAGCAACCGCACAGACCTCGCTGCTCGAGGCTTCGGCCGACAAGACGGCCGACGAAGCGGAGCGTGCCTTCGAGCACACTGCGGCGTTGAGGGCACGGCTCGACGGCGCCGGCGACGGCCAGCTCGCCACACTCCGGCTGCGTCGCAGCAACGCCGAGGAGACACGCGACCGGGTCGCCAGGCAACTCCGGGCTTTCGAGCAGGCGCTCACGGTGTGGGACGCGCAACCACCGACGACGGCCGACGAGTTCGCGCACCTCCGCGCCCAGATCGACACCGAACTCCGAGACATGGACGCCCGCGCCGCCGAGCGCCGCACACAGTTGCATTCCGTCATCGCCGCCGTCTCCGAAGGTCAAGCGCAGTTGCGTGCGCTCGTCGCCGACCGGGAGACGCTCGCGAAGCGCCGATCGAACCTCGACATCCAATTACTCCGCGCTCGTGAACTGGTTTGTGCTGCAGCGGGTCTCAGCGAGGATTCCCTACCTTTCGCGGGTGAGCTGATCGAGGTGCGTTCGGAATGCACCGAATGGGCCGGGGCGATCGAGAGGGTGCTCGGCGGGTTCGGCCGCACTCTCTTGGTGCCCGACGAAGTGCATGCGCGGGTCGCGGCCGCGATCGACGCACAGCATCTCGGCACGCGGCTGGTCTATCGACGGGTACGTCTCGGCGCGACACCGGCGGATGCGCCGAGTACGTCGAACGAGTCGCTCGTCCGCAAGCTCGACGTGCAAGCAGGTTCGCTCACGACGTGGATCCGGCATCATCTGGCCGACCGGTTCGACTACACATGTGTCGACACCGCGGACGATCTGCGCCACGTCACGCGCGGAGTCACCCGCGCGGGTCAGATCAAGCACGGTAGCGACCGGTTCGAGAAGGACGACCGGTTCCGGATCGACGACCGGAGCCGCTGGGTGCTCGGTTTCGACAACGAAGCGAAGCTCGTGGCGTTGCGCGATCGCATCGTCACCGTCGAATCGGAGATCGAGGAACTCGTGCGGCACCGCGACCGGTTCGAGGACGACGACGCCGCGATCCAGCGGCGTCGCCATGCCGCTGCCACGGTGCGCGACATCGCGTGGGCCGACGTCGATGTCACCACCGCGGAGGCACACTTCGCGACGATCGACGAACGCCTGCAGGAATGGCTCCGCGGCAACACCGAATACTCGGCGCTCACCACAGCTCTCGAACGCGCCGAGGCCGAAGCACAGGGTGCGCGGGCCGCTCAGGTGGCGGCGCAGTCTGCTCTCGGCACACACCGGAACGAGCTTGCTGCGCTCACCGCACGTCTCGACAAGGCTCGCTCGGAGGTGGGCGACACCGCCCCCACAGCGGTGGCCACGCGCATCCGCGACCGGTTCCAGGCGGTGGTGCGGCGCGTCACCCACGACAATATCGATCGTGCCCTGCACACCGTGGGGAAGGCCATCGGCGACGAGCAACGTGGCGCGGCGGGCGCGATCAGCGACGCCGAGCGCGACATCACCCGGATACTCACCGCGTACCTCGCCGAATGGGAGGCCCGACGCGCCGAGATGCGCGCCGACGCCGAGTTCGTCGATGAGGCTTTGGCGGTGCTGTCGCAGCTGCGTACCGACGGTCTGCCCGCCTACGAAGACGAGTTCTTCCGTCTGCTCAGCGACCAGTCGCACCGCAATATCGGCGAGCTCACGCGAGCGATCCAGCGTGCGCCGGGCGAGATCCGCTCCCGTATCGAACCTGTCAACGAGTCGCTGAGTCGCTCGCCGTTCGACACCGACCGGATCCTGCGGATCGATGTGAAAGACCGCCGGTCGGCGACCGCGTCGGAGTTCCTGGCCGAGCTGGTCTCACTGATGAGCGGGGCATGGAAGGAAGAGGACCGCACCGACGCGGAGCGGCGTTTCGAACGGATGGCGGCCGTCCTGAAACGTCTCGACTCCGGCGAACCTGCAGACGTGCGCTGGAAGCGACTTGTGCTCGACACCCGCTTGCACGTCGGGTTCATCGGGGTGGAGGTCGACCCGGAAGGCACCGACACCAACTACCACGATTCGAGTTCGGGGCTCTCGGGTGGTCAGGCGCAGAAGCTCGTGTTCTTCTGTCTGGCAGCAGCATTGCGGTATCAGTTGGCGCCAGCGGGTGCAGAACTGCCGAGATACGGCACGGTGATCCTCGACGAGGCGTTCGACCGCGCCGACCCGGCGTACACGCGCCGTGCGCTGGATGTGTTCACACAGTTCGGTTTCCACATGGTGCTCGCAACCCCGCTGAAGCTTCTGCAGACGCTCGACGCCTACGTGGACGGGGTTGCGGCCGTGAGTATCCGCGACAAGAAGTACTCGCAGTTGGCTCTGCTGCCGATCCGCGACGGCGACGCGGAGGATCCGACGTGAAAGCCGTCCCGCCCACCGCGATCGGCGACAAGGCCAGCGCCGCGTACCGAAACCGACGTACCCGCTGGATCAGCGATCCGGATTCGGCGTCCGCCGACACGGTGACGGTCGCACTGCATCCTCCGTCGGAGGCGGCGGTCGCCGCCGATCCCGACGCGTCTGTGAGCTGGGTGCGCAGCTGGCATTCCTATGCGGGTCACGGCGCGGTATCTTGGGAAACCCGCAGGTGGCGCAGCTTCGGGACCCAGGACGTGCCGGTACGCATCACCCTGTCGGGTGCCGCCGAGATCGCCGCTGTCGCGGGACGCGCCACCGAGTGGCAGACGCTCGTCGCCCGTCGCCGCCGGTTGATCGACGAGCTGGGCCCGGGCGTCGGGGATCTACCGGCCGCGGTGGCGTCCACGCACTCGCGCTGGCTGGGGCTCGACGACGACGATTTCTCGCGTCTCGTCGGAGTCGTCCACTGGCTCGCCGCCCATCCGGCGTCGGGGCTGCTCGTGCGGCAGCTGCCGATACCGGGCGTCGACACGAAGTGGGTGTCGCGGCACCGGGGCGTGGTCGAAACCCTACTCGAGGGGGTGCGCGGCGATCGCGACCTCGGGGTCCGGGCGCTTCCCCGCCTGTGTGAGGTGGCGGTCCTGGACCGAGCACTCTTGCCGTCGGCGCCCCGAATCTTCGCGACGTCGATCGACGAGCTCACTTCTCTGCGCTTGAAGCCTTCGATCACGTTGGTGCTGGAGAACAAGGAAGGTCTGCACGCCCTGCCCGACCTGCCGTCTACGGTCGCCCTGCACGGTGGCGGCTATTCGGTGCACGAACTGGCCGCCGTGCCGTGGCTCGCGACCTCGGACGTGGTGTACTGGGGTGATCTCGACACGCACGGCTTCGCGATACTCGATCGCTTCCGGCAACATCTGCCGCACGTGCGCAGTCTGCTGATGAATTCGGCGACGATCGAACGGTGGCGAGAGCTCGCGGTTCCGGAATCATCGCCGGCAACCCACGTCCCGCAGCACCTGACCGCACACGAACACGACGCGTTCGCGCGGGTGCGGTCGGGCAACCTGAGGATCGAGCAGGAGCGCATCCCCTGGCCGTACGTGGTCGAGCACCTGGTTGCACTCTGACAGTCCCTGTCACACGAAGCCGAACAAGGGCGGGATCGCGACCACCGCCACCGCAGCCCATGCTCCGTATACGGGCAGATACTGCATCTGCCACCGTTCGACAGCACCGAATCCGCACCGCCCACGGATGAATCGGATGCCCAGGCACGCCGCCCAGCACAGGTTGACCAGCAGCACCAGATTCAATCCGAGCGCGGTTACCTTGTTCGCCGTGAAGCCGAACTCCACGATGCGCGTGAGCATGGCGACGAGCATCAGGATGTTGACGGCCAGAGCCGCCACCACGAGGACCATCTGAGCCACGTCGAACACGTCCGGTGGTGTGTGGGGATCGCGAGCAGAGATGGCATAGAGCAGCAGACCCAGAACGAGGACAAGGATCAGGTCCATCAGGATGAGCAGCTCCCGGTCGACGTCCAGAACGCTCTGCGACGACACGAACGCGACGAAGAATGCGGCGAGCAACGCGAGCAGCATGAGGATCGTCAGCGGCGTGAAGACCCGGGTGAGCACGGGCGCAATGTTCTCGATCACCGCTTGCTTCGCCTCGACGAGCCACGCTGCGACCACCATCGCCCCGACCGGCGCGAACGGGAGGACCCATGCTTCGAAGAACCACCCGATATCGATGTCCAGCGCCGCGAACGTTCCTGCCGTCAGACCCATGAGCGCGCCCCCACCGAGCGCGAGCAACACCATGTAGACGATCCATTCGCCGGTGAGCCGGACGAAGTCCATGCGTCGGCGGTCCGATCGCCAGTCTCCGCCGACGTACGCCACACCGACCACGAGCCACAACATGATCGGGGCGTGAATCGACGCGATGATCTCGGTCTCGCCGCCGTCGTCGAACGGGTAGACGTTCAGCACCAGGGCGGTCGCCGCGAACGGAACTGCCAGTGCCGCAATGCCCGGAACGGTCATGTTCCGCTTCCACGCGAAGTACGCAACGAGGAACGGCAGCACCAGAACGCTCAAGCTGCGTACGAGCACCTGTTCAGGAAGCCATTCGGCCCCGACCTTGACCACCAGGCCTGCTGTGATGGCGAGGGCGAGAACCACTCCGAGTTCACTGGTCCTGCGCCGGGCGCCGCCATCTGAATCGGCCGGGACCAGCACGAGTTGTTTCCACAACCGGTCGGAGTGTTCTCGCGCGAACTCCCGGGAGATGTCGTTGACGCTACCCATCCGCCCCACAGCGACGAGAAATGCTTCGCTCGACGTGAGTCCTGTGGCCGACAGATCCGAAACCTGCTCGCGCAGATGCTCTTCCAATTCGTCGACATCGGACGTCGAGATCACCCGATGCCCCGAGACATATCCTCGCCACTGCGCGATCTGAGACTCGAGTTGCGCGTCGATGTCCATCACGTCCATCCCTCCGCTACCGGTGGCAACACGGTGGATTCCCACACCCGGTGCAGGGCATCAGCGACGACCGTCCACTGCGCGGCGCGTTCGGCAAGCATGTTCCTGCCTGCGTCGGTGAGCGTGTAGTGCTTGCGCCGACGACCGTTCTCGGCGGTATGCCAGGACGCCGAGACACAGCCGGCTCGTTCGAGCCGATGCAGCAGTGGGTAGAGCATCCCGTCGGTCCATTGCATGCGACCGTCCGACAGTTCGTTGACGCGCTTGATGATCGCGTAGCCGTACGACTCCCCCTCGGCGAGAATCCCGAGCACCAAGGGTGTGGCAGACGCAGCCACGAGGTCTTTGTCGATGAACATGACCCTCCTATACCTAGCACTTCTAGGCGTGGAGATGACCCTAGCAGATCTAGGTACATAGGACCGCTAGGCATCAGGGGACTTGTTCAGCGCAACCGTTCACGTCGCCCGACGGTGCTCCGCAGCCCTTCTGCTGCCGCGCGCACCGCGGCAACGTGGGCCTCGGGGGTGAAGCGCCCGGTGGGGCCGGTGACACTGATAGCTGCCACGACCTCGTCGTCGGTCCCGAACACCGGTGCCGCCACACACGTGATACCCAGTGCCGATTCCTCCCGCTCGAAGGCGACACCCGTCTCGACGACCCGCTCGAGTTGGGTTCGCAGGATTCCGGGGGCGATGATCGTGTGCGGTGTGCGCCGGATCTTGGGCATCGACAACGCGTCGTGGATGAGTTCCGGGTCCGCATGCGCCACCAACGCTTTGCCGATCGCAGTGCAATACCACGGATTTCGGCCACCGGTCCGCGACGGTGACTTCGCCTGCCGGTGCCCGCCGAGCTTCACCACGTAGACGACGTCGAGGCCGTCTCGCACACCCAGGTGCACGGTCTCGTGAGTGCGCTCGTAGAGATCCTGCAGGAACGGCATGGCCATCTCGAGCAGACTGCGTTCGACGGAGGCCCGCATCCCCAATTCGAACAGTCCGCCGCTGAGGCGGTAGCCACCGTCGACCCGATCGAGCAATCGATTCGCGACCAGCTCTCCGGCGAGTCGGTGGACGGTCGCCTTGTGGAGTTCGGTGCGCCGGACGAGTTCGGCCAGCGGAAGAACATTGTCGTCGGGCCGGAAGGCACGAAGGATCGTCACCGCCTTGCCGAGCACCGTGTCCAGATTCGCCGTCACGTGGACAGCGTATCGCTCAGTGAGACGAATCATTGTTCCTCGAGGTCTTCACGCAGGACAGTAGAGGTCATGACCAACCCCACGAACACCACCGCGGTCAGCGAGGCGGACATCGCCGCCGCGGCCGACCGCCTCGTGTCCGCCGCCGCGAGCGGTACCCCGACCGCTCCGATCCGGGATCTGATCGGCGAGAGCGATCTTGTCGCGGCGTACGCGGTGCAGCAGCGTTTCAACGAAGGCCGCACGAAATCAGGCGCTGTCGTCGTGGGGCGCAAAATCGGCCTGACGTCGAAGGCCGTACAGGAACAGCTCGGCGTCGGCCAGCCCGACCTCGGTGTACTGTTCGACAACATGGCGTTCGACAACGGCGCCGACATCCCGATGGACCTGTTGATCCAACCGAAGGTCGAGGGCGAAGTCGGGTTCGTGCTCGGCTCCGATCTGGTCGACGGCCCGCTCGACACCGCCCAGGTGCGCGGCGCCATCGAGTACGCTGTTGCCGCTCTCGAAATCTGCGACAGCCGGATCGCCAACTGGGACATCAAGTTCGGCGACACAGTAGCCGACAATGCATCGTCCGGTGTGTACGTCCTCGGCACCGAGCGGCGCACCCTCGACGAGATCGAACCGGTCGACGTCACCATGTCGATGGACATCGACGGCACCGAGGTCTCCACCGGAAACGGCGCTGCATGCCTCGGCGACCCGATCCAAGCCGTCGTCTGGCTCGCACAGACCGCCCGCGAACTCGGTCAGCCGCTGAAGGCCGGCCAGGTGATCCTCTCGGGTGCACTCGGCCCGATGGCGTCCGTCTCCGCAGGCAGCACCGTCTCCGTCACCGTGTCCGGCCTGGGCACCGTGACAGCCCGTTTCGTGGAAGGAAAGCACGCATGAGCAAGACCAAGGTTGCGATCATCGGATCGGGCAACATCGGCACCGATCTGATGATCAAGGTTCTACGCACCTCCGAGATTCTCGAGATGGGCGCGATGGTCGGCATCGACCCCGAGTCGGACGGCCTCGCCCGCGCCGCACGCCTGAAGGTGCCCACCACCGCCGAAGGCGTCGAGGGTCTGGTGAACCTCCCGAACTTCGACGAGATCGAGATCGTGTTCGACGCGACCTCCGCGAAGGCGCACATCGCGAACAACGAACGGCTCGCTCCGCTGGGCAAGCGACTGATCGACCTCACGCCCGCCGCGATCGGCCCGTTCGTGGTTCCCGCCGTCAACGGCGACGAGCATCTCGATGCACAGAACGTGAACATGGTGACGTGCGGTGGTCAGGCCACCATCCCGATGGTCGCGGCCGTGTCCCGCGTCGTGCCGGTCGCGTATGCCGAGATCGTCGCGTCGATCGCGTCGAAGTCGGCCGGTCCCGGTACTCGCGCGAACATCGACGAGTTCACCGAGACCACATCGTCGGCAATCGAATCGGTCGGCGGCGCCCGCCGCGGCAAGGCCATCATCATCCTGAACCCGGCCGAGCCGCCGCTGATCATGCGCGACACGGTGTTCTGCCTCGTGGACGCCCCGGATCCGGCCACCCACGACGAGATCCGTCAGTCGATCGAGAAGATGGTGGGCGACGTCGCGGCATATGTGCCGGGGTACCGCCTCAAGCAGCAGGTGCAGATCACCGAGATCCCCGAGGATCAGCCGGTCGAGACGCTGCTCGTCGACGGCAACCGCCCGACCCACCAGGTCTCGATCTTCCTCGAGGTCGAGGGCGCTGCCCACTACCTGCCCGCCTACGCCGGGAACCTCGACATCATGACCTCCGCCGGACTCCAGATCGCAGAGCGGATCGCACAGAAGAAGGACAACGCCTGATGAGCAACACCACCATCTTCGTTCAGGACGTCACCCTCCGCGACGGTATGCACGCGGTGCGACACCGGATCACCCCGGCCGACGTCAAGCGCATCGTCTCCGCCCTCGAGGATGCGGGCGTCGACGCGATCGAGGTCGCACACGGCGACGGTCTCGCCGGCGGTTCGGTGAACTACGGCCCGGGCTCGAACACCGACTGGGAGTGGATCGAGGCCGCGGCCGAGGTACTGCAGAACGCCCGCCTGACCACGCTGCTGCTCCCCGGTGTCGGCACCGTGCACGACCTGCAGCGCGCATGGGATCTCGGTGTCCGCTCGGTGCGCATCGCAACGCACTGCACCGAGGCCGATGTCTCCGCGCAGCACATCGCGACCGCCCGCGAGATCGGTATGGACGTCTCCGGATTCCTGATGATGAGCCACATGGCCCCCGCCGAGGAGCTCGCCAAGCAGGCCAAGCTCATGGAGTCGTACGGCGCGCACTGCGTCTACGTCACCGACTCCGGCGGACGCCTCACCCTCGGTGGTGTGCGCGACCGCGTCCGCGCCTACCGCGAGATCCTGAACGAGGGCACCGAGATCGGTATCCATGCGCATGAGAACCTGTCGCTGTCAGTGGCGAACAGTGTCATCGCCGTCGAGGAGGGCGTCTACCGCGTCGACGCGTCGCTCGCCGGGCACGGCGCCGGCGCCGGCAACTGCCCGATCGAGGCGTTCATCGCGGTCGCCGATCTGTACGAGTGGAAGCACGGCTGCGACGTGTTCAAGCTGCAGGACGCAGCCGACGACATCGTCCGCCCCCTGCAGGACCGCCCGGTGCGCGTCGATCGTGAGACCCTCACCCTCGGTTACGCCGGTGTGTACTCGAGCTTCCTGCGTCACGCAGAAGCAGCGTCGGCGCGCTACGACATCGACGTGCGCACCCTGCTGCTCGAGGCCGGCAAGCGCAAGCTCGTCGGTGGTCAGGAAGACATGATCGTCGATATCGCACTCAACCTCGTCGCCGAGCGTGAGGCTGCAAGCGCCTGACACACGCCCCACCATCCGTGCGCGGTTCTGGTAGTTCTGACTACCGGAACCGCGCACGGGCACGGTGACGACGGGAGTCGGTTCCGGCGTGGGCCTGCGCATCAGCGCGACGCCCACGTACACCACGAGCGACACGATCGCCGCGAGGAACGTCGTCCACCCGTCGACGTCGGCCGATACCAGGCTATTGGGGATGTACAGCAGCGTGTTGTCGACGCCGTAGATCGTGGGCGTGAGCACGAAGAATCCGACGCGCACCCCGATACCGGCAACCGCAGCCGCGGCGACGGCCACTCCGTCACCGCGAGCCCAGAACAGGCCGAGAATGAACGGCACCACCAGCGACGCGAGCAGCAGGTCGAAGGTCAGTGTCAGCAGGATGCCGGTCTGCGGGACTCGCAGCGCAACGATCGCACCCAGCGCCGCCATCGGCAGCATCGCCCACCGAGTGGCCTTCATGACGTCGGACGACATCGCGGCATGTTCACCACCGACCCGGAAGATGTTGCGCACCAACACCGTCGCGGTGGACAGCAGGATGCCGCTGATCGTGGTCAGCGATGCGGTGACGAGACCGGACAAGACCAGGATCGACAGCCACTGCGGCGTGTACTGGCCGAGCAGCACGTACAGGATCGGAGCGCCGGCCGCGCTGTCCCCCACGATGGAGACCGCGGCGAGTGCGACGAACGACAGCGGCACGCACAGCAGCAGAATGCCCGTCGCCGCAGAGAAGCAGGCGCGCTGCGCGGCGTGCGGCGACTTGGCAGAGAACACGCGCTGCATCAGGTCGATGGCGACGAGGTTGCCGAGACCGAGCGCGACGATCGTCGCCCAGTTGATCGCGGCACCCTGCGCGGGCTCGGTGAGCTGACCCAGGTTCCCGATACCGAGCCCCTCCGGGCTGGAGAACCCGGGCCCGGATGCGACCCACGCGAGGAGAGACACGATCCCCACGACCATGACGGCGAACTGCACCATTCCGGTGTAGACGCTGGCGAACATTCCGCCGGCCATGGTGTAGGCGAGGACGAACGGGATGATCACCAGCACCGCGATCGTGTAGTTCAGGCCCAGGAAGTATTCGAGCAGGTAACCCAGCGCGACCAGGTTTCCCGCGAGCAGGATCCCGAAGCTCACCACTGTGAGGACCGACGCGGTGATCTCGGTGCTGCGCCCGAAGCGCTGCCCGAAATACTCGGGAAGCGTCACCACTCCCGTGGCGCGCAGTTTCTTCGCGAAGAACAGGCCCACGAGGAGCACACTCACGGCAATACCCAGGGGCATCGCGGCACCGGCCCAGAAGCCGAACGCGGCAGACAGATCCGCACTGCCGAGGGTCGCGTTGGAATCGATGACCTGCGACATGAGCAGGACCGCGATGACGGGCGCGCCCAGTGAGCGGCCGGCCAGCAGGAAGTTCCCGGTATCTCCGCGAACTCGACGAGTGGAATAGAAGCCGGCCCCGAGCAGAACGACGAGGCACACGGCGACACCGGTGATGATCATGACAGCTCCAAAGAGAGAGGGTCAGACGGCAGGAGCGCTGCGTTGGGCTTCGCGTCCGAGCGAGTACAGGGGGCGTGCATTGTCGGGAAGAACGATCTCGCCGTCTGCAAGACGCCGACGAAGATACGTGAAGCTCTGGGCAGTCTGCGCGAACAGGTGCTCTCCCGCTCGCACACCGTCGTACCGGGTCCCGCTGCTACCGACGAATCGACCCAGGGGTTCGACCCACGTGTCGTAGTCGACATTGAAGAAGAGCGGGAACGAGTATCGCTCTTCGGCAACCTTACGCACCCGATGTGACGTCGCGGTAAAGATTCCGTTCGTCCAAATCTCCAGTAGGTCACCGATGTTCAAGACGAATGCGTCGTCGCGGTACGGAACATCGATCCAGGTGCCCTCGGCGTTGACCACTTGGAGCCCCGGAGCCGTCGGCAACAAGAGCGTGAACACCTCGTAATCGGTGTGGGCGCCGATACCCGGCCGGTCGTCGGCACTCGGATCGTGCGGGTAGTGGATCATTCGCAGCTGCGCGGGTGGGGTAGTGACATGTCGATCGAAGAGATCCGGTGGCTCGCCGAGCGTTTCGGCGAAGGCGCGGAGGATGACTCGACCGAGGCCGAAGGTCGCGTCGTAGTATGCGGTGACAGGTCCGGCGAAGTTGTCGAGTGCGGGCCACTGATTGGGTCCGAGTAGCGGATTGCCGGCGAGGTAGTCCGGGTCGTCGGCCGGAAGATCGATCGAAAGGTCGAAGGCTTCTTTGTGATCGGGGGTGGCTCCCGCGAACACTTCCTCACCTGCCGGGACATAGCCGCGGTGATTGGTGGAATTGCCGATGTACACGGACATTTTCACATCGTGCGGTTCCGCGAAGAACCGCTCGGCGGCGTCCTTCAGTCCGTCGATCAGGACGGGGTCGATTCCGTGGCCGATGATCTGGGCGAAGCCCACCTCGCGGGCGGCTCGGCCGAGTTCGCGAACCACGCCATCGCGCCCGCCCCCACCTGCGATGAGCGCGGTGACGTCGATGACCGGAATACTGGTGAATGTCACGGGATTCTCCTGGGATCGGTATCGGAGCCGGCGTCGAGGTCGAGTCGCTGCCAGTGCCGCACAACGGGATTACCGCCGGCGCCGTGGTCGTGAGTGTCGATCACGTCGCCGAACACCGGGTTCAGTGATGCACCGGCCCGATACGGAAGGCTGGAGGCGGTGATGATCCACTGCTCGCCGCGCACGACGCCGAGCGCGATCTCGCAGTCGAAGAGGTCTTGTGCCGCGCGCAGGGTCGCAGCTCCGCGAATCTGTTCGTCCAGCGGACCGTCGAGCGGGCAGGTCCGGCCCCGGGCGAATGCGAAGTCGCCGCCTACCCGCACGAGGATTCCCGGTACACCGGTGTCGAGGTCCTCCAACAGGTACTCGTCGATATCCGGAGAGGCGACCGCAATCCGCCACTGTTCGGTGTAGTCCTCGAATACGCCGTGTTCGACGACGGCGTCGTGGCCGAACGGCTGCAAGGCCCCCGCGTCCGGTCTCGGGCCGGACGGGTGCAGCGCGACGGTGCGAACCCATTCGACGTGGTCGCCGTAGTCCAGTAGCGGGCCGGCGAATCCGTCCTGCTCCGCGAGCAGGAGAAGATCCTCGACACCCAGAGCGCGAAGCGTAGCTGCCTCGATCTTCGGTAGTGCGGCGGGCTGTCGAAGATCGCAGTAGAGCCTGCTGCCTTGCAACCAGGTGACACGAGTAGTCGTATCGTCGGGATACCCTGGTCTCCTCAGCAAGGTGCGCTCGAAACGGATTCCCGAGAGCACCGCGGTGAGCGTCACGCGCCGCCTTCCTTCCACCGTGCACGCTCCTGCGCGAACGCGACGGACTGGACGCTCTGGAAGGCGTCGATCGATTCGGTGTTGTCCACCAGAAACTTCCGGTGTTCGGCGAGCGAGAAGGTGCCGTCCGTGATCTCCACTCCCCCGCCGCGTCCGGCGGCGAGGTCGGCGCGGAGGTCGAGCAGTTCCTCGGGATCGACCGGGTACCAGGAGATCCGGTCGAAGAAGCGTAGGAGCCAGGGTGTGCCGTTCTCGAACGGGCCGGCCTGCTGCGGATGCCGGTGGTTCCACACCTGGGTGGTGCGTCCGACGAATTGGTAGCCACCCGGGCCTTCCATTCCGTAGATGCACAGATATGCGCCTCCGATTCCGACCGCATTCTCCGGAGTCCAGGTGCGTGCGGGGTTGTACTTGGTGGTCACGAGCCGGTGTCGCGGGTCGAGCGGGGTCGCGACCGGCGCGCCGAGGTAGACGTCGCCGAGCCCGAGCACCATGTACTCTGCGCCGAAGAGCGTGTCGAACACGTCAGCGACGGCGTCGAGGCCGTTCATGCGTCGGATGAACTCGATGTTCCACGGGCACCACGGCGCATCGGAACGCACTCCGTGCATATAGCGCTGGATGGCGTCGCGTGTCGCAGGATCGTCCCACGACAGCGGTAGCCGCACCTCCCTGCTGGATACCTCGAGTTCGTCGCTGTCGCCGAGGGTGTCCTCGACGTCCGCGAGGTGTCCGAGCAAGGTCGTCACGGGCAGCACATCGGGATCGACCTTGACCTGCAGGGACCGGATACCCGGGGTGAGTTCGAGCAGGCCGCGCGGGCGGTCGGCATCGAGCCGCTGGTGCAGTGCGTGGACGCGGGCGCGCAGCCCCAGGTCGAGGGTCATATCGCCGTATTCGACGAGCACGTTGTCGTCGCCGCTGCGCCGGTAGGTGACGGCAGTGTGGCCGTCGCGGCGGGCGAGCACACCGTCGTCGCCATCTCTGCCGGTGGAGGCGAGCAGCGACAACCCGGCGCGACGCGCCGTTCCGAGTGTGCGGCGGGATGCGACACGCTCCGCGCGCACCGGCACGAACCGGATCGTGTTGCCGGGGGCAAGCTGACCGAGTTTCCAGCGGTCGGCCGACGCCACGGTCACCGGGCACACGAAGCCGCCGAGGCTCGGCCCGTCAGGCCCGAGGAGGATCGGGGTGTCGCCGGTGAAGTCCAGTGCACCGACGGAGTAGGCGTTGTCGTGGATGTTCGACGGGTGCAGTCCGGCCTCACCGCCGTCGGTCCGGGCCCACTCCGGTACCGGCCCGACGAGTCGGACGCCCGTGCGGTCAGAGTTGAAGTGCACTTCGTAGTCAGTGGCGTAGAGGGTGTCGATGTCGGCACGGGTGAAGAACTCGGGTGCGCCGTGCGGGCCCTCGGTGACCGCGATCTGCCAGTGCGCGGTCAGTGCGGGGATGTGTTCGGAGGGTACCGCGGCGCTCGTACCCGTCGGAGAGTCGCCGACGACGAGCACGTCGCCGTCGCGGAGCGTACGGCCCTCGTGACCACCGAAGGATCCGAGCGTGAAGGTTGCTTTGCTGCCCAGGAATTGGGGAACGTCGAGGCCGCCGGCCACTAGCACGTAGACACGCAGACCCGGACCCTCGATCGTTCCGACGTCGAGCAGACTTCCGGCCGGAACCGTGACCGGCCGCCACTGCGGCACGATCTCACCGTCGATACGTACCGTGACCGGGGCGCCCGTCACGCACACCACGGTGTCCTCGGTGAATCGCAGGACCGGACCTGCCATGGCGGATTCGAGGCCCGGCACGCCCTCGTCGTTTCCGAGAGCGGTGTTGCCGAGGCGGAACGACAGGTCGTCCATCGGTCCGGACGGCGGTACACCGATCTGCCAGTAGCCGGCGCGACCCGGATAGTCCTGGACGGTGGTGAGCATTCCGGGTCGTTCGACGGTGATCTTCGTGGTCATCGCGAGCTCACACCTCCTGCGGGCGCGTGACGATCATCCGCACGGGTGTGGGATCGAAACCGTTGCACGGGTTGTTGATCTGCGGGCAGTTGGAGACGAGTACCAGCACGTCGCGGTCGGCCCGGATCGCGAGGCGCTTGCCGGGTGCAGACATCCCGTCGACGATGCCGAGGGTGCCGTCGGTCTCGACGGGCACGTTCATGAAGAAGTTGATGTTGGACACCAGATCTCGTTTGCCGAGACCCCACTTGGCCCCTTCGATCAGGAAGTTGTCGACGCATGCGTGCTGGTGTTTGGTGTGATGCCCGTAGCGGAGGGTGTTGGACTCCTGCGAGCAGGCGCCGCCGACGGTGTCGTGGTTGCCCACTTCGTCGCCGACGAGCGTCATGAGGGGATCGCCCTCGGCGTTGCGGAGTACCGAGCCGGTGGTGAGGAACAGGTTGCCCTGCCCCGCAATGGTTGCGGCGGCGCTGTAGCGGGACGCGGTGTCGTGGGCGTCGTAGATCAGCGTGTCGACGGCCTGGTTGCCGCGCAAGTCGACGATGGTCAGGACGTCGCCGGCGGCGACGACCGCCGACCAGGGGCCGCGAAGCTCGACCGTCTCGTCGAGCACAACGGTCCCGGGGACGAGTGCAGCAGTGTCGATGGTGGCGGTCATGGTTCAGTTCTCCATTCCGGATTCGGCAGCGGCCCAGACGTCTTCGGTGTTGAGCACCGCGCGGTGGTATTCGGGTTCGCCGGTGTCGATCGAGTCGAGATCACCGGCGGTGCGCCACGCCGTCACTTCGAGTGCGGTGGTGATGAACTCGGGGTTCGGATCGAGAGGGTGTGCGGTGTTGGCGAGGAGCACGATGGCGGGGAGGTGGACGAGCAGTTCGACGTACGCCCCGGCGCCGGCGGTTCCGGTGCTGGTGAGCGCGCCGTCGTCCTCGACGCGGATGCCGTGGAAGAACGACAACGACGGCGGGAGGTCGCGGGGCTGCAGATCGTGCTTGGCCGCGGCGACCGTGAACAGTTCACGGCCCGCAGGGGACGACGAATGCAACGCACCGGCGCCGTAGCGCGCCGAGTTTCCTGCCGCGTGGCTCGTGCCGCACAGCGCGTCGTGGTGGCCGGAGGTGTCGGCGACGACGGTCGCGAGTACACGTCCCTGATCGGAGAGCAGGGGATGCCCGACGCCGAGGTAGGCCTGCCAGGGCACCTTGACCGTGTCCGCGACGTTGAGCCGCTCGTGCGGGGCGTCGGCACGGAACAGCAGGAGGTGAGCGCACGCGGCGCCGTCGAGATCGCGGAGGCGCAGGCGGGTGCCGCGGGCAAGGACCTTGCTGGTGTAGCGGCCGCCCGGCACGGTCTCGGCCCAGGTCATCGACACGCACCGCCCGTTGGGTGGGGTCGGCCACGCCGACGCCGGCACGATCGGCATGGCATCGGTGACGGTTCCGACCTGTGCACGTGCGTGGGTTCGGGCGGCGTGGGTCGTGGCTGTCTCGAGTGTCTCGGTCATGGCGCTCCGATTCGTGGCTGACGGGGAAACTGTCGAGTGACAGTTTTCAGCGCAGGCATCTTCGGAGGATGTCCCCCGAGTAACGAGTGTGTGGCCGATGTTTCCACCTGATGACGCAACGCTCACACATCGATCCAACTGGGCAGCAACACAACTCGTTGTGCCATGGTGGTGAGGTGACCCGAGTAGGACCAGGCCGCCCGCGCCTGACAAGCCCCCGACGTCCAGGCAATACCGCCCGCGCGGAGATTCTCGACGCTGCCGCAGAACTGTTCAGTACGCGCGGTTTCGGCTCGACCACGACGCGACAGATCGCCGATGCCGTCGGTATACGCCAGGCGTCGCTCTACAACCATTTCGCGACGAAGAACGACATCCTCGTCACGCTGCTCGACGCCACCATCGCGCCGACCATCGAATTCGACGATGCTCTCGACGACTCCGAACCGGCCGCGGTGCTGTTGTGCGCGCTGACGTGGTTCGACGCCGCCCAGTTGTGCGCGGGACGGTGGAACCTCGGCGCGCTGTACATGCTGCCGGAAGTTCGCACCGAAGCGTTCGCAGCATTTCGGAACGACCGTCGACGTCTGGCTCGCCGCTACCGCGATCTCGCCGTCGAGGTGCTCGGCGGCGCGACGCTCGCCGGCGCCGATCCACGTGCCGAGCTACCGTTCCGGCTTGTGGAGTCGGTCATCGATATCCGCGCCGACCGGCAGCGCGGCGAGCAGGAGATCGACGCGCGGCTGCCCGAGGTCCTCGCGGCCGCGGCGCTCACCGTCCTGGGAAGGCCCGCCGACGACGTCGCAGATCGGGCGCGGGCACTCGTCGTCGGTGTCGTGGCCGATTCACTTGGTGTAGTGCACGCCCAGGAATAGGCGCTCGGGAACAGCTCAGTGCCGGTCGTACGAGGCGTCGGGTGGGGTGCGGTCGGCACCCTCTGCCACCTGCACATTGTGCTTCCGGGAGCCGAACCCCACATGCGCCTCAGCGCGCATCCGATCCGACATGTGCGGGTGGTGCAGTTCGAAGGCGGGGCGTTCGGACCGGATACGCGGTAGTTCGGTGAAGTTGTGACGTGGCGGCGGGCAGGTGGTGGCCCACTCGAGCGAGTTGCCGTAACCCCACGGATCGTCGACCGTGACGACCTGGCCGTAGCGGTAGCTTTTGAAGACGTTCCAGATGAACGGCAGGGTCGAGGCACCGACCACGAATGCCCCGATGGTGGACACCGTATTGAGCGTCGTGAAGCCGTCGGACGGCAAGTAGTCGGCGTACCGGCGAGGCATACCCTCGTTACCGAGCCAGTGCTGCACCAGGAACGTCGTGTGGAAGCCGACGAACGTCAGCCAGAAGTGCCACTTGCCGAGGCGTTCGTCCAGCATCCGGCCCGTCATCTTCGGGAACCAGAAGTAGATGCCGGCGTAGGTCGCGAAGACGATCGTGCCGAACAGAACGTAGTGGAAGTGAGCCACCACGAAGTAGGTGTCGTGGACGTGGAAGTCCAGCGGTGGCGAGGCGAGGATGACACCGGTCAGACCGCCGAACAGGAACGTGATCAGGAACCCCACCGAGAACAGCATGGGCGTCTCGAACGTGATCTGCCCTCGCCACATCGTGCCGATCCAGTTGAAGAACTTCACACCCGTCGGAATCGCGATCAGGAAGGTCATGAACGAGAAGTACGGCAGCAACACCGCACCGGTCGCATACATGTGATGAGCCCACACCGCGGAGGACAGCGCCGCGATCGCAATGGTCGCGTACACCAGACCCGAGTACCCGAAGACCGGTTTGCGGCTGAACACCGGGAAGACTTCGGTGACGATGCCGAAGAACGGCAGGGCGATGATGTAGACCTCCGGGTGCCCGAAGAACCAGAACAGATGCTGGTAGAGCAACACGCCACCGGTCGCCGGGTCGTAGATGTGTGCACCGAGGAGCCTGTCGGCCAGGGCGCCCATGAACGCCGCGGTGAGGAGCGGGAACACCAGCAGCACCAGGATCATGGTGATGAAGATGTTCCAGGTGAAGATCGGCATCCGAAACATGGTCATGCCCGGAGCCCGCATGCACACGACAGTTGTGATCATGTTGACGCCGCCGAGGATGGTACCCAGACCGGTGACGGCCAAGCCGGCGAACCACAGGTTCGCCCCTATCCCGGGGGCGTGTATTGCATTGGCGAGCGGCATGTAGGAGGTCCAGCCGAAGTCGGCGCCGCCACCGGGGGTGACCAGCCCGAACAGGACCACCAGCGCCCCGAACAGGAACAGCCAGTAACTGAAGGCATTCAACCGAGGGAAGGCAACGTCGGGCGCACCGATCTGCAGCGGAAGAATGTAGTTGGCGAACCCGAACACGACGGGGGTGGCGTAGAGCAGCAGCATGATGCCGCCGTGCATCGTGAACAACTGGTTGTACTGCTCGTTCGACAGAAATTGCAGCCCCGGCACCGCGAGTTCGGTACGCATCAGCAGTGCCATCAATCCGCCCGCCAGGAAGAAGGCAAAAGCGGTGACGATGTACATGATCCCGAGTGTTTTCGGGTCGGTTGTCGTGATGAGCTTGTAGAGCACCGCTCCCTTGCGGGCGCGTCTTTCCGGATAGGGCCTTGTTGCTTGGGCCTCCACCACCACCGGATTCATGGACGAACCTCCCGGACGACCGCGACGCCGACGTACGGCATTCCACCGGCGCGTGCCCTCGGCGTGCCTGAGCCCTCCGGAACAGGCCGGTAGCCACGAGCGTAGACCTCGCCCCAACGGACGGCGGTGTAATGGCGGATTCGGATATCACTGATGCCAGCGCCGGAAATGCTGGTTGGTGTATCGAAATATCGAACACCTACCGTCATTTCCGGCGCCTACGGGCCCGCGCTCGCTCGAAACGCCGGACAACCACATCGAAATGGGCCAGTTCCGCCCACGTCCAGCGGATCACATCCAGCCCGAGATCCCGCAGCGCGTCCTCCCGCAGCTTCTCTCTGACGAGATCCCGCCGGTCCGAGTATTTCCCCAGACCGTCGAACTCTCCGACGATTCCTTCGTCCTCCCAGAAGAAATCGAGACGGTAGCGTCGGCCGTCGCGCGCAACGATCTTGTGCTGTAGCTGCGGCCGGGGCAGTCTCGCCTCGTCGATCCGCACCCGCGACAACGACTCGCCGACGCTCTCACTCCGCGCATCCAGGAAACCCGCGACTGATCGTGCGCGTCCGACGCCGTGCAACCCCATCGCAGCATCGACGACGGAGGGCAGTGTCGCCGCGGCGTCGGTGTCTATGCGCAGCAGCGCATCGCCGATGGCGACTGCTTGCAGCTTCGGCGCAGACCGCGCGATGTCCGAGATCGTGCGCGCCACCGACGTCACCGGTACGTCGTCGACGGTCGTGAGGTCTGTCTCTGCCCACTGTGCGACGTGAGTGTGGATCCGAGACTTTCGCCGCGCCCCCTCGTCGGATCCGCGCGACACGTGCACACGCGTCAGCGGAATGTTCCAGACGGCCGCCCCGTGCAGGATCGCCGCCGAGACGTGACTCAGTGCATTCCCCGGACGCAGTGTCGAGCCGATGTGGCGCGCGAGGACCCGATGCCGTCCGATCTCGTCGAGTGCGTCGTAGTCCCTACGATGCAGGTAACCGCCGTGTGCGACCCTGACCAGGCTGCCGCTCTGTACCTCGCGCGCAATCTCGAACGCGGATGCTCCCGCCTCGATCAGTTGTGCACGCTTCACCACCTGTGGATCACCCATGGCGGCGATCCTGCCGCACGGCCACACGGCGCCCGCCCGATGACGACCGAACCGGACTGTTCTGTGGATGAACCCGTCGCCTGTGGACAACTTCGGGCAAACGAGAATCCTCGGACACTTGTCCGATGCCCGGCGTTCATCCAGAAATCCCCATCGGGTCATCCGCGGGCGAAAGGCTCGCACGATCGAGCTGAAACCGAACGATGAGGACAAATGACGACGACGAACCGAAGCCGCCTCGCGGCGATCGCTGCGATCGCAGCGCTGATGGCGGCCGCATGCTCGACCGATGACAGTGGCTCATCGGACGAACCCGCCCAGGACGCTCCGCGGGCCACGTCGTCGATCGACTGGAATGTCCCGGATTCCGGGCGGTACCACCGGCAGGCCACCTACCCGGTATTCGAGAACCGTCCCGCGGACGAACCTCTCGAGACCGAGACGGTCGCCGAGATCTCCACCGTCACCCCCGATGGCAACACCGTCATCTACACGGATGCGACAGCCAAGCGCGTCGGGTTCGTGGACCTGCGCGACCCTGCAACTCCCGTTGGCCTGGGCACCCTGTCGTTGGTCGAGCTCGGCAATGCCGACGACCAGCCGACCTCCGTGGCTGCATTCGGCGAGTTCGTTCTCGTCGTCGTCGACACCAGCGGCGGCGACTTCGTGAATCCGTCGGGCCGCATCGACGTCGTGCGGGTCAGCGACCGCACGCGCGTCCACAGCATCGACCTCGGTGGTCAGCCGGACTCGATCGCCATCAGTCCCGACGGCGCATTCGCCGCGGTCGCAATAGAGAACCAGCGCGACGAGGAGTTCACCCCGGACGGCGCCGAGGAAGGCGACCTCCCGCAGGCACCCACGGGTTTCCTGCAGCTCATCGACCTGACCGGCGAACCGACCGCGTGGACGGCACGCAAGGTCGACTTCGACGTCGAACAGGCCCGTGACGCCGGCCTCGACACTCCCGAAGACCTCGAGCCCGAATACGTCAGCATCAACTCCCGCGGCCAGGTCGCGCTGACGCTGCAGGAAAACAACGGCGTCGCGATCATCGACGGCCCCACCGGCGAGGTCACCTCGATCTTCAACGCCGGATCCGTCTCCGTCGACGGGATCGACACCGCCGAGGACGGTGTGCTCGACCAGACCGGGTCGATCTCCGACACACCACGCGAACCCGACGCCATCGGGTGGATCGGCGACGACCACCTTGCCACCGCAAACGAGGGCGACTGGAAGGGTGGCACTCGCGGCTGGACCGTCTTCGACGCCGCGACCGGAGACGTGGTCTGGGACGCCGGCAACTCGTTTTCCCAGCTTGCGGTGCGGACCGGTCTTCACATCGAGGGCCGAGCCGAAGCAAAGGGTCCCGAACCGGAAGGGCTCGCCATCACCGACATCGGAGGCCGGCCGACGGCGCTCGTGGCATCGGAACGCAGCAACTTCGTCGCGGTGTACGACGTCAGCGACCCCGCCGCACCCGAGTTCGTCCAGATTCTCCCGACGACACCGGGCCCCGAAGGGATCCTTCCGATCCCCCAGCGCGATCTGCTGGTCATCGCATCGGAGAAGGACGACGCCGAGGCCCGGGTCCGCGCCTCGGTCAGTGTGTACGGATACGGTGACGCGTTCGCGCAGAACTCGGGAACCCCATCGTTCCCGTCCATCGCCTCCGGCGACATCGACGGCATCCCGATCGGATGGGGTGCGCTGAGTGCCCTGAGCGCCGACCCGGCCGACGACGACCGGCTGTTCACCGCCACCGATATTGCGTACGGGCCGGCACGGGTTCTCGGGGTGGATGTATCGCAGACGCCCGCATTGATCGACAGCGAACTCGTGGTCACCGAGAACGACGAGCCCGTCGCGCTCGACGTCGAAGGGCTTGCGGCCCGCCCCGACGGCGGGTTCGTCCTTGCTGTCGAAGGCGACGAGGGCCCCGGCAACGAACTGGTCATGGTCGCCGCGGACGGAAGCATCGAGCAGCGGATCGCGCTGCCCGACGACATTGCGGCCGGACTCGGCGGTCAAGGCCTCGAAGGAGTGGCCGTCGACGGGGACGCCATCTGGGTGGTGTTGCAACGCGAACTCGACAGTGACGACACGGGAGTCGCACGCATCGGCCGCTACACGCCCGCGAGCGGCGAGTGGGAGTGGTTCGGCTACCAACTCGAGAGCACCGACGCCGACGGCGACTGGATCGGTCTGTCCGAGATCGTCGTCTACGACGGCGCACTGCTGATCCTCGAGCGGGACAAGCTCAACGGACCGGATGCCCGCGTGAAGGCGCTCTATCGTGTCGAGATTCCCACCGATGCCGGAGTGACCACGGCCGACGACACTCCGCAGGTGCTGCCGAAGACGTTGGCACGCGACTTGCTGCCCGACCTGCAGGCGACCCGCGGTTACGTGCAGGAGAAGGTCGAAGGTGTCGCGGTTGCGGGCAACGGCGATCTGTACGTCGTGACCGACAACGACGGGCTCGACGACGCGAGCGGCGAAACGGTGTTCCTCGATCTCGGGCCGGCGGGAGCTGCGCTCGGCGGCTGACGCTGGCGCCGGAAATGCTGGTTGACGTCCGATATTCCGGTACACCAACAAGCATTTCCGGCACCTACGTCAAGCGCTGTGGGTGCCATCGACCCAGAAGAAACTACGATTCTGCTTATCCGCTGTGCAACAGGCGCTTTCCGAGGGGATCACCCGACCGATCGTCGAGACGCCAGAAAGTCCAGCCGTCATAGTCGGCGTCGTCATCGCTGACGAATTTCGTGACGGCGTTCGCCGCGGCGGTGGGATGACCGAATCGGCGGCCTTCCATCGGACCACGCGTGATCTCGACGCTACTGTTCGTCGGGTCGAAGCGCGCGTGGATCCGATATCCGCCGAAGTCCGACACGATTGCCGTTCTGGGGTCGACGAATTCGGGTACGGTGGCCGGCGCGGCTGCCTTCGCGGTCCTGGTTCGCGGCTGCGACACCTGCTTATGACGACGAGAGTCGCGTACTCCGTTGAGATTGAGCAGGTCCCACCGATCATGCCCGTGCGCGACACTGCTCATCGGGATGGGATGACTTCCGGTGGGTACGCGGCCGGGACGCTCGGCGAGCCACAGTTCGACGTCCGCCGCAATCCCTGATTCCACCTCGTCGGATTCGACCATGTAGAACTCCGGGGAGTCCGTGGCGAAGTCCACGAACACCCAGTACGACGACCCTGTGGGATCACTACCGGGTGTGCCGTCCTGTCGACGGGCCATCCACTGTCCCCGGGTAGTCGATCGCACTCGCACGACGCAACTGTGCCCGTCCACCCCCTTGACCCGCACGGAACGAGAGCCCTTCAGCTGCACAGCGCTTCCGCCTCGCTGAACGACATCGGTGACGAACGCCCGGATGCCCCTGTCGGCTGACTCTTCCATGGAGCAACCATACGGTTACATTACGGATGTCGGAAAGCCCCGGTACCGGTCACCGAAAAGCGTCTCCCTTGGTGGACAAGGCCTTGACCCGCTCGACAATGCGTTCCTGCAGCTTGGACGCGGTGCGCCAGCGCATTGCGAGTTTGTCGTAGTCCATCGCGTGCTCGGCGATGATGTCTTTCAACCGGTCGACCTCGAGCGGTGCGAGTTCGAGGCGCAGACCCGCTTCTCCCCCGTCACGGAACGCATCGAACGGGTCGAACAGACCGGGGGCGCGTTTGGCGCGGCGAGCCGGCGCCTTCCGGGCCGGAGCGTGCCCGGCCGATTCGCACCCGAAGTCCGGAGCCGCGACGGCATCTGCCGATGTGGCGGCGGGCTCGAGCGCACCGACGATCGCGTCGGCGAATCGTTGATTGCGTCCGGCTTCGTCCGCGATCACCCGGACGAGCGCAGCGAGGGATCCGGCTGCATGCGGCGCGGTGCTGTTGAGCCGGAGCAGCGCGGCACTCGCCTCGCCGATCCGAACCTGCAACCGGGCGTCGGGCACACCACTGCCGGCTTCGCTACTCACAGATACACCTGCGCATTCATCAGGATCGTTTCGGTGAACATGCGCAGGGCATCGAACTGTCCGGCGCCACCGTATTTGCGCTTGAGCGTGCCGTACGGAACGAACTCCGCCGACGCAGCGATCTGGTTCGCTTCGGGAATCCACGCGGGAACGACGTTGGCTATCGTGTCGTCGCGTTGAAGCTGCTCGATGATAGTGCGGTGCAGGCTCGAGGCACTGCGGTATTTGGTGATCACCAGTCCGAGTTCACGGATCGAATGACCGGTGCGGGCGGAGAACTTCTCCACCCGTTGCTGCAACTGCGGGATCCCGTAGGTGGACAGGATGTCCGGAATCGTGGGAACGATGTAGCCGTCGGCGGCGCGGAGTCCGTTGAGGGTGAGCATCCCGAGGTTGGGTGGGCAATCGACAAGGATGTAGTCGTAGTCGTCGGCGATCGGGTCGAGCGTAGATCGCAGGATCTCGATCGGCCGACGCGATTCGGGATCGGCGTATTGCTGGAAACTCAGGCCCTCCTGGATCTCCATGAGATCCAGCGAGGATGCGAGCAGATCGATTCCACGCACCGCCGTCACGGGAGAAACGTCGTGCTGGAGTGCCTTCTCGATGTCGAATGCGTCGGCGTCCGGGTCCACAGCACGCGCGAAGAGCGTGGCAAGCGTCCGGCCGAGTTCGTTGAGTTCCCGCCACCGCTCCTCTCCGATCATCATCGTGGTGAGGTTGGTCTGCGGATCGAGATCCACGAGCAGCACCCGCTGGCCGAACTCGGCCGCCATGAACTCGCCCAGAGCGGCTGTCATCGTGGTTTTGCCGACGCCACCCTTGAGGTTGATTGTTGCAATTACCCGCGCCACCAGCGCACTCCTCCGGAAAATGTTGCTACACGTCGCTGCAGCAAACTACACCGGGAATGTGGACAATAGTGACGTGGGGCCCGCTCAGCGCCCCTGCGATTCCACCGCGACCCGCTCGTAGTCCGCAATTGCCTGGTCGCGACTCACCATCGAGTCTGCGGTCGCGTATCCGGAGAGCACCACCGCCGGCTTGTGGTCGATCACGGCAGATACGACCTCACCGCCCGAGGTGAACACGATAATCCCCTTGGCTTCGTCGCCGGGGAGCCCTTCCCACACCACGCCGTCGGTATCGAGCGCGCGGTTGATCTCGCTCACCAGAAGCGGCGCACTGAAGTGATACATCCGATCCCACGAGCCGCGATCGAGACCACCGGCCTCCGCGATCTCACCGAGGCTCCGCTGCTGTCCCGACGTGAGAACCGTGTCGAGCTCCGATTCCATTTTCGGATCATCGACCACGGTCACCGTGCCTCCGGAACCGCAACCCGCCAGCAGTATCGCTGCCACACCACCGAGCACGGCTGATTTCAATCCGCTGCGAAAAATCACTTCTGCCCCTCGCGTCACTTTCGTCCCCCCACCCGAACGCGACGGACGCTAACACCGAATCGAGCGGTCGATCAGTGGCTCGGCTCACAATTATCGAAGCCGAATCCGACCTATATGTGACGCATGATCCGGCCTTGTGCTCATTCACAAACCGCGACGTCACTCCTTCGCTGTCAGCTCCGCGATGTCGCCGAGAAGCGCGGATTGCAGTACACCTATCGTCTCAGTGGCACCACCGAATTGGTCACCGACGAAGTTCGTGTTGTCGGTCGAGAGTTCGCGCGCACCAGAGCGCCCGATGAGGTCGTCGATCCGCTCGTCGAGGCTTGCCGTCCGCTGCGCAACTTCCACCATGTTCATCCGACTGTCTGCGAATCCGAGAAGGTCTCCGATGCGAGCGAGAGCCGCGACCCGGTCGAGAAGCTGTTCCCAGACGGTGCCGAGCGCCGCAATCCGGGACTCGAGCCCCGTCCGCGCGGCAGGCGCGCTGTCGATCGCGTCGTCCAGTTCGGTGAGCAGTCCTCGCAGTGCGATCGTGTCGGTGGCGATCTGGGCGAGCTCGTCGGTGAGGTTCAGCTGTGAGCGCTGCACGGCAAGGTGTTCGGAATGCCAGGCCGGCGACGATTCGATACGGTCGTACAAGGTCCCCGCGAGAAACAGCAGGGTGTCGTAGCGATCGACGAAGTGATCCACTTCGCCCGGCACCTGCCGGACAAGTGCCTCGGCGGCGCGCCGTCCCACGTCCGCCGCAGGCGTACGCTCGGACCACCGGACCACGCGGTCGCTCGCGATACCCAGTACCGTGTCGCGGGCGCGCTCCGCCGCAGCCACCGGGATCGGGGCGGGGGTGTGCTGCAATGCGCGGAACAACGCCTCGCGCTGCTCGAGTTCGAGATGAATGCCGTCGCGGCGTTCCCGGCGCACCGCGCGCACCCCCTGCGCGTAGTGCGCCGGGGAATGCACGATCGAGTGCTGCACCGCTCGGATTCTCTTGTCGAACTCGCTCGCCCGATGCTCGAGCATCAGCCGAGACACGCCGGGGCGCTGCGCCGCAGCACGGGCAGCGAACCTCTCCCGTTCATCGGTCAGGCGCCGGAGCTCTCCGAAACCCCCGACATCCCCGCCGACGTCCGGGATCCGGCGCGCGAGACGCCGACGGGCAGCAAGCACCGATCTGGCCGGTTCGTCGAGGTAGCCGGAGGCGATCGCGACAGCCGCGTCATCGGACAATGGATCGTGATGGCCGTCGATGCGGCACTGTTCGCACCACCGCCGAACCTGGGCGGCGATCCGCTCGCGTCGTTCGAGCCGGGACTCGAACGACGCGGAATGCCTCGACTTGTCGGACTCGGTCATCGTGCCCCTCCTCGGTTACTGTCGACCTCCACTGTTCCAGAATTCTTCGACAGCGAACTGGTACCACGATGCTCCCCAGGCTCGACCACGGGATCGCACGGAGGCGAGGAAGGAAGCGCGTGAGGCAGCCCCGGCCCCGAAGGCGCCGTTGAACTGCGGTGATGGATGTCACACGGCAGATTTCCGAAAGATGGGTAGGTTCCGTCACCGGGTGCCGCCCCGAATCCTGCGACACCTCAAATTCCGTTGTCCCACAACAGGTTATCCATGAAGGACACGGAGACACTCCGGACCGACCCCAAGTTACCCACTGGTGTTACCGCACAGTATGCCTCACGCGACTCATCGCGATGCCACCACGCAGTTCATCTCCACAACCGGGAAGTCAAGCACTGCACCATCTCCCGCCGAAGCAGTCGGCCCTGCCACCACCCTCGACCGGTCGATCGCCAAAACGTGACAAACCCTCATGTTTGCTCCATGCTGTTCTTCGGACGGATCACCCGAAGCAGGGGGCGTTGTCACAGACGACAACCGCGGGCTTCTCGTACGATCCGTCCGAACCGCCCAATGGCACCCTGGGGCAGGGTCCGCGGGGCAGGGGACCGACACGCATGCCCACGCCAACCACGAGGAGCCGACCGATACATGTTCCCAGCCGCGTTGTCAGCCCGTGACGCGGGACGAGCATTCGGTTGACTCGGCTTCCTCGAATGGGGTTGAGCTTCGACGAGCGCGGTAGTGCGCACAATCATGGAGAACGGTGGCAACGAGTATGTTCAAACGGATCGCAGTGGTCAATCGGGGCGAGGCGGCAGTCCGCCTCATCCGGGCAGTCCGGGAGCTGAACTCCGAGCACAACTACGACATCACGACGATCGCGCTGCACACTGAGGCCGAGCGACGGGCCATGTTCGTCCGTCAAGCCGACGAGAGTGTCACCCTCCGGCCGTCCACGACAGCCGCGACCCCCTACCTCGATTACGCCGAACTCGAGCGTGCGCTGACCGAAGCGAAGGCCGACGCGGTGTGGGTCGGCTGGGGCTTCGTCGCCGAGGACCCCACCTTCGCCGACGTGTGCGCCCGGCTGGACATCACGTTCATCGGCCCGTCTTCCGCCGCGATGCGCCTACTCGGCGACAAGGTCGAGGCCAAGCTCCTCGCCGAGAAGGTCGGCGTGCCCGTCGCACCGTGGTCCGGTGGTCCCGTCGAGAACCGCGCCGATGCGCGCCGCCACGCTCAGGCGATCGGCTACCCGCTGATCATCAAGGCCCGTTCCGGCGGCGGCGGGCGCGGCATCCGCAAGGTCTACGCAGAGGACGAGCTCGAACTCGCACTCGAGCGCACCCAGGGTGAGGCCGAGCGCTCCTTCGGCGACCCGGTCGTCTTCATCGAGCGTCTCGTCACCGACGCTCGCCACGTCGAGGTGCAGGTCATCGCCGACAACCACGGCAACGTGTGGGCACCCGGCGTACGCGACTGCTCCATCCAGCGCAAGAACCAGAAGGTCATCGAGGAATCCGCCTCCCCGCTGCTGACCAAGGACCAGGCCGACGAGCTACGCACGGTGTCCGCCGACCTGATCCGCGCCGCGGGATACAGCGGCGCGGGCACAGTCGAGTACCTGTACCAGCCCGACCTGAAGATCTTCACCTTCCTCGAGGTCAACACCCGTCTGCAGGTCGAGCATCCGATCACCGAGGCGACCACCGGCATCGATCTGGTCAAGCTGCAGATCCTCGTCGCCGCCGGCGAGCAGCTCCCCGGCGACTGTCCGCCCGAGTTCGGTCACGCCGTCGAAGCCCGCCTGAACGCCGAGGACGCCGACAACGGATTCGCCCCCGCGCCGGGCACCGTGCAGCTGCTCAAGTTCCCGCTCGGCTCGGGTCTGCGCGTCGACACCGGAATCGCCCAGGGCGACGTGATCCCGCCCGACTACGACTCGATGGTCGCCAAGATCATCGCGTGGGGCCGCGACCGCGACGAAGCCCTCGCCCGCCTCCGCACGGCGCTCCGCGAGACCACCGTCGTGCTCGACGGCGGCACCACCACCAAATCGTTCCTCCTCGACCTGCTGAACCGCGACGAAGTCGTCGGCGCCAGCGCCGACACCGGCTGGCTCGACCGCACCGGCGCCGGCACCGCCACCGGACCGACGAAGGTCGCCGATATCGCGCTCCTCGCAACCGCCGTCGACGTGTACGACGCCGACGAAGCCCGCGCTCGCGCCGGGTTCCTCGCCTCGGCACGTGGCGGACGCCCTCGAGCAGGCCAGACCGGCGCCCGCAAGATCGAACTGAGCTACCAGGGCCAGGGCTACGAACTGCTCGTCGGCCAGATCGGTCCGCACCGCTACCGCATCGGCGCCGGCCACACCGAACTCGAAGTCGACATCGAGCGTCTCGGGGAATACGAAACCCGTCTCACGCTCGACGGAAAACGCCACAACATCGTCTCGATCGCCGGACCTGCACACTTCCTCGTCGAGGTCGACGGCACCAGCCATCAGATCAGCCAGGACGAAGCCGGCGTCGTCCGCACGCCTGCCCCGGCCGTCGTGGTTGCCGTGCCCGTCGCCGTGGGCGACGACGTCGAGGCCGGTCAGACGCTGGTCGTCCTCGAATCCATGAAGATGGAGACCGCGGTCCGCGCACCGTTCGCGGGGAAGGTCCGCGAGATCCTCGCGGTTGTCAACGGCCAGGTCGACGCCGGCGCTCCGCTACTGCGCGTCGATCAGATTGCCGAGGAGACCACAACGGTGGTGGCCGATCGGGTGCAGTTCCCCACCGCCGCACCTGCCTTGACCGACGACGCGGTGGCCGACGCCCACGCTCGCCTCGACCGGCTCGAAGCACTGATCACCGGCTACGACGTCTCTGCCGAGCGCACCGCAACCCTGCTCGGCGAGTACGAGCAACTCACCGCGAAGGCTGCGTCCTGCGACCTGGTGCGCGCCGAACTCGCACTGCTCACCACGTTCGCCGACGTCTGTGAACTGTCGCGCAACCGTCCGACGCAGGATGAGGAGAACAGCGACGACAAGGTACACAGTCCCCGCGAGTTCTTCCACGGGTATCTCCAGTCGCTCGACGTCGAGGTCGGTGGCCTGCCCGAGAGCTTCCGCGGACGCCTTTCACGCGCTTTGCGTCACTACGACGTCGTCGAGCTCGAGCGCACACCCGAACTCGAGGAGGCCGTCTACCGGCTGTTCTGCGCACAGGAACGCATCGAGGCGCAGATCCCCGTGGTCTCGGCGCTCCTCGATCGTTGGCTCGAGCACGGCACCGGCGAGTCCGGTGTGTCGGGCGAACTCAACGAAGTTCTCGATCGCCTCATCGTCGCCACCCAGGTCCGCTTCCCCGTCATCGGCGACACCGCCCGCAACCTGCGCTACCGCTTCTTCGAGGAGCCGGTGATCCGCAAGGCTCGCGAGCAGGTGTACGACGGTGTGCGCGGTTCGCTCGCCCACCTCGCCGAGCATCAGGGTTCCGCCGACTACGCCGAGCGGATCGAGTCGCTGGTCGCCACTCCGGAGCCGCTCATCGATCTGCTCGCGCAGCAGATTTCGCGTCCCGAGTCGGTTCCCGGCCCGCTCCTCGAAGTGATCACTCGGCGGGCGTACAAGATCCGCACCCTCGAGGACGTGGAGTCGACCATCCGCGACGGTCGACAGTTCGTCACCGGCAACTTCGATCTGCGCGGCACCCGGCTGTACCTGATCTCGGCCGAGGCCACCCATTCCGACCTCGCTGCGCTGCTCGATTCCGTCGAAGGCGCCGCGACACCGCTGCCGAGCACCGAGAATCTCGTCATCGATCTCTACCTGGCGTGGAATGACGCTCCCCGCGACTCCGATGCGCAGGCGCAGGCGTTGCAGACCGCGCTGGCCGCGAAGGACGTCACCGCGACCGCGCGTCGCGTGACGGTCACGGTGTGCCACACCGATAATGCCGAGGAGCATGTCTTCACGTTCCGCCCCTACGAGACGGGATACGCGGAAGAGACCAACATCCGCGACATCCATCCGCTCACCGGCCAGCGTCTCGACCTGTGGCGCCTGAAGAACTTCGACGGCACACGTCTCCCTGCGAATCCGGACACGTACCTGTATCACATCGTTTCGCAGGACAACCCGTCCGACGAGCGGTTCATCGCCCTCGCCGAGGTGCGGGATCTGACACCGCAGCGCGACGAGTCCGGTGCGATCGTGGGCCTGCCTGCGTTCGAGCGGGCGCTCGCGAGTTCGCTCGACGGCATGCGACGTGCGCAGGCGGCCCGCGGTGGTCGCCGTCTCGACGCGAACCGCGTCGTGCTGTTCGTCTGGCCGGTCGTGGACCTGACGTTCGACGAACTGCGCCGGACCGCCCAGAACGCCGCACCACTCACCGTCGGCGCCGGACTCGAGGAGATCACCGTCATCGGCTGGCTCCGGGAGGGGCAGGAGCAGCCCGCCCGTGAGGTCGCGCTGCGATTCTCGTACCGCTCGGGTGCAGGTGTGGTCGTGGGTCTCACCGATCCGCCGAAGGAACCGCTCAAGCCGCTCGACGAGTACACACAGAAGGTGCAGCGTTCTCGCGCCCGCAACACCGTGTACCCCTACGAGCTGATTCCGCTGCTCACCGGCAACGGTGGCAGCTTCGTCGAGTACGATTTCGATGAGTCCGGCGAGTTCGCCCCCACCGACCGACCGTACGGTCGCAACAAGGCCGGCCTCATCGTCGGTGTCGTCACCGCCGCAACCGAGCTGTATCCCGAGGGCATGACCCGTGTCGCGATGTTCGGCGACCCGACCAAGGCGCTCGGCACGGTCGCGGAGGCAGAATGCTCCCGTGTCGTCGCCGCCGTCGACCTCGCCGAGAAGCTCGGCGCTCCCGTCGAGTGGTTCGCCCTGTCGTCCGGTGCGACGATCTCGATGGACTCCGGCACCGAGAACATGGACTGGGTGTCGCGTGCACTGCGCCGCATCATCACCTTCACGCAGAACGGCGGCGAGATCAACGTCGTCGTCACCGGCATCAACGTCGGTGCGCAGCCCTACTGGAACGCCGAAGCGACGATGCTCATGCACACCAAGGGCATTCTGGTGATGACGCCGGACAGCGCGATGGTGCTCACCGGGAAGCAGTCGCTGGACTACTCCGGTGGTGTGTCCGCCGAGGACAACTTCGGTATCGGTGGCTACGACCGCGTCATGGGCCCCAACGGCCAGGCCCAGTACTGGGCCCCGAACCTGTCTGCCGCAATCGAGGTGCTCTTCGGTCACTACGCCCACGCATTCATCGCGCCGGGCGAGCGGTTCCCGCGCAGGGCCGAGTCGACCGACCCGATCGACCGCGACGTGCGCGTCTACCCTCATGTGCATCCGTCGAGCGACTTCACCACTGTCGGCGACATCTTCTCCTCCGAGACGAACCCGGACCGCAAGAAGCCGTTCGATATTCGTACGGTGATGCGTGCCGTGGTCGACCAGGATCACGCGGTACTCGAGCGCTGGGCCGACATGGCGGACGCCGACACCTCGGTCGTGTTCGATGCCCACCTCGGCGGCCATGCGGTATCCGTCATCGGCATCGAGTCGCGGGCCATCGCTCGTAAGGGCTGGTTCCCGACAGACGGCCCCGACCAGTGGACCTCGGGCACACTGTTCCCGAAGTCGTCGAAGAAGACTGCGCGTGCGATCAACGCGGCGAGCGGCAACCGTCCGCTCGTGGTGCTCGCAAACCTGTCCGGCTTCGACGGCTCCCCCGAGTCGCTACGCAACGTGCAGCTCGAGAATGGTGCCGAGATCGGCCGCGCGATCGTCAATTTCGACGGACCCATCGTATTCGTGGTGGTCTCCCGATACCACGGTGGTGCGTTCGTCGTGTTCTCCGGGGCGCTCAACGAGAACATGGAAGTTCTCGCAGTCGAGGGTTCGTTCGCCTCGGTCCTCGGTGGCGCACCCGCCGCGGCCGTGGTCTTCACCCGCGATGTGAACAAGCGCACGGCGAGTGACTCGCGCGTCGTCGAGCTCGAGGCCCAGGTGGCGGCGGCAGAGGATGGCGAGAAAGCACGTCTCGGTGTCGAACTCGCATCGCTGCGGACCTCCGTGCGCTCCGAGAAGCTCGGTGAGGTCGCCGCAGAGTTCGAGGCGATTCACAACATCCAGCGCGCCCAGCGGGTCGGCTCGGTGGACGCGATTGTGCCGGCCGCAGAATTGCGTCCGCAGATCATTGCGGCCATCGAGCGTGGCATTGCGCGAACCCTCGCGTAACCCGCCGTAGTACGACCGAAGCCCTGCCCCGGACATCCCGGTGCAGGGCTTCGGCATTGTCGTCCGTCGTCGAGATCGAGGAGGCCGGGTTCGAACGGCGGCAATCCGCTCGCTACCACACGACGGACCCTTGTGCCTAACATCACAATGGATGCACAGAGAGAAACGGATGATTCCGAAATTCCGGGAGTTACGGCCCCGGATCATCCTGTCGGCACTGAGTGCACACAATTCTTGCACCGCATGCCATTCTCATAGATCCGGTCACATGTCATCCTATTCTGTTGCACCACAGTGTTTTACGAAGAGTCACTCAATCTGATCAAGATCGTCACGCCTCATTCGCGATTCGACCTGACTCCGGAGTAATACTGCGCGCCACCAGAAGCCTCAGAACCAACCCTGCACACGTACGCGGACACCTCTGCAAACAGACAGCCTGTTCGTACTCGCGAGTACTCGCCCAACCTTTCCCTAATATGTTGCACTGCAACGTATTATGAATTGATCATGAATTTCTCACGAATATCCACAGAGACGCATTGCACATGACAAAGTCGAGGAAATACTGCATCATTGAATGCGCAGGGAGTTGACGAGCAGGGGCGCTCGACAATACAAAGCGCAGCAGGGGAATATCGCAATCGCGCACCACCACAACACTATCGGGCACACGCAGCCCCAAAGGCACATCGCAGTGCCTGACGCGATCGCCGCCAGTCAGAGGAGACGACACATGACCAGCACTGCCGAACCCACCACGCAGTCCGTCCAGGGCAACAAGCTTCGCGGACGCGTCGCATTCGTCACCGGAGGGACGCGAGGCATCGGTGCTGCCATCAGCCGCAGCCTGGCCACTCAGGGCGCAACCGTGGCAGCGGGCTACGCCCGCAACACCTCGCAGGCCGATCAGTTCCTGGCAGATCTGAAGACCAACGGCCGCGACGGCGTGAACTACTCCGTGCACAAGGGGGACGTCTCCAATGCCGAGGATTGCCGCCGGACCATCGACGAGGTCATCGCCGAACACGGCCGCATCGACATCCTGATCAACAACGCCGGCATCACCATCGATCGCACGGTACTCAAGATGGAGGACGACGACTGGGACAAGGTCATCTCCGTCAACCTCTCCGGCGCGTTCTACCTGGCCCAGGCCGCTCTTCGCCACATGCTCGAGCGCGGTACCGGCCGTATCGTCAACGTCTCGTCCGTCATCGGCGAGACCGGCAACATCGGCCAGGCCAACTATGCCGCGTCCAAGGCCGGCCTCTTCGGCCTCACCAAAACCCTCGCAAAGGAAGCCACGTTCCACCTGGGCAAGGCAGGCCTGCTCACCCCGGACAGCATCGGTGTCACCGTCAACACCGTCACCCCGGGCTTCGTCGCCACCGAAATGGTCGACGCCATCCCGGAGAAGGTGCTCGGACGCATCACCGACAGCATCCCCGTCAAGCGCCTTGCCGACCCCCAGGAAATCGCTCGTGTCGTCCACTTCCTCGCGGCCGACGCATCGTCGTACATCACCGGCCAGGTATGGGGCGTCAACGGCGGACTCGACATGTGATCGCGCGCTCCATCTGCCAACCCGTACACCACTGAACGGTTCCCACTTCACATGCAGCCCTTCGAGCTCAACCGGCATGGCAAGATCGTCTTCCCGTCCAACTTCTTTCCCGATCTGGATTTCTCGGCGTTCACCAGCATCGAGCACCTCGACTCGGTGATCCGCCGCGATTTCGACACGAAGGCTCCTTCGGTATCCGAGATCCTCTCGCGCAGCGCGCAGGGCGTCTACACGTCGAAGTTCGAACTCATGCGAGACATGGCGCTGAGTGGCTTCTGGGCCAACCGGTTCGCGCTCACCATGTTCGACAAGCAGCCGACACGATGGTCGGATGTTCCTCGCAACCGCGACGACATCTACATGCCGACCCTCACCCCCTGGCCGGATGCAGCGGACCGTATGGCTGCCGTCCAGAGTGCCTATCGTGAACTTCCTGCTGCCTGGAACGACACGGCCGAGGATCTCATCTTCGCACGACTGTTCAATGTCTTCGGCTCCCGCCGGCACATCGCCGGATCGTTACCCACCGTCAAACCGACGGTCGAGCAATTGCTCGCCGACCCGGACAACATGACGCTCCGGATCGGCAATCACGATCCGAACTTCCCGATCTACACCTACGACGAGATCCTCGACAGCAGTGAGGATATCGCGGAGCTCGAGGCCCTCGGCCGGTGGTCGATGGTGCTACACAACCAGCATCCTTACAACCGTAACGACCTTCAGGTCGTCAAGGTCTCGGAGCTGAAGGATGACGACTACGTCGTCATCTTCACTCCGCGCGATCGGGAAATCCAGCGGTTCATCACCCGGGCGGTGTCCGGCAAGACCCGCAAGGGCGTGAGCTTCACCAGCCCCACCCCCGCCGCGCCGTCGAAGCCCTACTCCGCAATCGACGTCAGCAAGGATTTCGCAGTCCGACCGCGCATCGACGCCCTTGCAGTCGCGCACGGCGACACGGTCTGCACCAACGAGGATCTGATCCGGAACACCGCGTACAACTGGTCTCCGATGACGGCCGAGTCGATCGCCACGAAAACCGGAATCGAGCAACGCCGCTACACCTCCGGCACGTTCGAGGACCTCGCACTCTCGGCAGCGAAACAGGCCGTCGACCATGCGAAGGTCGGGCCCGAAGACATCGGCGCTGTCATCGTGTGCACCTGCACGAGCGGACGGTTGATCCCGTCGCTCGCCACGTGGATATCCGGTGAACTCGGAATTGCACAGAGCCACGCCTCATTCGACCTCATTGCCGCGTGCGCGGGTATGCCCTACGGCCTGGCCGAGGCGACCCGGATCATGCAGCAGGTCAAGCGACCGGTGCTGGTGGTGTGCGTCGAGAAATTCTCCGACAAGATCGGCAATGTCCGTCCCTCGCGCATGATCTTCGGTGACGGCGCTGCCGCAATCGTCGTCTCGCCCGCGGCCGAGGGCGCCGACTCCGACATCGAGTACTTCAACAGCTACGCGAGTGGGCCTACGAGCGAGGTCAATTCGATCATCTGGCCCAACCCGGACTTCGACAACTTCATCACCGTCTACGGTCCCGAGGTCAAGTCGCTCGCCGGTCGCTACCTCGCACAGATGCTGGACGAGATCAAGGAACTGCCCGCTCCTGTCGGCAAGGGCGGGACGCTGCTCGACAACATCGATTTGATCGTGCCGCACCAGGCGAACAAGACGATGATCATCGAGCTCGCCGCAAATGCCGGACTGTCGGCGGATCGCCTGTACTTCAACATCGAGAAGGTCGGCAACGCGTCGTCGGCGAGTATCCCGCTCGCGATCCACGACGCCGTCCGTGACGGTGTCATCGACAAGCCGGTGCGCATCTTCGCACCCGGATTCGGCGCCGGCGCGGTCGCGGGTTACACCGTCATGCGCATCGATCCGAAGGTGGTCGTGCCGTTCCGCCACGCGGAGGAGCACGCCGAGATCGATCCCACGCATGGGCAGCCGTCACCGTCCGACGTGGAGCTTGCGTTCCGCTAGAAAGACCATGTTGTGCCGATCGTCCCGTTCGCACTGTTTGTGCGGACGGGACGATGCCCATTTCGAGGCCACCTTTTTCGGATGGCCTCGACAGTGATTCGAAAGGCACCATCGATCCGATGAAAGGGCCCCTCCGACCGCACCCACTGGCCGTTCGAGCATGCAGTTCTCGTCGCCGGTTCGCACTCAGCGCGACCAGAACTGCGCACTCGACGGAGCGGCCGGTTGGTGCCACTCCCCCTGGCGGAGGCGCAAGTCCTGCATCATCTACATGCCGTGCATCACCGCGAATAGAGTGGCGCCATGAATACGCTGCGCGCCGCCGTTATCGGCGGTGGAATCATCGGCGCTGCCACTGCACGCCGACTCGCGATGCTGGACCACGACGTCACCCTGTTCGAGAAGGAACCTGAACTTGCAGCACACCAGACCGGCCACAACAGCGGTGTGGTGCACGCCGGTCTCTACTACACGCCGGGGAGCTTGAAGGCTCGGCTGTGCCGGCGCGGCGTCGAACTACTTCAGGAGTTCACCACCGAGAAGGGCATCCCGTACAGCGAGTGCGGAAAGCTTGTCGTCGCCCTGGACGAATCCGAATTCGAGCGACTCGACGCGATCGAGACCCGTGCAACTGCCAATGGAGTTCCGGGCATCAGACGAATCGGAGCCGACGAGATCACGGCAATCGAGCCGCACGCGGTGGGGATCTCGGCGCTGCATTCGCCGCACACCGCAATCATCGACTACGTCGCCGTCACCCGCGCACTCGCCGACGACGTGACGGTTGCGGGCGGCGCTCTGCACACAGGCACTCCGGTCACCGGTCTGCGCACCGCGGGGATTCAGGTTGTCGTCGACACCCCTTCTGATACCTGCGCGTTCGACCTGGTCATCACGTGTGCAGGGCTGCAGTCCGATCGCCTCGCGCATTCTGCCGGCGACACGCGTACTCCTCGGATCGTTCCGTTTCTCGGCGACTACCGACTGCTGACACCCGCGGCCGCCTCGAAGGTTCGTGGTCTGATCTATCCGGTGCCCGACCCTCGCTACCCGTTCCTCGGGGTACATCTGACGAAACGCATCGACGGTGAAGTCATGGTGGGACCCAACGCGTTTCTCTCACCCGGACGTGAGAGCTACGGTGGACTCCGCGGCTCGTGGCGCGACCTGCGCGACGCCGTCGCCTGGCCCGGGTTCTGGAAGTTCGCGGCACACAACCTTCCCGCGGCGGGCCGCGAACTGCGCACCGCCACGAGCACTCGGCGCTTCGTGGCCGAGGCTTCGAGATATGTTCCCGGACTCACCGCCGACGATGTGGTCGCCGGTCCCCGCGGAATACGCGCGCAGGCCATGAATGCCGATGGCGGGCTGGAGGACGATTTCGTTATCACCGGGCACGGGCGCGTCGTACATCTGCGCAATGCACCCTCGCCCGGGGCCACCTCATCGATGGCCATCGCCGAGCACCTCGTCGATGAGGCTCTCGAACGTATCCGCTGATGCTTCTCACGCACACAGAAGCGTGGGAACAGGCATGCTGGAAGAGGCACCACCGTCCCGGACGCAAGGAGCACCCGATATGGCACGCATCGCACTCTTCGGCGGACACGGCAAGATCGCGCTTCACCTCGAGCGGATACTCGCCGATTCCGGCCACGAGATCAGCGGGTTCATTCGCAACCCCGACCACGCCGACGACGTACGAGCCGCCGGAGGCACGCCCGTGGTAGCCGACGTCGAACAACTCGACATCGCGGCGCTGACCGAATTGCTGCGGGGGCATGATGCGGTGGTGTGGTCAGCGGGGGCTGGTGGCGGAAACCCCGACCGTACCTATGCGGTGGACCGCGACGCGGCGATTGCGTCGATGACGGCCGCGCAGGAGGCTGGCGTCCGCCGGTACGTGATGGTGTCGTACTTCGGGGCACGCCCGGACCACGGCGTGCCCGAGGACAACAGCTTCTACCCGTATGCCGAGGCCAAGTCCGCCGCCGATGCGCACCTGCGCGGCACCGACCTCGACTGGACGATTCTGGGGCCGAGCGTTCTGACGCTGGATCCGCCGACCGGACGCATCGACATCGCCGGTCAGGGCGCGAGCGACAACGGGCAGGTGTCGCGGGCCGATGTCGCTGCCGTCGTCGCGGCGGTGCTGGAGCGTCCCGGGACGGTGGGCCGCACCATCGAATTCAACAACGGTGACACCCCGATCGCCGAGGCGCTCGACGCGCTCAGGTAGCCTCCTCCCCTCCAGGAGGTGAGCGAATGGCACACTCGTCTCCTTCATCAGTCCCAATGTGCCCTTCGCTCAGGACTGGCGGCGGTCATCACGAAGTCATCACGCGGTCGGCGATGTCGGCGCGCACCATGGACGGCACGCTCGCAGCGAATTTCTTCAGATACGCGAGTACCCATTCTCGCTGCGATGCGAGGAACGGGAAGTCCGAGCCCACCATGTGCCGGACGGCGAGCATGGGTAGCGGCGCGTCGAGCGCCCGGAACACACTGTTCCGCAGACCGGACACAGTGCAGCCCGGGTAGAACTGACCGAGCATCAGCCCGTCGAGTACGAACTCCGACTTGCGTTCGTTCTGCACGAGGTCGATCACGTCGAAGTCGGTGACGTCGGGGAACACCGCGACGACGGACTTGAGTGCCGCATCGGGCCCTGAGGTCGGCGACAGGTGCGGGAAGAGTTCGGCGAGGTCGTCGGCGACGTCGCGCATACGCTGCGCGTCGATCGCACCCGGCACGACCACCGCATAGAACAGCCCCCGACCGATCGACGGCGCCGCGAACGGGCACACCGGGCCACTGCGCCCGAGGTCGTCGTGCGGGCTGCACAAGAAGTCGACCGCCCAGCGACGCAATTCCCCGGTGCGGGGATGCTCGTCGTCCCGGACATCGTCGAAGACGCTCACCGGTTCGATGCCCGATCGGCGGCCACGGAGAACACTGGTCTGGTCGGTCATGATCGGCCTTTCCGGAGGTGGTCCGTGAGGACCGGGGTGATCTGGTCGAGTGCGAACGAACCGGTGATGTCCCGGTGGGTGACGTCCAGACGGTGCATGAGGATGCGCCCGTCGATGTGCGCTTGCCAGACCTGGGCGGGATCGGGCATCCGCGCGGCGACGGCGTCGGCCGATTCGAAGAACAGCAGGTCGGTGGTGAGTCGTTCAGCTGGTCGGTGGCCGGTGACGAAGCCGACGGTCCGGCTGAAGACGTTGTGCAGGAGGTCTCGGTGCTGTCGCGCGGATCCTGGCCCTAGTGCCTCGATCTCGGCGGCGACGGTCTCCGCGTCGGGTGCTCGGTCCTGAAGGTGAGTGTCGAGCATGGTCAACGTCGCGACCACCTCCCCCGCGGCGACGAGTTGAGTTGCGATCTCGTGGGCGATCTGCCCGCCCACCGAGTAACCGAGCAAGTGATACGGACCGTGCGGCTGCGTCGCCCGGATGCTTTCGACGTGCGCGGCGGCGAGACCCGCGAGGGTGTCGACAACGCGATCCGGATCAGTCAACAGCGGTGACTGCAGTCCGTACACGGGCCGGTCGTCGATTCGCCGCGCGAGTCCGGTGAAGCACCACGCCAGCCCTGACGCGGGGTGGACACAGAACAGCGGATCTCCGGACTCATTCACACGCATCGGGATCACCGCATCGAAGGAATCGCAGGAGTCTTCACCCGCCGGTGAATCGACAAGGTGTCGAGCCAGGGAACCCGGGGTCGGGTGGGTGAAGATCCACTGCACCGGAACGGGACGACCGAGGGACTCCGACAGCGCGGCAACCACGGCCGTCGCGCCGAGCGAGGTGCCGCCGAGGGTGAAGTAGTCGTCGTCGAGCCCCACTCTCGGGGTATCGAGGGCTCCGGCGAACGCGGCGACAACGGCGGTCTCCGTCGCATCGCGTGGCGCCCGGTAGGGTCGACGTCCCTCGGCGAGGTCGGGGATCGGCAGTGCCGCCCGATCGAGTTTGCCATTGGGGGTGACGGGGAGCGTGTCGAGCACGGTGAGGGTCGTCGGCACCATATGCGGAGCGAGTCGCGTCTGGGCGTGGGCGCGAACATCGTCGGCGACGATGTCTGTGCCGGGAGACGGAACGACATAGCCGTCGAGGCGGTCGCGGCGAACGGTGACCACCGCACGGGCTACGTCGGGGGCGTCGAGAAGCACCGATTCGATCTCACCGGGTTCGATGCGGAATCCGCGGATCTTGACCTGCAGGTCGCTGCGTCCGATGTAGTCGAGGGTCGGTGCGCCGTCGGCGCCGCGGCGCCACCGCACGAGGTCGCCGGTGCGATACATCCGCTCCCCCGGCTTCCCGAACGGATCGGCGACGAATCGGGACGCCGTACCGCCGCGCCGGTTCCGGTAGCCTCGGGCCACCGCGGGTCCGCTCACGTACAACTCCCCCACCACTCCGACAGGAACCGGCCGAAGGCGGTGGTCGAGGACCAGTTCGGTGACTCCGCGAATGGGCCCACCCAGGTCGACACGCCCGCCGGGCACCAGCGGCGCACCGGCGTTGGTCTGGATGGTGTTCTCGGCCGGCCCGTAGGTGTTGACCATCTCGCGGCCGGGCGCCCACCGCGCCACGAGTTCGGGCGGGCAGGCTTCGCCACCGACGACGACCGTGCGCAGGTGGTCGAGTCCGGTAGGGTCGAGAGTGGCGAGCACCGACGGTGTCAGGGCGATGTGCGTGACACGTTCCCGGGCGAGAAGATCAGCGAGTTCGGTGCCGCCGTAGACCGTGGGAGGGGCAACGATCAGGCACCCGCCCGACCCGAAGGCCCACAGCTGTTCGAGGACAGCGGCATCGAAACTCGGCGATGCGAAATGCAGGACCCGCGACCGCGACCCGAGCACGAACCTCGTGCGCTGTTCCTCGACGAATCCAGCCAGTCCCGTGTGGGTGACCACGACACCCTTGGGCGTCCCTGTCGATCCCGAGGTGTAGACGAGGTAGGCCGCCTGGTGTGGGCGTAGCGATGCGCGACGGTCGATGTCGGTGATCGCGATCCCGGAACAGTCTGCGATGGAGTTTCTTTCGGAAGGGTCGTCGAGAACCACCCACCGCTGGAGTGGTGGTAGGTCGGCCTGCAGTTCCTCGACGGTGATCCCGGTGGTAGCGCCGGAATCCTCGATCATGTGCTCGATCCGCGCGTAGGGGTACTTCGGGTCGACCGCAACGAAGGCCGCACCGGTTTTCGCAACCGCCCACACCGCCAGGACCGACTCCACCGAACGAGTCAGCGCGACGGCAACCACAGTTTCGGGTCCCGCTCCGAGGTCGATGAGCCGGCGGGCCAGCCGGTTCGAGCGCGCATCGAGTTCGCGGTAGGTGAGTCTCGCGTCGCCGCACACGACCGCGACGGCGTCGCCTCCGATCGCGGCGCCGCGCGCCAGCAGCCGCGGGATGGTGACTGCGGGTTCTGTCGGCCGCCCCGAGACCGGTACGAGATCGGCTCGTTCGGTCGAGCTCAGGATGTCGATCGCGCCGACCCCGCAGGCGGGTCGGTTGACGATCGCTTCGAGTACCCGCGCGAACGCCGCAGCGAAAGATCGGACTGTTGTCTCGTCCAGAATATCTGTGCTGTAGCCGAATTCGGCACTCGTTGAGCTCCCTTCCCGCGGTTCCTCCACAGCGAGGTAGAGGTCGCACTTGGCTACCGACGGTGCTATGTCGACGGCGTCGACCGCGAGGCCGGGTAGTTCGATGCCGATGGATGCAGGGTTGCGGAATTCGAGCAAGGCCTGGAACAGCGGGGAATGCGACGTCGACCGCGCCGGATCGAGTGCCTGCACAACCTGGTCGAACGGCACGTCCGCATGATCGAAGGCGTCCAGATCTCGGTCGCGGGTGCGGTCGAGGAGTTCGTCGAACGACGCGGAGGCATCGATGTCGGAGCGGAGCACGACCGTATTGACGAACATGCCGACCATGTCGTCGAGTTCGGCGGTGCCGCGTCCCGCTACCGGTGTCCCGATCGCCAGTGTCGTTGCACCGGTGATCCGTTCGAGCAGGATGGCGAACGCCGCGTGCATCACCATGAAGACTGTCGCCTCGTGGGCGCGGGCCAGCGCGACCACGCCCGAGAGCACTTCGGCCGGAATCTCGAACGACACCGCGCCCCCGTGGTGAGTGCGGCGCGCGGGTCTGGTCCGGTCGACGGGCAGGTCGAGGAGTTCCGGGACGCCCTCGAGCGTCGACCGCCAGAAGTCGATCTGCCGCGACCGGGACGACTGCGGGTCGGAGGCATCGCCGAGTCGGGCGAGGTGCCCCAGCGCGTGGTCGGTGTAGCGCGTCGGAAGTGGCGCCCACGCGGGGGCGTGTCCCTGTAGCCGGGAGGTGTAGGCGAGCATCGTGTCGCGGGCGAGCGGCAGCGTCGACGCGCCGTCTGCGGCAATGTGGTGCACAACCATCACGACGACGTGATCTGCGGGCCCGAGCTGCAGTAGCGCGGTACGGACCGGGAGATCGCGGCTCACGTCGAACCCTGCGGACGCGAGTTCGCGGAGCGCATCGCGCATGCCGTCTTCGCCGTGTACGGGCACGGGTGTGAAGTCGAACACCGCGTCGTCGAGGACTTCCTGGTAGGGGCCCGACTCCGACGACGGGTAGCGGGTGCGTAGCGGTTCGTGTCGCGCGACGACGTCCGCGAAGGCCGCGCGGAGCACGTCGAGATCGAGGCCGCCGGTGACCCGCAACCCGATGGGTACGTTGTACGCGGGCGACGCGGTGTCGACCTGGTTGACGATCCACATGCGCTGCTGGGCGGGCGCCAGGGGAATCCGCTCGGGGCGGGGTCCGGCAGGAACGAGCGCCGCAGCAGGTGCGGCATCGTGTGCGCGGGCCGCGAGATTCGCGACGGTCGGCGCCTCGAACAGGTCTCGTACGCCGAGCCCTATCCCGAGCGCGGCGTTCACACGGGCGACCGCGCGGGTTGCGCTGAGGGAATTGCCGCCGAGGTCGAAGAAGTGGTCGTCGCGCCCCACCCGCTCGAGCCCGAGAATCTCGGCGAACACCTCCGCGACAGCATGTTCGACTGTGCCATCCGGTGCGACGAACTCGATGGTCCTCGCGCCGAACACGGGTTCCGGCAGAGCCGTGCGGTCGAGTTTCCCGACGGGCGTGACGGGCAGCTCGTCGAGGACGACGATTGCGGCGGGCACCAGATGGGCGGGCACGCAGCCGCGTAGATACTCGGTGAGTTCGCGGACGTCGGGTTCATCCGAGTCGGGAACGACGTACGAGACGGGAACGAGGTCGCCGGCCGGATCGGTGCGCCCGACCGTCACGGCCACAGCAACGAGCCGGTGACGTACCAGCGCTGCGTCGATCTCACCGAGTTCGACCCGGATACCGCGGATCTTGATCTGAAAATCGGAGCGGCCCACATAGTCGAGGACAAGCGTGCCGTCGGGTAGCCGCCGCCAGCGCACCACGTCGCCGGTGCGGTACATGCGCGTGCCGCCGGGCGCTGCGACGAAACGTGTCGCGGTGAGGGCTCGGCGGTTGCGGTAGCCGCGCGCCAACGCCGGACCGGCCACGTACAGCTCCCCGGCCACCCCGACGGGCACGGGTTGCAGGTGGCCGTCGAGGACGGTTTCGGTGAGTCCGCGGACCGGACCTCCGATCGTCACGGACTCGCCGACCGCGAGCGTCGCGGCGTTCGACATGACGGTCGATTCCGTCGGCCCGTAGCCGTTGAGCATCACACGACCGGGGGCCACGCGTTCGACGAGGTCGTCGGGGCAGGCTTCCCCGGCGACTGCCAGCGTGTGCAGGGAACTCGGGAGCCGCGGCACCGTGGACAGCACGGTCGGTGTGAGGACGGCGTGGGTGATGTCGTTGCGCTCGAGAATCCCGGCGAGTTCGTCACCGCCCATCACGGCGGGTGGCACCACGACCAGACTCGCCGCGCTACCCGCGGCCCACAGGATCTCGAAGACGGAGGCATCGAAACTCGGGGAGGCGCAGTGCAGCACACGGGCGCCGGGATGCCCGCCGAAGCGGTCGCGCTGTTCGGCGACCAGGTCGGCGATGCCGCGATGGGTGACGGTGACGCCCTTGGGAACGCCTGTCGACCCGGACGTATAGATCAGGTACGCGGCGCGGTCTGGGTGTGTGGACGCGGCGGCAGACTCGCTGAGCTCCGCGGCGGGCAGTCCGTCCCTGAGCTCGAGCCAGCGAACCCCGTCGGGCAGCGCTGCCCGGAATGCCGGGGTGGTGAGTCCCACCGCCACGGCCGAATCGGTAAGCATGTGTTCGATCCGTTCGGTCGGGTACGACGGATCGACAGGCACGAAGGCAGCGCCGCTCTTGACGACCGACCACAGGGCCACCACCGATTCGATCGACCGTGCGATCGCGACGGCCACGACCGTCTCCGGGCCGGCTCCCGAGACACGGAGGGCGTGGGCGATCCGGTCGGAGATCACATCCAGTTCGGCGTAGGTGACGGTGCGTCCCTCGCACTGCACCGCGACACCGTGCGGATTCGCGGCGACGGCAGCGGCGAGGACCTCGGGCATCGTCACGGTGGTCTCCCCTGCTGCGCCGCGGACAACGCCGGGCACGTCGATCACCCCGATGCCGGTCAGCGGCGTGTCCGACGATGCGGACGCGAACGCATCGACGAGGTCGAGGAGTCGCGCGTGGTGCCGATGCACCTGGTCGTCGGTGTAGCGGCCGGGATTGGCGCGGATCTCGACGATCGTCTGCGGTGGGTGGCCGGAACGATAGATGTTGATCATGATGTCCGGCACCGGGCCTGCGGTGAGGATGTGGAAATCGGCCACAGTGGGCCCGAACCGCCACTGCCGGTCGAAGAGCATCACGTTGACGACAGGCGACGCGATCTGCCGGGCAGCGACGTCCGCGCCGAGCTCACGCAGGATGTCGTCGACGTTCCCCCGCTGATGACGCAGCGCACCGGTGAGTTCCAGCCGGACCCTGTCGACGAGCGTGCCCACGGTGTCGTCGCTGTGTACTGCCACGAGCAGGGGTACGACGTTGGCGAGCATGCCTCCGGACCGACGCAACACCGCGGTGGTGCGCGCGGAGACAGGGATGTCGACGAGGACTTCCTGCCGTCCAGTGGTGTGCGCGAGGTGGCACGCGAACGCCGCCACGATCCGTGCGGCCGAATCGGCGCGGGACGCATCCAGCCGGTCTGCCGTCTCCTCGGCGAGCGCGGCACGAGCGACCCTGCTGCGGACCACAGGCGGTGCAATCCGGTCGGTGAGTGTGACTGCGGCCGAGCGAGTGTGAAGTCGTTTCGCCCAGTGGTCGCGGTCCTGTTGATGCCTGCGGGAGGCACGGTAGTCGTGGTCGATCTGCTGCAGGGTGCGCAGGTCGGCGGCGCGATTCGGCTGTGGTTCACGATTCTCGAACTCTGCGGTGTACAACTCGGCGACCCGATCGACCAACGTCGCCGCACCGTGCCCGTCGAGCGCGATGTGGTGGATGCGCGTGTACCAGAAGTACCGGTCGTCGGCGACCTGAAGCAGAGCGGCCTCGGTGAGCGGGTCGTCGGCGAGATCGATTCCAGCGGTGTGATTGTGGTCCATCCACTCGTGTGCCGCCTCTGCCGGGTCGGGCGCCGCACGGAAATCGTGCACATCCAGTTCGGCGTCCGGCGGAGGCGCGACCACCTGATGGGGTTCGCCGTCGATGTCGACGAGCCGGAGAAAAACCGATTGGAACTCGTATGCCGCGACAAGCGAGACGCGGCGGAACACGTCGATGTCGAGTACTCCGCGAATGTCGACGTACTGTGCGATGCAGATCGGCACGTGCGGTGCGAGCTGTTGGGCGAACCACAACCCACGCTGGGCGGGAGACAGTGGAAATGGTTCGTGGACAACAGCAGTGGCGGTGGCCATGGAATCACACCCGGGGTAGCAGCGACGGTGGCGTCCATTCCTTCCGGACGACCGGACGAACCGGCTCCACTACTGTCCCGCGGGGACGGCCCCGCAGGTACGCACCCTAGGTGTCGACCCGCGCCACCTACTCGGGTTCGCCTTCGTTCTCGCCTGGACGATGCCGCGCATCGGAGACCTTCGCAAAACCCCGGCCGAGGACACCGCCCACTGATTTGAGCGGACTGTCGATCGAATCGAGCACCTCGGGGATCTCGGGGTCTTCGTCGACCAGCCACCCCGCCGCATCGGCACTGCATGCCGAGCGGAAGTCTTCGAGGTCCTCCCGCAATCGTGCGAGCGTTCGCATCGTGCGCGGCGAGGACAAACGTCTGACAACCTCGAGCGGGGTGCCCTCGGCGAGCCGGGCCAGCGCACGGCGCCCGCGGCGGAGCAGATCACCGTCCTGCTCGAAGTGTTCGGCCAGCAAGGTACGTGAAGCGCCGAGGACCTCGCTCAGTGCATCCGGTCCAGCGGTGCGGGCACGTTCGATGCACAGGCGTTGCCACATCGTCGCAGCGTCCTCGACGAGCACGAGCAACTGCAGCGTTTCCCCGAATCGTCCTTCGTCGGCCATGGTGAGCAGTAATGCGACGTGCGCGGACACGACGCTTTCGGACTCGACCGCGTCGAGGTGCGCGAGCGCGTAGGCGCGGAGCCGCTGGACCGCCACGAACAGCAGCGGACCGAGTTCCGCGATGCTGCGCCACTCGTCCGTCGGGAGCGATCCACGGTGATCGACGATCGCGATCGCACGTGTCAACGCGTTGTGGTGGGCGACGACGTCGCCGAGGACGGGAGCGCCGGCTGCCACCAGGATCTTCTCGACGGTATCGGGTTCGGCATCCTCGCCGGTGAGCCGCAGAATCGCAGCTTCGACCGATCCGACAGCACCCGTCAACGCGCGCGCAATCGCGTCGGCGGGGATCACGCCGGAAACGTCGGGGTTCGGCAGGTCGTTCATGTGCACCATCGTGCTACGAGGTACCCACGATGCACCACCCGGCAACTCCTCACAATCGGGTGCCATCCTGACTGCTGGGTACGCGCACCCACGCGCTCTCGAGCAACGAGACCACCTCGGCTTCGTGACGCGCACGGTACGCGCTGAGGATGCGGCGCGGGCGAGTCTCGCCGCTCAGCCCGATCGCCGCCGCGAACGCGGCGGCAATGCCCGCTTCCGGCACGACCTCCGGCATTGTGTAGCCGATGAGCGCGAGCGCTTTGCGGAGTGGATCGGCATTCGAAGCGAATGTGCGCAGGGGTAGCACGTCGAACCGGCCGTCCGGCCGGACGTCGAAGAACAGCTCGCCGTATTCGTCGATGCCGAGCTCGTCCAGGAACCGACGCACCGATGCGAGCTGCGGAATCGGCCCCGTCCATCTCAGCACCTGCGGTCCGAGCCGCGACTTCAGCACGATCTCGGCACCGGGCGCACACCCTGCGATGCCGGCGACCGCGGACGGAATCGGGACCTCGGCGCCGCGTATGTGGTCCCGCGTGACGGGAATCCGCAACCTCCAGTGCTCGTCGAGCCGATACAGGCGCTTGGTGCGTTCGGGGGGCAGCGCCGGTACGTGTGTCCGCCGCCGACGGCGGACACAGTCGGCGACGACGTCGAAATCCCCGCTCGCCGCGAATACCCGGGCGGATGCCTCGGAAATCGAGAACCGTTGGACCAGCGCTTCGGCCACCTTGTCGAGTTCTATCGAGCCACCGGCACCATCGACGAGCCGCGCGATGCGCGACCCGACGGTGGTCACGAGGTCGGTCTCCCATTCGAGTAGACCCCACAGCCCGTCGTCCTCGGTGACGGTGAACCGGTCGTCGTCACCGAGCTCTTCGACGACGCTGTGGACGTCGATATTCGCGTTCATGCGTGCGACGAGCGTTTCGACGGAGAGCGGATCGCCGGCCACCTCGAGGATCTGCGCGGCGTGACCCGAGACAGTGTCCTGGGGCAGGAGGATCCGGTTTTCGAACATGGCGACTCCGCAGTGCTTCATCCACGATGCGAATTCGTCCGCGGGAAGGTGCCATATCGCCGCGACCTCCGCGGGGTGCACTACTCCGTTGACGGACTCGAACTCGCCGAGCAGCGCGCGGGTCTGCTTCTCGGCCTCGGCGAGATCGGGTACGGCAATCCACCCGTGCGCGACAGTGCAGCGGTCATCGAGGCGGTCGAGGACCTTCCACAACGGCGCGTCGAGTCCCGGCACGACCTGCGCCAGCACCGGACGATCACGCAGGATCCGGCTGAACGAGGCCACCGGGCGGACATCGGTGCCCAACGCCGCCAGGAAGTCGCCCACCGCGGTGCCGAACGGGAACGTCGATGGCTGGGACGAGCCGGAGTCGGCATCATCGTGGATGCGGCGTCGCAGGGCGTCACGCTCGGCGGCGGGCAACGACGCAACGTGGTCGGCCAATTCGATCACCGGATCTGCGGGAGCCCCAACCGGAAGATCCCGTGCCGCAACTGCCTCGAGCCGTGCGACGGCCTCCTGGATCTCTTCGGGCGCACCCGTATCGAGACCGATGCTGAGCAGCGGTCGATCCCGTTCGCCGCACAGTGTGCGCCACCGCGCGACAGCAGCGAGGTCGTCGACGAGAAGCGCGAGCGCCGGAACAGGCACGGCAGACTCTTGCGGCCCGAGCCTGGCCGGGTCGCGCAGCACCGTGAGCACCAGCGCCGCGCACACAATTTCTTGGACCGCGTCGTTGTCGGCGCCGCGCACGTCGAAAAGATCGGCCGGGCTGCGACTGAACAGCTCCGCGGTGGTGGGGGCATGCGGCAGGCGCGCAACGATGGTCGCAGCCGCCATCCCCAGGTCGAGGGCTTCCACAGCGACTTCGACAGTGCGGATCAGCCCGTCCGCGAACCGCAGTTCGGGGTGGTCGGTGACGTAGATCCGGGACAGTTCCGCGCACAGCTCCGGAATCTCGGTGGCGGCACCGGTCTCGACCGGTGACTGTGATTCCCACCAGCTCGGTCCCGGCACGAGCGCAGTCAACGCTGCGGTGCGCGCAGACCCGTAACGATCGAGCCACGGCATGAGCTCGAGCCAGGTTCGATCGTCGAGCTCATCGACCGAACGCGCACGTGACCACAGCGACACGAACTGATACTCCTCTGCGACGTCCCGCGGGGACCGCCGTGGGTCCCTCCGTGCGAAGCGCCCGTACGGACGCCCGACCGTTCAGCATACCGACCGAAATCGCGCGCTCACCGAAGATGATCCAGTTGTTCGCCGCCGCCTCTGTTCGCCGCCGCCTCGTTCATCATCGAGGAGTCAGGTGCGCACGGTCAGGTGACTGCAGCATCGCGAGGGGCGTCGTCGCCGGCCTCTCCTTCCCCGACGTCCGGCCGCAGGCGCAACAGCACGAGACCCGCGACCGAGGCGACGATGAGCGAGCCCACTGCCCCATTCACGTGTAAGGCGTACACGGCGATCCCGGATCCGATCAGCCCTGCCAGCAGCGCACACCACAGCAGCACTTTCCCGACGAACGCTCTCATCTCTCAAATACCTTCCGGCAAGTCCCCATCCAGGTCGCAACGATAGTGTCACCTGTCACAAAGCCGGCAACACCCGGGCGGTGTGTCCCCGTTTGGTGTACGGATCTCGGCGCGAGGATACTCGGCACCACACGGCGTGAGAGACGAGAGGGCACAACGTGGATACACAGCCGACCGGGCACGATGTGATCCTGCGGGACGTGACCTTGCGCGACGGGCTGCAGCTCGCGGGAAAACTGCTTCCGACAGAGCGCAAGGTCGAGATCGTGCGCGCACTCCTCGCTGCGGGGGTACCCGAGCTCGAGATCGGATCGTTGGCGCGCGCCGACCTGGTGCCGCCGATGGCGAACAGCCTCGAACTGGTATCGGCGCTGACCGAAGCCGAACTCGATCGCTGTTGGATCTGGGTGGCCACCCCGCGACACGTGGAGAAGGCGCTCGCGGCGGGAGCCCGACGGTTCCAGTACTGCTTCTCGGTCTCCGACTCCCACAACCGCGCGAACATCGGCCGCGACACCGAAGACAGCCTCGCGGCGTTGCCCACCGCCGTGGAACTCGTCCACACCGCGGGCGGCAGCATCCAGCTGTGCCTGGCAACATCGTTCACCTGCCCGTTCGACGGACCCGTCGAACCCGACCGTGTCCTCGAGATCGCGTGCGACCCGCGGGCCGACGGAGCGACGGACGTCGTCGTCGCAGATACTCTCGGTCAAGCTGTTCCCGGGCAGGTCAGCGCCCTCGTGTCGCGTATCCGCGCGGAGTCGCCCGATCGGCGGATCGTCTACCACGGCCACGACACGTGGGGGCTGGGCGTCGCGAACAGCCTCGCTGCCGTCGAGGCAGGCGCGACCGTCGTCGACGGCGCGCTCGGCGGGCTCGGCGGCTGCCCGTTCGCCCCCGGAGCGAGCGGCAACACCGCGAGCGAGGATCTGCTCTTCGCGACCCGTCCGTCGTGGCTCTCACCGCAGGTGTTCGCAGACATCGTCCAGCTCGGCGAGGACGTGGTCGCCGAGCTGGGCGAGCCCAATCGATCCCGTGCCAGGCAGGGAGCGCGGTCCGAGGCCGAAGCCTTCGAATGGGTCGTCCGCGTATGAGGATCCTGATTGCGCCCGACAGCTTCAAGGGCACCTACAGCGCCGTGGAGGTCGCCGACGCGATTGCCGCGGGAGCCGCCTCCGCAGGCCACGAGACGGTACGAATGCCCGTCGCCGATGGTGGTGAAGGCACCCTCGACGCGCTCACCGCACCGCTCGGCCTCGAACTCATCGAGGTCGACGCCGTCAACCCGTGGCGGACACCGTGCCGCGGATTCTTCGGCCTGTCCCCCGACGGCATCGCGATCGTCGAGCTTGCCGCGGTCAGTGGAATCACGACCGCACACAGCGGTGTTCGCGATGCCGTTACCGCGGACACGTACGGCACCGGGATGGTCATGGCCGCAGCGGCGAAACGCAGTGCGCGGCAGATCGTCGTGGCCGCGGGCGGGTCGGCGACCACCGACGGTGGGCTCGGAGCGCTCGCCGCAATCGACGACGCCGGTGGCCTGGGCGCCGTCTCCGTGGTCGTGCTCACCGATGTCACCACCCGCTACGCCGATGCCGCCCGGGTGTTCGGGCCGCAGAAGGGCGCCGACCCCGCGACCATCGATCTGTTGACGGCACGACTGCACGAGGCCGCGGCGACACTGCCGCGCGATCCCCGGGACGTGGACGGCACAGGTGCGGCCGGTGGCTTCTCGGGTGGGATGTGGGCCGGACTCGCCGCCGAATTGCGTTCGGGTGCCGACTACGTGCTGGATGTGTCGGGATTCGACGACGCGCTCACCACCGCCGACCTCGTGGTGGTCGGCGAGGGACGACTCGACGGGCAGTCACGTGCCGGCAAGATCGTCTCGGCGATTCTGGCGCGCAGCGGGTCGGTGCCTGTCGTCGCGGTCGTAGGGTCGGTCGGTGACGATCTGGGCGACTACCGGTCGCGGTTCGCGGACGTGGTGGTGGCCTCCGACGCAGATGCCATGCGGGCGGCAGGTGCTGCGCTCGTCGCCCCCAGGCCGAACACGCGGGCAAGCCGCGCATCCGACGCATAGAGCGCGTCGAGGTCGAAGGTGGATGCCGAACTCAGTACCTCGGCGGCACCTGTCGTCGTGAGAAGTTTCTCGATCCGCTCGGCCACCTGATCCTCGGTGCCGACGATCGCCGTCGTCGCCGTGTCGTCGAGGATCCGCTGTCGGCGCTCGGTGACGGGTAGGTCGCGCAGTGCCTCGACCGCCGACAGCGGCGGGAAGAAGCCGCGCTCTCTGGACAGCGCCATCGCCCACCCTTCCGGCAACAGCAGTGCGGCCGCGGCCGCTTCGGTGTCGGCGATGAGGATGTCGGCACCGATCACCAGGTACGGCTCGGGATTCGCTGAGCTGGGGCGGTACTCGGTGCGATAACGATCGAACGGTTCGGGTCCTTGCGTCAGGAGCGGACCGGCGACGACGGCAGGTAAGCCCAGGCGTGCCGCGACTCGGAGGCCGGCGTCGGTGCCGAGCACGAACAGTGGCGGCGGGTGCGCGACCCGTGGCCTGATCGACACCGTCGCCGTGTCATCGAGATACGCGCGCAACTCCTCGATATCTGCGGCGAAGTCGTCCGGGTCGGCGCGGGTCGTGCGCAAGGCCTCGCGAATCGGCGCGGTGAAGCCGAGCGACCGCCCGACGCCGAGATCGATCCTGCCCGGGTGCAGCGCTGCGAGCATGGCGAACTGTTCGGCAACGACGATCGGCTGGTGATTGGGCAGCATCACGCCGGCCGACCCGACCCGGATGCGGTGTGTCCGATCCGCAACGGCCTGGATCAGCACTGCCGGTGTGCCGGATGCCACACCCGGTACCGCATGATGTTCCGCGACCCAGAACCGTTGATATCCCGCTGCTTCCGCGAGTTGCGCGCGGTGCAAAGTCTGCCGCAGCGCGGACGCGTCATCCTGCCCGTCCCGAGTGCGGGAGCGGTCCAGCAGCGACAGTGCGACATCCATGTTGGGTATCAACACCTCATCGTGAGGTGATAATTCCGTGGGAGTTGCCTGCCGTGGTCAGGGCGCGGGGGTCAGGGTGCGGGATCGGCCGGAGGGTCGCACGGCGGTGCGGGCTCGGGAGTGTGGTCCGGTGCCGGGCTCGGAGCGGGATCGGACCCCCGGGCCGGCCATGACGCGGGCTGCGCAGCGACGCACGGATCATCACTCTGCTGTGCTGGGTCCTGCGATGCTGGGGCCTCAGGGGTATTGCCGTCGTCCGGGGTTCTCGCGTCGTGTGGAACTGGGTGTGGCGCGATCCGATCCCACAGTTCCGGGGTGTCCGTCTCCGGCGCGAAGTCTGTGGTGCCGGGTGTTGCGCTCTGACTGGCGGAACCGCCCTGGCTTTCGGAGCCACCGCCGGATCCGCCCATGGCGAGAGCCAGTCCTCCGCCGAGCAACGCGACGAGAGCGACGACGACCGCCATGAGGGTCAGTTTCCGGCGGGGCGACGCCGCACCCACCACCGCCCCCGCCGCAGCAGTGGGCCGCACTCGAGCGCGTCGCGACGCGACCAGCGCCGCCCCGGTCGCGCGATGCCACGGCAGGCCGTGCGGTGTCACGAACGGGACACCGAGGGCCGCGGAGAGTTCCTGGGCGGGCGCAGCGTCGCCGGGGCGCAGATCGAGGAAGACCAACGCCGCTGGCGAGACACCCGACCGGGCGAGCGCTTCGTCCGTCGTGTCGGACAGTGGGTCGGGCCGTCCGGTGAGGCCGTCGTCGCCGCGGACGACCGATGACAACACCGTCCGGGTTCGGGTGTCGACGATCGACACCGATTCGACACCGCCGGTGCGGGTGTGCAGAGCCAGGACAGGGGTGTCGACAAGTTCCGGTGCTCCAGCCAGATACGTGAGCCGTGCCCCGTCGAGCGGGACCACCTCGACAGGCGCCTCGCTCACCGCGCGGACGGCTTCCGCCACCGTGTCGGTGTCGGCGTCGCCGCTCTGGAGGGTGACAAGACCGATCGTGCCGATGGTCAGCGACGCGGTCTCGGCGCGTTCGGTCATCGACGTCACTGCCCGTGCGACTGCCTCGGCCTGCGGTACCTCCGGTTCGGCTGCCCAGCGTTGCGAATCGAACGGACCGAGTTGTGGGACGTCGGCGTCGACGAGGACAGCGGAGACTTCACCGTCGTCGACGGCAATTCCGAGCACGGGGTGCATCGTCACCGCCTCTTCACCAAGATCGCCACGGACCGCACGAGCTTATCCGAACTCGTCCTTCAAATCCGGTAGCACCCGACAGTCAGTGCGACGACTGCTGCCAGATAGCTGCTGAACGTGATGTACGAACCGTCGGCGGCGAACATCCGCATCGAGAACCCCACGTCGGCGGGAAGGATCTGACTACCATGGAAGCCTGCGGCTGCGGCGGTGCGTTCGAACAGATCTGCCCCGCGCTGCACATCGTCCACGGGTACCGGACTCGAACTTCCCAGAAGGGGCAGGTGCCTCGACATTCCGTATGTTCCGTCAGCGAGCATGCATCTCGCGTTCGTGCTCTCGTACTTCTCGGAGAACTCGAGGCCGGGGAACTCCTCGGAGAGCGCATCCACGACATCGCGTTGAACCTGAAGATAGTATTCGACAGCTGCGTCGCTGGTCTCGGCGACCGGCTCGGGAACAGCTTTGAAGCTCGCGGTGGCGCAGGCCGTCGTCGTCAGCATCAACGCTGTAGCGATACACATGGGGAGAATCGAGAACGCTTTCATCGGATGCTCCGTTCGTCGGCGGTGTCCGCGATGACAGCCGCAATGTTGTAGGCGCTCATGGATCCAGGCACCAGATACGAGCTGTGTCCGACGGATTCGGTGAAGGACTCACCCGAGAGGTTTTCTCCCGCTTCGCTGGAGAGATGGATCAATCCTGGAAGCCGGCTGGGATCGCCACCGAAGACCCCGGTATCGGCGATGAGGTCGCCATCGGCCTCGATGAGGTACATCGATCCGGGCTCCATACCCAGGGCGCCGACGTCGGAGGTACCGAGCCCGGGGGCACCGACGAAGACTGCTTTCTCTGCGTCTGCACCGTGCTGCAATGCGAGACTCGTTACGAGCGCCCCGTACGAATGGCCGACCGCAGTCACGTGCGGTGGCGATTCGGGTCGTGACGCGTCGAGCCCATCCAGGAACGTGGCCAGGCGTGGCGCAGCGAGCGTCGCCGACAGATCCGAGGCGGGGCTGCGTTCGGTGAAGGCGAGCCCCCACCCGAAATGTGGTGCCTGATAGTTCATCCAGGTGACGGCAGCGACGGTCTCAGCCCTTCGCTCGACATGACCGAGCTCGCGTTGAGCTTCATCGCGCAGCGAAGACACCTGCTCGTCGTATCCGGGGAGGTTTCCCTGCACGGTAGAGCCTGCACCGGGTGTGAAAACCGCGATGTGGTCGGCGGTCTCGATGTTGCCGACCGCGACCGCCGCCATCGCCTCACGGCCGGACATGTCGAGCACAAGCAACCGACGCTCTTCCATCGTGAGAGTGTCCTCGATTGCATCGAGGGCGTCGAGCTTGTTCAGGGTCTGCTCCAACCCGGCATCGGCATTGGAGAGGAGGCCACCGAATACATTGCCCTCCAGCTCTTCCTGCAGTATCCGGGCAGCCCCTTGCAGCCGTTCGCGTTCGATACCGATCAGGGCGCGGTTGGCGATGTCGCGGGCGTCCGAAGGTACTCCGTCGAGACCCCCGATGCGCTCCGGGTATTCGGTGAGCAGCACCGTGCGGTCGAAAGGGCTGAGGCTTGCCCACCAGGCCGCGACCACGCCGGGATTCACCCCGAAATCCGGGATGGGGCCTATCTCCGGGAATCGAGTGCCCGTGGGGACGAACTGCGTTGCCGGCGCAACGGTTTCGTCGGGAAAGGCACGCCTGAGCGTCGACGCGGCGTCGTGGTCGAGTTCCGCCGCACGACGCAGCAGCGCGTCGAGTCGCGTACGCAGAGCGTTGCGGTCGGTGTCGAGTTCTGCTCCGGCACTACCGGGGGCGTCGGTCAGTGTGCCATCTGATCCGATGACGAGGCCGTGGGCGTTCGCCCAGGTGTGTGCAGCCGCGAGTTCGGTGTGCAAAGCGCGGAGTTGCGGAGCCACCGCTGTTGCGCACGCACTTACCCTGCGATACGAATCAGCTTGAACACCCACGGTATCGACAAGCATTCGCAGCCGGATCGCTGCGGCATCCGCGGCATCGCCGGTCCATGCTTCCCCGAATGTGGCCGCTCGGCGGATATCGCCGCCGATACGGTCCAGTTCGGCTGCACGCTCACCGAAGTGGGTGCCGAGGTCGTCCAGTGCGTCCGGATTCCACCTGGCCAGATCCCGCACATCCATATCGATTCCACCCCCCTGCCACGGAAGCATAGAAGGCGCATACGACTACCGGCCCGGGGAGGGGGTCCCGGGCCGGTATCTGTGGATGGATTCGTTGCCTGTGGATAACTTTCCGCTACATGTCTGCGATTGCCTCCAGAGGCGGGGTCTTCGCGGCCCGCTGCCCCGGCCACAGCGCTGCGAGTACGCCCACCACGCCGGAACCGATGAGCATCCCCAGAACCTGTCCCCACGGCACCGAGATCAAGTCGAGCCCCTGATCGGCGAGGGTCCTCACGAACGCCCAGCCGAACACCAGTCCCAGCGCGAGACCGACGACCGCACCGAACACCGCAATGAGCAGCGACTCGATATAGATGGTGCGTCTGACCTGTGCACGTTGCATCCCGACGGCACGGAGCATGCCGATCTCGCGTCGCCGTTCGACCACCGACAGTGCGAGCGTGTTGACGATGCCGAGGATCGCGATGACGACAGCCAGTGCGAGCAACCCGTACAGGATCGCGAGGAGCATGTCGATCTGCTGCGCCTGTTGACCCTTGAACTGTTCGCGGTCCATCACCTGGACGATGACGAGGTCGTTCGTGGCGTCCTCGAGTCCGGACCGGATGGCTTCCGGATCGGCGCCGTCGGCGGTGTTGACGAGCACGACCTGCGCCGACCGCGACGCCACCGGGGTGAACTGTTCGTACAGCTCACTCGAGACGATCCACGGTCCGATGAGCTGATTGTCCGCGTAGATCCCGACGACGCTGGTGTCCACGGTCTCACCGTCGTTGCTCGTGAGCGGAACGGTGGTACCGAGCTGCCAGTTGTTGTCCGCCGCGGCGGTCTCCGACACGACCATCTGGTCGCCCGTGACGGCGTCGGTGCCGTCCTTCACCTCCAGGGTGAGGACGTCCTGGATCGAACCCCCCGTCACCGCCGTGCCATACGCAGTTTCATCGTCGATCGTCGCCTGGACACCGTGCGCGGACACCACATCGACGACGCCGTCGACGCCCCGCGCGGCATCCTCGGCCGCAATCGGCAGCCCGAACATCGGCGGCCCTGTGAGCACGAACTCGGATTTGACGCCGGTGTCGACGAGCGCGTCGACACTGGCCTTCGCAGACGAGCCGAACACTCCGATGACGGACACGAGCATCAGACCGAGGGTCAGCGCGAAGGCCGTTGCTGCGGTACGACGCGGATTACGGGTCGCGTTGGTGCGGGCCAATCGTCCGACCGCACCGAACGGTCGCGCGAACACCGCACCGAGAACCTTCACTACCGGACGCGACAGAGCGGGCGCCGCGAACAAGACCGCGAGGATCAAGGCGAACGCGCCGATTCCTACTGTCGCGGCTGCTCCCCCTCCGGTGCTCTGCGCACCGACCGCGACGAGCACAGCGCCTGCGACCGCGGCGACCGCACCGGCGATCGTACGGACCCTCAGAGACTCGACCGAGGCGGTGGATTCCTCACGCATCGCGGCGACCGGCGGCACGTGCATGGCGCGCCGCGCCGGGGCATACGCGCTGAGGACGGTGACGAGGACTCCGACGACCAGCGCGACGATCACGGTGCGCGGCGACAACTGGAGCGGACCGGACGGCAGTCCGAGATCCGCGGCGTTGAGCGCTGCGCGGAGCCCGTACGCGAGCGCGACACCGGCCGCGATCCCGATCGCGCTGCCGATGACGCCGACAACGAGCGCTTCGAGGGTGACCGACCGGCCGACCTGCTTACGGCTCGCACCGACAGCGCGCAGCAGTGCGAGTTCGCGCAGGCGCTGAGCCACGATCATCGAGAACGTGTTGTAGATGATGAAGGTGCCGACGAGTAGTGCGATGGCACCGAATGCGAGCAGGAAGTAGTTGAGGAAGCTCAGCGCCTCCGAGACCTGATCCTGGGTCTCTTCGGTGACTTCTGCCCCCGTCTGCACCTTCATGTCGGGGACCGCGGCGGCGATCTCGTCCCGCAGCGCCTCGGGAGTCATCGAGCCGTCGCCGACGACGTCGAGGAACTGGACGTGCTCGCCGTCGGAGAACAACTGACTTGCTTGCTGCTCGGTGAACAACGCGCCGATGTATCCGCCGGTGTCGGTATCGAGGTTGTAGATGCCGCTCACGGTCACCGAGACCATGCCCTGCGACATGGTCAGTACCCTCGTCGCGTCGCCGACAGCGAGGTTGCCGCGTTCGGCCGCGCTCGTGTTGAGGGCGATCTGCCCGACGTCCGTGGGTGGAGCGCCCTCGACGAAGACCTCCGGTTCTCCGACGGACTGGTCCGGCGGGAACCACGCGTACCCCTCGGCGGGTGCGCCCCCGGTCTGGATCGCGGCGCCGTCGGAGCCGAGGACGATGAGCCCGCCGCCGATCATCGGCGCTGTGCGTTCTACTCCGTCGAGCGCGTCGACCCGGGTGATGTCGTCGACGGGAACACCGCTCGAACCGAACTCTTCGCTACTGACGCGCACGTCGACACCCTTGGCGACATCACCGAAGATGTCGTCGAATGTGCGCTGGAGTGTGTCGGTGAACACGAAGGATCCGGTGATGAATGCGGTACCGAGCACCACCGACAGGACCGTCAGAGCGAGTCGCACCTTGTGCGCTGCGAGGTTGCGCAGCGCAACCTTGCGGATGGGATTTCCACTCATGGCTGCCGGCTCCTACTGCGCCGTGGGCGTCGTGGCGGCGGTGTCGAACTGCTTCATGCGATCGAGCACCGACTCGGCAGTCGGTCCGCGCATCTCGTCGACGATGCGGCCGTCGGAGAGAAACACGACACGGTCTGCGTACCCCGCGGCCCGCGGGTCGTGGGTGACGATCACGACGGTCTGATCGAACTCGTCGACCGCGGCCCGCAGGATCGACAACACCTCCCCGGACGAATGCGAGTCGAGATTGCCGGTGGGTTCGTCCCCGAAGATGATCTCGGGCCTGCCTGCGAGTGCGCGGGCGCACGCGACACGTTGCTGCTGGCCACCGGACAGTTCGCCGGGCTTGTGATCGAGACGGTCCCCGAGCCCGAGTCTGCCGACCACGGTGTCGAGCCATTCGGTATCGACCTTGCGACCAGCGATGTCGAGCGGCAGCGTGATGTTCTCGAGCGCGGTGAGTGTGGGTACGAGATTGAACGCCTGGAAGACGAACCCGATGCGGTCGCGACGCAGTTGCGTCATCGCCTTGTCGGACAGCGTCGTGAGGTCGGTGTCGCCGATGAGCACCGCGCCGGACGTCGCACTGTCGAGTCCGGCAAGGCAGTGCATCAGGGTGGACTTGCCGGAGCCGGACGGGCCCATGATCGCGGTGAACTCACCGGCAGCGAAGTCTTCGGTCACGCCGTCGAGAGCGTGAACCGAGGTTTCACCTGTTCCGTAGATTTTCTTCAGGTCCTGGGCTCGGGCAGCGGGGGCCGAATGCGATGGCATGCGCATCATCTTCCCCGGTGAAGCGCCGACGCACCATCGGGGACTCCCCTGATTTGTGGTCGGGCCCCATCAGGGGCCCATCGGTGGTTGTCAGCTCCAGCGGGCCTGGCCACCGTCGAGGGGTATTGTGGCGCCCGTGAGATAGCGGGCGTCGTCGCCGACGATCCACGCGACGGCCCGCCCGATGTCGTCCTCACAATCACCGATCCGACGCAGCGGGATGCTCTTGACGAACGCGTCGGCCTCCTCGGGTCGATTCTCGGTCCACCACTTCAATCCCGGCGACAGAGCGTGCGGCGCTACCGCGTTGACCCGGATGCCGTCGACGCCCCATTCGGCGGCGGCGGCCCGCGACAGGCTGCGCAACGCTTCCTTGACGGAGGCGTACCCCCCGTAACCGCTGAGGTCCCATCGCACCGCAACCGACGACACCATGTTGACGATCGATCCGCCACCGCGCTGCTTCATGCTCGGATACACGGCCTGCATTGCGTGGAGCGACGCGATAGGGCCGGTGGTGTACGCCTTCATCATCAGCTCGGCCGACAGCCCGAGGACCGGACCGAGCGGGTTCAGGCTGGCATTGTTGACGAGGATGTCCACTCCGCCGAACCGCTCGACGGTCTCGTCCACGGCAGCGGTGATCCCGGCCGGATCGACGATGTCGCACACGATCGGCTCGGCCGCTCCTCCGAAGCCGCGGATCTGTTCGACCGTGTCGAGCAGCTTCGATTCCGTCCGTCCGGTCACCGCGATCGCGGCTCCCTCCCTGGCCAACGCGAGCGCGACTCCCTGCCCCACACCCTGACCTGCTCCGGTGATGAACGCGACCTTGCCATCCAATGTGCCCACGGGCGACCCTTCTGTCTCGATCTGTCATCGCATGGAAGCAGATCCCACCGCTTTCGAGCCCTCGTCAGTCCTGCTCACCGGAACACCGCGCCCGCGCGAAACTTTCCTCCCAGTGCCCGGCTTGCCGCGGGTCGTGAGGCAACGGAAAGCCGGACGACTGGGGGAAAGTCAAACAGTGGCGACACCGGCTAGGCTCTAGCCGGTCACCCCGACCGCAGGCACCACAAGCGAGGGCAGCATGAGCGAGCACAACCACGGCCAGGACACCACGGCCCCCGAGCCCCTCCGCATCGACGGCGCGTTGGCGGTCGCGACCGAGGAGTACACGCAGCTCCGCGACCTGGCGATCCGCGCGCTCACCGACCTGCTCGGCAGCGCACCGGAGACGGATGAGGACGGCGACATCGCGATTCCCGTCCACGGGTTCGGTGTGTACGTGACGGTCGCGGAGGATGGCCCGCAGCTGCACATCTGGTCATCGCTGCTCGGTGATCTCGCCGACCGCGCCAAGGCCGCAGATGAGCTGGCCGACCTGTCGAGCGCGTGGGCGCGTCTGCGCTTCACCATCCAGGACGGGCACCTGCTCGTCTCGACGATCCTCGACGCAGATCCCTTCGCGCCGCAGCATCTGATCAACCTGGTCGACGAGATCCACGACCTCACGCACGAACTCGACGACGACTTCGCAGCGCGATTCGGTGGTGTCCTCGACTGCGATGCCGACGATATATCGTATGCGGGACCGTGTGGGGGCGGCGGCTGTGGTGAGGGCTGCACGTGCGGCCACGGCGGCGAGGATGCGGGCGATCTGGGTGCGAGCATCCCGGTAGGAGAGCCCGAGGCGTAATCACTCGGGGCACCGCAGTTCAGGGATAGCCTGGAAGGCATGCGGATAGGTGCTCACGTCCGGCAGGATGACGACCCCATCGGTCAGGGTGAACGGCTCGGCGCAGACCTGGTGCAGCTGTTCCTCTCCGATCCGCAGAAATGGGACACGCCGGGCGGACACCCTCGGACCGAGCAGATCCTCGCCTCCGAGATCGACGTCGTGGTGCATTCGCCGTACGTCATCAACGTGGCAAGCCTGAACAACCGGCTGCGCATGCCGTCACGCAAGGCCGTCGCCGATCATGCCGACGCCGCGGCGAAGATCGGCGCATTCGGTCTCGTGGTGCACGGCGGGCACGTCCGCGACGGCGAGAGCGTGGCCTCCGGCGTCCAGAACTGGCGCAAATTGTTCGAACGGCAGGAGGACAAGGGCGGGTTCGCGGTGCCGATCCTCGTCGAGAACACCGCTGGCGGGGATTTCGCGATGGCCCGCTACATCGACGCCATCGGCCGGCTGTGGGATGCGATCGGCGACTACGACGTCGGGTTCTGCCTCGACACCTGCCACGCGTGGGCGGCGGGTGAGGACCTCGTCGATGCCGTGGAACGGGTGCGGGCCCTGACCGGCCGCATCGATCTGGTGCATCTGAACAACTCTCGAGACGAGTTCGATTCCGCCCGCGACCGCCACGCAAATCTCGACGACGGCACGATCGACCCGCAATTGCTCGCTGAGGTCGCGTTGAAAGCGAACGCACCGGTGATTCTGGAGACACCCGCCGAGGGGCTCGCAGACGATATTGCCTACCTGCGCGAGCACACGTCCTGAGGTGTCGTCGTCCTCACCGACACGCCGCCCTCACAGCCGGGGGTCCACCGGCTCCGACTCGAGCGCGAGGATCGCGAACACCGCCTGGTGTATCCGCCACAGCGGGTCCGCCTTCACCAGGCGGTCGACGGCTTCGAGCCCCAGCGCGTACTCGCGCAGCGCCAGCGACTGTTTGTGTCCGAGACTCCGGTTGCGGAGCCGTTCGAGATTCTCGGGCTCTGTGTAGTGGGGACCGTAGATCAGTCGCAGATACTCCCGCCCTCGCACCTTGATCCCGGGCTGTACCCGTGAGCCGGGCACCAGGTTGCCGAACGGTTTGACGACCATGCCCTCACCTCCGGCCGCGGTCACTTCCTCCCACCACGCAATGCCGGCTGCCTCCGATTCCGGCGAGTCCGTGTCGACCACAATCCGCCGGGTCGTCCGCATCAGGTGCGGCGCCGCATCGACCAGCCGATCCGCTATCGCGAGGTGCCAGCCGTGGTCTCGGTCGGCATACCCGGTGTTCTCCGTGGCCAGCACCTGGAACGGCGCGAGTTGCACCCCGCCCAGTCCTTCGGTCGGCCAGACGTAGCGCCGGTATGCATCGACGTACCGCGCGACGTCGTCGGCGCGATTCCGGACGCTCGACTGCAACGCGGCGACGTCCAATCCGCGGGAGGCAGCCGCAGCCAGCACCGTCTCGCGGGCCGACAGGTCCGCGCGGGCGGCCGCCCCCACCGCCGCGTACTGCGATCTCAGCAGACCGTCCGACTTCGCCGACCACGGCAGCAGTTCCGCATCCAGCAGTATCCAGTCGGTGCCGAGTTCGTCCCACAGACCGGCCGTCGTGACGGCGTCGGCGATCTGCACGACCAGACGCTCGGTCAGTTCCGCGTCGAACATCCTTCGCCCGGTGCGGGTGTGCACCATGCCGGACAGTCCGTCGGATACTCCGAACCGCTCTGCGGCGACTCCCGCGTCGCGGCACACGAGCGCCACAGCCCGCGACCCCATGTGCTTCTCCTCGCAGATCACCTTGTCCACCTTCGCTTTTCGATACGTTGCGAAAGCATCGGACGGATGTTCGAGAAGACCCGGTAGCGACGACGTCGGGCACGGCGACATGGTCGGGGGAAGGTACATCAGCCACTGCGGCGCCACCGCCCAGCGGCTCATCACTTCGAGCGCTCCCGCCGCGTTCTCCGGGCGCACTGTGATGCGCCCGCGCAGCGATGTCTCCACTCCCCCGACGTCGAGGATGTCTGCGATGTCGAGCGCCTGCGGATCGGAATCGGCGACGTAGAGCGGCCGAACCGGCGGATACCACTCCTGCTGCGCGGGAACCGACACGACCTCGCGTTCGGGATAGCGCAGGGCGGTGAGCGCCCCACCGAAGACGCATCCGGTGTCCAGGCACGCTGTGTTGTTGATCCACCGCACCTCGGGCACCGGTGTGTGTCCGTAGAGCACCATTGCGTCGCCTCGATATTCCTCCGCCCACGGATAGCGAACGGGAAGCCCGAACTCGTCTGTCTCTCCTGTGGTGTCGCCGTAGAGAGCGAAGCTGCGCACCCGGCCCGACGCCCGGTTGTGATACTCCTGTTTCAGACCTGCGTGCGCCACCACGAGCTGCCCCTCGTCGAGCACCATATGTGCGACCAGCCCGTCGCAGAACTCCGCGACCTCCCGGCGGAACTCCCCGGTCTCGTTCGCGAGTTGTTCGAGGGTGCGGTCCAATCCGTGGGTGGTACTGACCTTTCGCCCCCGCAGCGCTTTGACCAGCTTGTTCTCGTGATTCCCGGGCAGCGCCAGCGCATGGTCCGCCGCGACCATGCCCATCACCAGGCGCAGCACCCCCGGTGAGTCAGGGCCGCGATCGACGTAATCGCCGAGGAACAGCGCCCTTCGACCGTGCGGCGGTCGTGCGTCCACAGGTCGGCCGGATTCGTCCCGGAGGATCTCGTATCCCAACGTCTCCAGCAGGGTTTCGAGTTCGCTGAGGCAGCCGTGGATGTCACCGATGACATCGAACGGGCCCGCCAGGTCGCGGCGATCGCTCCGCAGTGGTCGCCGGACGATCCGGGCCTGCTCCACCGCGTCGACACCGTCGAGCACGTGCACGACCTGGAAGCGTTCCCGCGACAATCCGCGCAGGGATCGGGTGAGCTGCTGACGCTGACGCCGCAAGACCGAGCGGTCGAACGCGCGCTCACCACGCCCGGCGTTGCGTTCGGCGCACACCGGTTCCGGCACGTCCAAGACGATCGCGACCGCCAGCATGTCCTGCGAGCGGGCCAGTTCCACCAGTGCCCGACGGGCGGCGGGCTGCACGCTCGTCGCGTCGACGACGGTCAGCTTCCCGGCTCGGAGCCGCTTCGCCGCGATGAACTCGAGTACCTCGAAGGCGTCGGCGGTCGCGGCCTGGGAGTTGGGATCGTCGCTGACGAGGCCGCGGCAGTGATCACTCGAGATCACCTCGTACTCACCGAAGTGCCGCGCGGCGAAGGTCGATTTTCCGGATCCGCTGATACCGACGAGGACCACCAGCGACGGCTCCGGGATTTCCAGCTCGCTCATCAGTGCGCCCCTTCTCGTGTGAAGACGGCCATCTGGGTGGGCGCGCCGTGGGTGGCATCGGCATCGCCGATCCCGGTGAACCGAACGTCGTAGCCGTGTGCCGCCGCGATGCCTGCGGCCCACGACTCGAACTGCGTACGGGTGAACTCGAAGCGGTGATCGGGATGCCGGAACGTGCCCGGTTCGAGATTCGGGAACAGCACGTTGTAGTCGGCATTCGGGGTGGTCACGAGGACGAATCGCGGTCGCATGTCGGCGAACACGGTCTGCTCGAGCGCGGGCAGCCGGTCTTCGTCGACGTGCTCGACGACCTCCATGAGCACGGCCGCGTCGAATCCCCGCAGGCGTGCGTCCCGGTAGGTGGCCGACGACTGCAGCACCGAGATCCGCGCCCGTTGCCGGTCGGGCAGATCGTCGAGCCCGAGACGGCGTTCGGCCTTACCCAGCGCCGCGTCGCCGACGTCGACACCGACAATCTCGGTGAACGATGGTCGGGCGAACAACTCGCGCAGCAGTTTTCCTTCGCCGCAGCCGACGTCGACCACCCGCGACACGCCCAGCTCCTCGAGTTGCGCGAGCACCGCGTCCTGGCGCAGCTGTGCCAGCCCCGCATTCACCACGCGGGGTTCACCGGTCGTGGTGTCGGCGCCGTCGGAGATCCGGTCGGTCACCGACGCCACCAGTTCGCGTCGGTGCGCCAGATAGCGGGCAGCGATCAGCTCGGTCTCGGGATGGCCCGCGAGCCACTCACCTGACATGCGCACGAGTTTGTCGGCTTCCGCCTCACCGACCCAGTAGTGCTTGACGTCGTCGAGTACCGGAAGCAGGACGTACAGGTGCCGCAGCGCCTCCGACACGGTGAGCGTGCCGCTCAAGGTCAGGTGCACGTAGTCGGAATCACCCCAGGTCGGGATCGTGTCGTCGAGTGGTAGCGGTGCGGCGGTGACCGTCCAGCCGAGCGGACCGAACAGGCGGGCCGGCAGATCGGCTCCGCCGCGCGACGGCATCACCGCGATCGTCACCGTGAGTGCGACCGGTGTCCGGGGCAGTTCCGGGCGCGACGCAAGCGTGCCGGACAGCGCCGACGTGAACACCCGTGAGATCGCGACCGCCAGCATCGACGACGCCGCATACGGCCGGTCGTTGACGTATTGGCCGAGCGCGAATCCGTCCGCACCGCCGCGGAACGAGCCGCGGGCCAACCCGACCGGATCGACGTCGAGCATCAGCGCGACGGTGCACCGCGAGCGCGACACCTCCGGGTACAACACGGTCGCGGTACCGACCGACAACTCGAACGATTGCACCCGATCCGGGTGTTTGTGCAGGAGATAGCCGAGGTCGGTGGCGTCCGGGAAGGCGTCGGTCGCCGACGCGGTCAATGTGAGGTGCACCGATCGAACACTACGGCGGCGGTACCCGTTGCGCGAACGAATTCGACGGCGACCGTCAGGAGCGCGACCGGTGTGGTCGACGAGCGACGACGGCGAAGTTCAGGGGAATCCGGGGCGCCCCTGGGGGCAGTGCCCATCCCTGCGGACAGGGCGTGAGTTCGGTGAAGGCGGGCCAATCCATGTAGGGCAATTCGGCGAGTGCCTCGATCGTGAGTCCAGCGTCGAGCAGTGAACCGACGACCTCACTCAGGTCGTGACGCCACTCGTGGTTGGTGGCGTGCTCGACTTCCCCCGGACCGTCTGTATACGTGCCGGAGTCTTCGTAGGTGCGCGCGCCTCCGCCGCCGAGGTAGTCGTCGGTGATCCCCCAGGGTTCGAATGCCATGGCTCCGAGGATCGGGTGATCGTCGCGGATCATGAACACGCCACCTGGTTCGAGAACGTCGTGGATGGACCGCGCCCAGGAGGCGAGGTCCGGGAGCCAGACTATCGTTCCTGCACTGGTCACGACGATGTCGAAGTGGCGATCTACCAGCGTCGAGGCACGGCGCGCATCACCCTCCACCCAGGTGACGTCGTGGCCGTCGGCTTCGGCGATTCGCCGTGCATGACGTAACGAGTTGGGTGAGAAGTCGAGGCCGTGAACATCGGTGGCCCCGAGCCGTGCCCAGGAGATGGTGTCGATACCTATGTGACACTGCAAATGCAGCAGGGATGCGTCGCGGACACCGGATTCCGGCAAGTGGGGCGCCAGCACTGCGAGGTCGTTGCGAACGACACCGGAAATCCTCGTCGGATCTGCGAGGAAACCCTGGACGTCGTACATCTCGGAACGGGCGTGTATGTCGGCACGATCATCCCAGTTGGTCTGGTTGCTGGTGATGGCTTCCGCTTCGTTCATGACCTGCCTTTCGTGTTTCCGGACGACCTCATCTTTGTATCACGCGTGTGATATTTCCAGCCATGGATTTAAAGTGAGGTGGTGCCTGTGCAGATTGATTCCGATGAGCGGCGCCGCCACATCACCGAAGCAGCTCTACGCCTTGTCGTCTCCGAAGGTATTGCGTCCGTGACATTCCGGAAGGTGGCAGCAGAGGCCCGCCTGAACATCGGATCGGTACGCCACTATTTCGCCGATCACGAGACCCTGATCGTTGCGACGGTGACCGCGGCAGGCGACCGCATGGGGCAACGTCTTGCCCGCCACACTGCTCCCGAACGGTCAGACAGTGAAGCAGGCAGGGACCATCTGATCTCGTTGCTCGAGGAACTGGTACCCCTGGATGACGAGAGAAGCAGGGAAGCCGTCATCTTGATGGAGGTCATTACCGCCGCCCGGACCAACCCGGCCTTCACGCCTGTGACAAGTCGAATGGCAGCAGACCTCCACGCCGTCCTCGTCGATGCGCTGAACACGATAGGGGTAGCGCAGCCGGCGATCGAAGCAGTTCGCCTGGCCGCACTCATCAGCGGCCTGTCCCTGGATGCGGCCACTCCGCACGGAGATGTTGAACCGGAAACGATCCGAGCCGTACTGCACATGCACGTCGCGGCACTCGTGCCGTAGAAAGAGTCATGCTCGAACGTCGAATCTACCCGCGAACGCCCACCACTCGCAGAAGCGCGAGCGACTCCGCCGCGGACGTGCCGGGCGCTGCGGAATACACGTGGACCGACTGGTCGACATCGGGGATGTGCAGGGTGTCGCAGTCGAGAAGGATCGCCCCCACGTCCGGGTGGTTGATCGTCTTCGTATGCGTGCGCCACTCCCCGACATCACCTTCGTCCCACAACAGGGCGAATTCGTCCGACTTGCTGCGCAGCTCCTCCACGAGCGCAACCACTCCCGCGTCTCTCGGATAGCGAGCTGCCGCAGAACGCAAGCTCCGGACCGACTGCCGGGCAGTTGCCGCGGCTTCCTCGGCGGTGGCACCGACACTGCTCATGGGTGGATCCGCGGGGTCTGGAAGGAACCTCAACCTGTTGATGTTGCGACGGTGTGGCGGTATCGCAGACCAGTCCCCCTGCAGTGCCGACGCCATCGCGTTCCAGGCGAGGACATCGCCCTTCACGCTCATCACCAGAACCGGCAGGTCGGCGAATCGGTCGATCAAGCGCAGTACACTCGGCCGCACATGCATGTCGACCGTGCCCGGGACCGGAGGCGCGACACCCGCCAGATGGAACAGTTGAGTGCGTCCGTGGAGGTCCATTCGCAACGCTCGAGCCAACGCGCTGAGCACCTGCGCCGACGGAACCGGTCCGCGCCCCTGCTCGAGCCGGACGACATAGTCCACGCTGATCCCGGCCAGCATCGCGACCTCTTCACGTCGCAGTCCCGGGGTGCGGCGGCGCGAACCGGACGGCAACCCGACATCGCCCGGAGTGATCCGTTCACGCGCGTGCCGCAGTACGGCTGCCAGTTCGATGCGGTTGATCGCCATGCCCCCAGCATGACGCCTTGTTGTGATGCGTGGGTAGTACGGTCGATCCCACGATCATCCGGCCCTGGAAAGGCGCGAACCGGCAGGCGAACGTGAAGACATGACCACTCACCATGTATTCACAGTCCTCGTCACCGGCGCTACCGGAGGGCTCGGCGCCGAAACTTGCCGCCGGCTCGCCGCCGGGGGACACACCGTCTGGATGGGCGTTCGCAACATCGACGCCGGACACGAAGTCGCCGCGAAGATCCGAGCCGAGCGCCCCGCGGCCGACCTCCGGGTCGTCGAGCTCGATGTCACGAAAGACGACTCCGTCACCGCCGCATACCAGGCCGTCTCGGAATCCGGCACCGGTCTCGACGTTCTGGTGAACAACGCCGGTATCGGAGGACGGTTCGCTGCTCCCGTCGATACTGTGCCAGCCGACTTCCTGCCGGTTTTCGGGGTGAATCTGCTCGGACCGGTCCGCGTGACCCACACGTTCCTGCCGCTGCTCACGCAATCCTCGTCGCCGCGACTGGTGATGGTGTCGAGTGGGATGGGTTCGTTTGCCGTCACGAATGATCCCGCGCGGATCGAATCGACCTTCCACGGCCTCGTGTACCAGTCGTCGAAGGCAGCCCTGAACATGGTGACCACCATGTATGCGAAGGCACTTCCGGATGTACATGTCGTGGCCGTCGACCCCGGCTACACGGCGACCGCGTTCAACGGCTTCTCCGGGCCGCAATCGGTCGAAGAGGGTACCGACGCGATCGTGGAGGCGTGCACCTCCGATTCACCGGCGGGCATGTTCATCGACCGTCACGGATCCGTGCCGTGGTGATCCGATCCGGTGACATCCGGTAGGTCGCCGGTGAGATAGCGCTGCGCTGTAGGCGCGATGATCTCGATGAGTTGCCCGGGCGGCAGAGACGCCAAGGGCTCGAGCCCCAGGACGTAGCGCATGAGCATCACGCCCGTCATCTGTGTCGCCACCAACTCCGCGCGCAGCAGACCCGTACCGACGGGCCGGTCGATCCTGTCGAGGAGCGGCTCGAGCGCCACGTCGAGCAGGAACGTCCGGATCAAACCTGCTTCGCCACCTGCGATCTGCGTGCGAAACATCGCCACCGCGGCGTCACGGTGCGGGGACTCCCACACTCCGATCAGTGCGGTGGCGAGGGCGTGACCGAGGTCCTCGACCGGTGTTTCGTACACCGGCTCGAGGATGTCTCGGGGGTCGACGGGTAGCGCGATGGCCGCGGTGAACAGTTCGATCTTCGTACCGAAGTAGTGATGCACGAGCGCGGGATCCACACCGGCGCGCGAGGCCACCGCCCGCACGGTCGTCTTGTCGAACCCGTTGGCGGCAAACATCTCCCGAGCAGAATCGAGGATAGTTTCGCGCGCACCCGACTTGCCTGGGCGCCGGCCCGAGCGCGGAGCACCCCGCGATCCGGTGGTCACGGCGTCCGCCGGCGCAGAGTCGCGGCCCCGAGCGCGAGAGCTGCCGCAGCGAAGGCTGCCACGACGATGAGGTCACGCACCATGACGGCGGTGGTTCCCGGGTACCGGGTGATCTCCTGCAACGCCTCCACCGCGTAGCTCAACGGCAGCACATTGCTGATCCAGCGCAACCAGTCCGGGAGTTGCTCGCGCGGAACGAGCAGGCCGCACAGCAGGAACTGCGGGATCACGAGCACCGGCATGAATTGCACCGCTTGAAATTCGGTGCGGGCGAACGCGCTGCACAACAGTCCCAGCGACACACCGAGTACCGCGACCAGAACTGCTGTAACAAGCACCCATGCCACCGATCCCGCGCTGGTGACGCCGAGGAGCCAGAACGCCACGGCGCACGCGAGCCCGGCCTGGAGTGCCGCGGCGAGGGAGAACGCGCTGCCGTACCCGGCAAGCAGGTCGAGTTTCGTCAACGGTGTGGTGAGAAGCCGCTCGAGCGTGCCCGAGCTTCGTTCACGCTGCATCGCAATGGACGTGACCAGGAACATCACGACGAACGGCAGTATCCCGAGCATGGTCACGGCGATTTGATCGAACAGCGAGAAACCGCCCGGCCCGACAGGCGCGTTCTGGTACATGAAGTACAGCAGGATCATCAGCAGGCTCGGCACGAACACGATCATCGCGACCGTGCGGTGGTCGGATCTGAGCTGCCGGAGGATTCGGGTGGTGGTGGAGGCATAGATGACGACGCTCATGATCACGCTCCCGTCGAGGTTCGGATCAGGTGGAGGAAGGCGTTTTCGAGGCTCGGCTCGCCAGTCCGATCACGCAATTCGCCCGGCGTGAGCTGCGCGATCAATCGGCCGTCTCGGAGCAGGACCAGTTCGTCGCAGTGGTCGGCCTCATCCATGACGTGGCTGGAAACGAGGAGCGTGGCGCCACGCGCAGCCAGGGTCCGGAAGTGTTCCCACAGTTCTGCACGCAGGACCGGATCGAGGCCGACGGTGGGCTCGTCGAGGACGAGAAGCTCTGGGTCTCCGACGAGGGAGCACGCGAGCGACAGGCGTCCGAGTTGACCTCCTGAGAGTGCGCTCGCGGCATTGCGTGCATGGTCGGTCAGTCCGACTGCGGCGATCGTGTCGGTGACGGCCGAGCCCCGCCGGCCGTAGAGCGCGGCGAAGTAGGAGACGTTCTCGGTGACCGACAGATCGAGATACACGCTCGGCGCCTGGGTGACGTACCCGACGCGTCGGCGCAGGTCCGCAGAACCGGCGGGTTTCCCGAGCACGGTGACACTGCCGGATTCGACGATCTGGGTGCCGACGATCGACCGCATCAGCGTGGTCTTCCCGCAACCGGAGGGGCCGAGCAACCCGGTGATCGATCCGCGGGCGACCTGGACGTTCACATCTACGAGCGCTCGGTGAGTGCCGCGGCGGATCTGCAGATCACGGACGTCGACGGCGAAGGATTCGGAACAGACATTCATGGTCCACTCAATTCATCGAGTGTTGAAATCATCGTGTGTTGAATTGTGCAGCTCGAATCCTCGCCCGTCAAGACCCGCGCCGCACCTCCCTCTGTCCGACGCATCGGCGCCGTATCATGAGGCTCATGCTTCGCACCCGTCATGCCCTCGCCATCACCGCCGCCGCGTTGGTTCTCGCGGGATGCACCGCCACCGGCGACCCCGCACCCGAGTCTGCGGCATCGATCGAAACGCAGGTCGAAGCACCGGATGCTTCGGCGACGATCCCCACCGATACAGCCGACAAGGTCTCCCCCGCCGGCGACGGCGCGAAGCTCACGGTCACCGATATCCGCACCGGGCAGCACGACGGATTCGACCGCGTCGTGTACGAACTCGGCGGTGACGGCACCCCCGGGTGGCGGGTCGGCTACGTCGACAGGGCGATCCAGGACGGCAGCGGAAACGAGATCCCCGTCGCCGGTGGCGCCGTGATCCAGGTGCTCATCGACGGGTCGGCGTACCCGTTCGACAGTGGGGTGGAGCCGTACTCGGGTCCGAACCCGGTTCTCGGATCGCCAGGCGGCTCCGTCGTCGAAGTCAACGGATCAGGTGTGTTCGAGGGCGTGACACAGTCATTCATCGGAGTGGCCGACGCTGGCACCCCGTTCTCGGTCTCTGCCCTCACGGATCCCACCCGCCTGGTGATCGACGTGGCGAACTAATCCTCCCGCGCGTCTACGCTTGACCTCGAGCGCGCTCGAGGTTCTACCGTCGAGCGCGACACAAGGAGGGCTCACCCATGAGCATGGAAGTCACGGCGTGGAACGCGATGTACAACGCGATGCACGCCGAAAGCGACCGACGCCCGTTCTCGCGCGCAACAATGCGCAGGATCGGCGCATTCGCCCGGCCGCATCGGCGCAACATCATCGCGTACTTGATCTTGAGTGTGCTCATCGCAGCACTCGGAGTGGCAACACCGGTTCTCGCGGGCCGCGTGGTCGACGCGATCGTCGACAACGCCGCTCTCTCGGTTGTGGTGTGGCTGGCGATCATCATCGCGGCGATCGCACTGGTCGAGGCGGGACTGGGTATCGCCAACCGGTGGTTGTCGTCGAGCATCGGTGAAGATCTGATTCTGGATCTGCGCACAGCGGTCTTCGATCATGTGCAGCGGATGCCGATCGCCTTCTTCACCCGCACCCGCACCGGTGCACTGGTCTCGCGTCTGAACAACGACGTGATCGGTGCGCAACGCGCGTTCAGCGACACTCTCTCGGGTGTCGCCGGCAACGTCGTCACGCTGGTGATCACGCTCGTCGTCATGTTCGGTATCTCGTGGCAGATCACCCTCCTCGCATTGCTGCTGCTTCCAATCTTCGTCATTCCCGCACGCGCCATGGGCACCCGGATCGCACAGTTGAGTCGTGAAGCCGCCAACCATAATTCGATGATGAACACGCAAATGACCGAGCGATTCTCTGCTCCCGGCGCGACGCTGGTCAAACTGTTCGGCCGCCCCACCCACGAGTCGAGCGAGTTCGCGGTGCGTGCACGGCGCGTCCGAAACATCGGGGTTCGGACCGCCATGCTGCAGACCGTGTTCGTGACCGCTCTGACCCTCGTCTCGGCGCTCGCCCTGGCACTGGTCTATGGCCTCGGAGGCTTCTACGCGCTGCGCGGGCAGCTCGATCCGGGTTCGGTCGTGGCGATGGCAATGCTGCTCACCCGCCTGTATTCCCCGCTCACAGCCCTGGCCAGCGCGCGGATGGACGTGATGAGCGCGATGGTAAGTTTCGAGCGAGTGTTCGAGATCCTCGACCTGACACCACTGATCCGCGAGATCCCCGACGCGAAGCCCGTTCCGGACGGTCCGGTCGCAGTGGAGGTGCGCGACGTGGGTTTCGCTTATCCGTCGGCCGACAAGGTGTCGCTCGCGTCGCTCGAAGAGGTCGCGGTGCTCGACTCGCGCGGCGGCGAGACGGTGCTGCACGACGTGTCGTTCCGCGTCGAGCCGGGCGAGATGGTCGCGCTCGTCGGATCCTCGGGAGCCGGGAAATCGACTATTGCGCAATTGATTCCGCGTCTGTATGACGTCGATACGGGATCCGTGCTGCTCAGCGACACAGACGTGCGCACGTTGACGGCGGATTCGATACGGGACACTGTCGGCCTCGTCACGCAGGACGGCCACCTGTTCCACGACACGATCCGCGGTAATCTGCTGCTGGCCCAGCCCCACGCCACCGAGGAGCAAGCGTGGGACGCACTGCGCCGCGCCCGACTCGACGAACTGATCCGCAGCCTGCCGAGTGGTCTCGACACCGTCGTCGGGGAACGCGGTTACCGCCTGTCGGGCGGTGAACGTCAGCGATTGACCATCGCGCGTCTGCTACTGGCACAACCGCGTGTGGTAATTCTCGACGAAGCGACCGCGCATCTGGATTCGACGTCCGAAGCCGCCGTGCAGGAAGCACTCACCGAGGCACTCGTAGGCCGTACGTCGGTCGTGATCGCGCACCGCTTGTCGACAATTCGGGCGGCCGATCAGATTCTCGTGGTCGAGGCCGGCCGCATCGTCGAACGTGGCGGGCATCAGGAGTTGCTCGCGGCCGGAGGACGCTACGCAGAGCTGTATCGAACCCAGTTCGCAGATTCCGGACCGAAATCATCCGCGAATGCGTCGATACTTCAGGCATGACGACACAGACCGACCGAGAAACCGAACTGCTGCTGACGATCCTCGGAAACCAGTTCGCCGGACTACGCGGATCGTTGTCCGGTCTGACAACAGAACAGGCACGCAGCATCCCCAGCGCGTCGACGATGAGCCTGGCGGCGCTGCTCAACCACCTGCTCGACGGACTCGAAGAGAATATCGACCGGATCTCCGGTGAGCAGGGTCGCGCCGCCGACATCATCCGGGAATCGATCGACGGCGCCACCGCGGACGTGCTGGCGGAGGCGCCGTGATCGATACTCTGTGAACGACTTTCAGTCGCGATAGCTACCGCGACCACCGCGGTCGCTGCGGTGGGTGAAGTCGCCGCTACCGTAGTCCTTGCGACCACCGCGACGATCGCCACCACGCCGATCTCCACCGCGACGATCGCCGCCGCGATACGCCCCGGGGCGTCCACCCGGCGCACCGGTATCGGGCTGAAGCTGGATCAACACTCCGGAGATGCGCGTGGCACGCAACGCTTCGAGGGCCTGTTGCGGCAGATCCTTGGGTAGCTCGACGAGGCTGTGGTCGGCGCGGATGCTGATATGCCCGAAGTCGCCTCGGCGCAGCCCGCCTTCGTTCGCGATGGCACCGACGATCGCGCCGGGCTGCACGCGATGGCGCTTGCCCACTGCGATGCGATAGGTCGCCATCTCCTGGCCGTCACGACCCACCTTCGGCCCGTCGTCGAAGCGGCGCGGCGGACGCTCACGGGGTTCACGCTCACGGCGAGCCGGGGCGATGGGCTCCGGCTGTTCCTCCATGAGGAACGAATCGCCATCGCGCGACAGCACAGCCAACGCGGCCGCTATGTCTGCGAGCGGAACATCGTGTTCACGCTCGTAGTCCTCGATGAACGTGCGGAACAGCTGCAGGTGCTCGGACGTCAGCGCCTCGGTGATCGAGTCGTTGAACTTGGCCACACGCTGCGCGTTGACATCGTCGACGCTGGGCAGCTGGATCTCGGTGACCGGCTGGCGCGTGGCCCGTTCGATCGCCTTGAGCAGGTGCCGCTCCCGCGGCGCCACGAACAGCAGTGCATCGCCGCTGCGCCCTGCGCGACCGGTGCGGCCGATGCGGTGTACGTACGACTCGGTGTCGTGGGGAATGTCGTAGTTGACGACGTGGCTGATGCGCTCGACATCGAGACCACGGGCCGCGACATCGGTGGCAACCAGGATGTCCAGGGCTCCGCTCTTGAGCTGACCGATAGTCCGTTCACGCTGCGCCTGCACGATGTCGCCATTGATCGCGGCAGCGGAGAACCCCCGCGCGCGCAGTCGCTCAGCGAGGTCTTCGGTGGCCTGCTTTGTCCGAACGAAGATGATCATCGCCTCGAACGACTCGACCTCGAGGATGCGTGTCAGTGCATCGAGCTTGCGCTGATGCGACACGAGCACCCAGCGCTGGGTCGTGTTGGAGGAGGTCGTGGTCTTCGACTTGACCGTGATCTCCTGCGGGTTGTTCAGGTACTGCTTCGACAACCGGCGAATCGCGCCGGGCATCGTCGCCGAGAACAGCGCGACCTGTTTGGTCTCGGGGGTGTCCGCAAGAATCCGCTCGACGTCCTCCTGGAAGCCCATCGTGAGCATCTCGTCGGCCTCGTCGAGGACGAGGAATTCGAGCTCCGAGATGTCGAGAGTGCCTTTGGTGAGGTGATCGATCACACGTCCGGGGGTGCCGACGATGACCTGCGCACCGCGGCGCAGCCCGGAGAGCTGGACACCATAGGCCTGCCCACCGTAGATGGGCAGCACATGCAGGCCCGGGATGTGTGACGAATACTTGCCGAAAGCCTCCGCCACCTGCAGCGCGAGTTCTCGGGTGGGCGCGAGCACGAGCGCCTGGGGCCGCTTCTTCGAGGTGTCGATCCGGGAGAGGATGGGCACTGCGAACGCGGCCGTCTTGCCGGTGCCGGTCTGAGCGAGACCGACGACGTCCCGACCCTCCAGCAGTGGTGGGATGGTTGCCGCCTGGATCGGCGACGGGGACTCATAACCCACGTCCGAAAGAGCCTTCAGCACACGGTCGTCGATGTCGAGATCGGCAAACGTGAGGGATGCGGTCTCCTGGTCGGGGGCGTTTTCGATTTCACTCATTTGACCAGCAGTTTATCGGATGGCACGGCGATTCCGTGCCACACCCACGTAAGAGTGTGCCGAAACACGCCCCGAGCAGGGGTGTGTCGGCACTCATGAGTCCTCGACCCGGGACTCTACCCGCCGGTAGAACAGTCGAGCGCGCCCACCGCCACCGCCCTCGGTCGGCAACAGCTCCGCTGGAACTGCGGCTTCTCCGCAGCAGCTGTCGCCATCGCTCGCGTCGGGTTCATACACTGGGGTGGTGCGGCGGTACTCCTCGCGTGAAGAGGCCGGTCGGCGGCTCGCCCGCTCGGTCGAGCATCTTCGTGGAGCGGACACCGTCGTTCTCGCGCTGCCCCGCGGCGGGCTGCCGGTGGGCCGCGAGGTCGCCCGCGCGCTCGGCGCTCCCCTCGACGTCCTCGTCGTCCGCAAGCTCGGAGTGCCCTGGCACCCCGAACTTGCGATGGGCGCGATCGCCGAGGGCGGCATCCGGGTCCTCAACGAGGATGTGATCCGGCTCGCAAGAATCCGCGCCGAGTCCATCGAACACGTTCAGGCACACGAGCAGGACGAATTGGAACGTCGTGGCGCACTGCTGCGTTCCGGTCGCGAACGGGTCGCACTGGGCGGTCGCACCGCTGTCATCGTCGACGACGGTATGGCAACCGGGGCGACCGCAGCAGTCGCCTGCCTGGCCGCGCGCGCTGCCGGTGCCGCGCGGGTGGTACTCGCCGTTCCCATCGCCTCCCGGGACGCTTTGGCCAGGGTCGCGCGGGAAGCAGACGAAGTGATCTGCCCGTGGGCGCCTCCGGAGCACGACTCCGTGGGTGCGGGTTATCGCGACTTTCATCAGCTGAGCGACGACGAAGCCGCTGACATCCTGCGCGACAGCTCGTAGCGTCCCGGACTCGACTTTCGGCATCGAAGCTACCTGCGGGTAGCTTTCGTGTCGCAGATCACGCACAATGAGACTTGAAACCTCCCAAAACCGGCAGTCCGGGTGGTGCGGGAGCGGACGCTTTGTGATGCAATGCACATCGCAAGTTCAAAAAGATGGAGGGGTCACAGATGGGTGAGATTGCCGTTCCGCAGTCGTTCGCGATTCCGGACGACGTGTCGATGGCAGATTCGGTGTTCCGGCACGAGAAGGAGTCTCCCGACTTCGTGCCGTTCGAACGCCTCATCGACGGTAAGTGGGTCCCGGTCACGGCAGTCCAGTTCGCCGCCGAGGTGCGCGCCGTAGCGAAGGGCTTGATGGCATCGGGAGTGGAGCTGGGCGACCGTGTCGCGATCCTCTCGAGCACCCGCTACGAGTGGGTGCTGCTGGATTACGCGATCTGGACCGCAGGTGGTGCCACGGTCGCGATCTACGAAACTTCCGCAGCGGACCAATCGAAGTGGATCCTCGAAGATTCGGGAACATCCCTGCTCATCGTCGAGAACAGCGCGCAAGCCGACATCGTCCGTGAGGTCGCCGACGCCGCACCGACCGTGCGCGAACTCTTGCAGATCGATCCCGATTCGGGTGCCAAGGGCGCAATCGAGGAGCTCACCGCACGTGGCTCCGCGATCACCGACGAGCAGGTCGAGGAGCGCCGCACGCAGGTGAACGCGGAATCCGCCGCCACCCTCATCTACACCTCGGGCACCACCGGCCGACCCAAGGGTGTGCAGCTCAAGCATCGGCACTTCTATTCGGAGTCCACCGCCGCCCAACTGGGCCTGCCCGACTCGATGGAGCCGGGTCAGCGCACGCTGCTGTTCCTGCCCCTCGCACACGTGTTCGCCAGGCTCATCTCCTTCGCGTCATTCGATCACAAGGTCACGGTGGGCCATACGTCGGATCTGACGACCCTGATCGACCAGTTCGCCGCATTCAAGCCCAACTTCATCCTCTCGGTTCCCCGCGTGTTCGAGAAGGTCTACAACTCTGCCAAGCAGAAGGCGTACGACGGCGGCAAGGGCAAGATCTTCGACAAGGCGGCCGACACCGCGATCGAGTACAGCAAGGCACTCGAAGCGGGAGGCCCCGGCATCGTACTCAAGGTCAAGCACGCATTGTTCGACAAGCTCGTCTACGGCAAGCTTCGCGATGCGCTCGGCGGCAACGCCGATCGCGCCGTCTCGGGTGGCGCGGCACTCGGTGCACGCCTCGGCCACTTCTTCCGTGGCATCGGCGTCACGGTCTACGAGGGCTACGGCCTCACCGAGACCACCGGCGGCATCGTCATGAACACCCCGCAACACCAGAAGGTGGGCACTGTCGGGCGGCCCCTCAACGGGCACTCCGCGAAGATCGCAGAGGACGGCGAACTGCTGCTCAAGGGCCCCGTGGTGTTCGACGGCTACTGGCAGAACGACGCGGCCACCGCCGATGCGATCCGCGACGGCTGGTTCCACACCGGTGATATCGGCTCGATCGACTCCGACGGGTTCATCACGATCACCGGACGAAAGAAAGAACTTCTCGTCACCGCAAGCGGCAAGAACGTTGCACCCGCAATCCTCGAGGATTCCCTGCGTGCGCACCCGCTGATCAGCCAGGTCCTCGTCGTCGGCGATGCGAAGCCGTTCATCGGTGCGCTCATCACCATCGACTCGGAAACCCTCCCGGGCTGGCTCGAGCGCCACAGTCTGCCTGCGGACAGTGGGGTCGCGGATCTGATCAAGAACCCCGATCTGATCGCGGAAATCGACTCGGCAGTGGCGACCACCAACGCCAGGGTCTCGAAGGCCGAGGCGATCAAGAAGTACCGGATCCTCGAGACGGACTTCTCGATCGAGACCGGCGAGCTGACTCCGACACTCAAGCTCAAGCGCAACATCATCCACGACAAGCACGGCGCGGCGATCGCGGGGCTCTACGCCTGACCCGCCTACCCGCGCACTCCTGAGCGAAAGTGCCATTCACTCTCCTGATCGAGACGAATGGCACTTTCGCTCGCTCAGGGGAAGCGGTCAAGGCCCGGCAGTGGCGGCGAGGACGAATTCTGCGATGTCGCGGGTGACTGCGCGATGGACCGGTTCGTGGAGCAGATCGTGGCCGGCGTCGGGGTACTCGTCGAACTGCAGGTTCGGTACCTCCACGGCCCACGCCCGCACCCGTTCGACGGGAGCGAGCCGGTCGTCGATGCCGTGCACAGCAAGAACGGGCAGGCGGGATTCGGTCAGTGCCCACGCGAACTCGCGTCGCGTCGCCGACCGCGGAGTCCCGCACAGGACGGCAGCCCGGAATCGATCGGCGTCGGTGCACAGCAGCGCGAGCGCCGACGCGGCACCGAGTGAATGCCCCATCAGCACGAGCGGCGCCCCGGCGGCCTCCGCGATCGTGGTCAGCGCGGACAGATCCGCTGCGTGGGACGCGACGAGCCCCGGCGCATCGGGCTCTCCCTCGGACAATCCGTGCCCGGCCAGGTCGATGCCCCACAACGCGATACCGCGAGCACCGAGGCCTGCTGCGAAGCGATGGTAGTTGCCCGTGTGCTGCCTGATGCCGTGCGCAAAGACGACGCCGGCCGACGCCTCGTCGGTATTCCAGCTGCGGTAGTGGATGCGGCCTGCGGCCCCGTCGAAGAACGGCATGGGTGCATTATCCGCTCACCTTCACCGACCGGTCACCAGCAGTGGCCCTCGCCGCGGTAGGTCGGAACGGTCGTACGAGTACCGGCCTCGACCACGTGAATCTGCGTGAATCGCTCGCACAACTCCCCCGCCTTCGCATGCCTGAACCACACACGCCCACCGATGGGGACATCCGATGCGGCACGGCCGCACACCGGGGTCTGCACCTCACCCGCCCCCTCGTTGCGCAGAAGCCTCAGTCCTGCAGGCCGGACCGGGCGGGGAACACGGTTTGCACCCGGCGGTCCCGACGCGATGTATCCGCCGCCGAACACAGTGGTGATCGACGGCGTCGGCTTGCGCACGGCAGCCAGGGCGAAGAACAACGAGGGATTCGGCGCGAACGAGTCGTAAGCGTCGAACAGCGTCGGTACGTACAGTCCCGATCCAGCAGTCACCTCGGTGACCACCGGATCGGACGAACTCACCTCGAGTGATCCGGTGCCGCCACTGTTGACGATCTCGAGGTCGCCGACGACAGTGCGGACCGCGTCGACCACCTCGCCTCGCCGTGTCGCGAGTTCCCTCGCCGATATTCGCTTGACCAGCCGCACAGGCAGCGACGTATCGGGCAGTCCCGCGATCTGCGCCTCGTAGAACATGACTCCGACCACGTCGAAATTACCGGCCGCAGCGATCCGCGCGAGTTCGGCTGTGTGGTCAGGGGTGCGCAGCGGCGACCGCCGTACCCCGAGGTGCACCGGTCCGATACGCAGCGAGGCATCCACGTCGAGGCACACACGGGGACGGATTCTTTTGGCGCCCAGAGCATTTCGGATCAGGTCCAGTTGCGCGGGCGCATCGATCATGAGGGTCACCGCCCTGAGCGCGACAGGGTCGGCAGCGAGTTCCGCGAGCCCCGCGCGGTCGACGGTGGGATATCCGAGCAGGATGTCGCGTGCACCGCACTCGACCAGCCAGAGTGCCTCACGCAACGAGTACGCCATGATGCCCTGAAACCCACCCCGCGCAGTGAGACCGGAACCGAGCACCTCCTCGAGTACGGTTCGGCAGCGCACCGACTTGCTCGCGACCCGCACGGGAGTGCCCGACGCACGGCGCACCAGATCATCCGCGTTGCTCCGCAACGTGGTCAGGTCCAATGCCGCGAACGGTGGATCCAGCTCCGACGTTGCTGCATCGAGACGGTCGAGAACCGCCGTGTCGGGTACAGCAGTGTTGTCGGGTACAGCAGTGTTGTCGGGTACAGCAGTGCTCAAGGGTGATCCCATCGGTGCGGGGCGAGTACGGCGCCAGGGTGAGTGTCAGGGTTTTGTGACGGCACGAGCAGCGATGATCGCTGCCATGTCGTCGAGTTCACCGACGATCGACTCGCTTTCGCGGTCGACAAGCCAGCGAAGCGTGAAGCCGTCGATGAGGGAAAGCGCGGTCCGCGCCACGGATTCGATCGGTTCCGTCCAGGTCGTTCCGGTCTGCTCGGCACACGCTGCGAGGAACGCATGCGCCTGTTCGTCCATGATGCGGTACTGCTGCAGCGCGACGTCGCCGCCGAGCGCACCCGCATTGCGGTGGCGAAGCGAATAGGTAGTGATTTCGTAGGTGAGGAGTTGACGCCCTGCCGTGGCCTCGATCGACGGCCACGCGGCGCTGAGCCCTCTGTACAGCAGTTCGCGCAACCCGCGAACGCCCTGCGGCACAGGCTCGTCGTAGGGGATGTCGAACGCTGTGCGCATGGTGTCGGCAAGTTGCTGAATCAGCGTCTCCGCCATCGCGACGACAAGCGCCTCTTTGCTGTCGAAACAGTAGTGCACCACCCCCAACGACACCCCGGCGTTCTCCGCAACTGCCCGGACCGTGACCGCGCCGACGCCACCGCCTTCGGCAAGTTCCAGTGCAGATTCGACGAGTTGGGTTCGACGCTCGTCCGCAGGCAACCGGTTCGACATTCCCCGATGGTAGTTCGGGACCGGCACCCGAAGCACGGTATTGACTTGAACGCGTGTCCAGGTTGATTATGTGGGGATGGCGACGTGGCACAACTGGGCACGGATCGAGCACTCGAGCCCCCTGCGGTTCGATACACCCGGCAGCACCGCCGAGCTTGCAGAATTAGTCGCGCGCGCTGCCGACCAGGGCCGACGCGTCAAGGCAGTCGGCGCGGGCCATTCGTTCACCGGCGTCGCCGTCACCGATGGAACTCTGCTCTCACTCGACCGGATGACGGGAATCGAGGCCGTGTCGCCCACCGCGACCGGCGCGCTCGTGAGTGTGCGGGCGGGGACACGTCTGCGCGACACGAGCGAGCAACTGTGGGCACTCGGTCTCGCGCTGCCGAACCTCGGCGACATCGACATCCAGTCCGTGGCCGGGGCAATTTCCACCGGAACCCACGGAACCGGAGTGGGTTTCACCGGCCTCGCAGCGCAGGTTCGTGCGGTGACGACGGTGCTTGCCGACGGATCGGTGGTCGAGTGCTCCCCCGAACACGACCCCGACCTGTTCGAGGTGTCCCGGCTCGGGATCGGGGCGTTCGGCGTCCTCACGAGCGTGACGTTCGAGTGCGTCTCTGCCTTCCGGCTGCGCGCCCACGAGGCACCGGCATCCCTGAGCGAGACTCTGGACGGCCTCGACGACCGGCTGCGCGCCGACCATTTCGAGTTCTACTGGTTCCCCCATACCGACGGTGTGCTCACCAAGAGCAACACCCGACTGCCCGGCACCGCGCCGGTCGATCCCATCGGGCGGATTCGAGGGTTCGTCGACGACGAAGTCCTCTCCAACGGCGTGTTCAATGCTTTCCAGCACTTGGGAACCCGGGTGCCCGCTACCATCCCCCGACTCAATTCCGTGTCGTCGCGCGCACTGTCGCAGCGCACCTACACCGATCGTAGCCACCGAGTGTTCGCGTCGAAACGGCGTGTGCGGTTCAAGGAGATGGAATACGCGATACCGGTCGATGCACTGACCACGGTCCTGACCGAGCTCACCACGTGGCTGAACCGCTCGGACCTGCGGATCGGGTTCCCCATCGAGGTGCGCTTCGCAGCTGCGGACCATGTCTGGTTGTCCACCGCCCATGAACGCGACACCGCCTATGTGGCAGTGCACCAATTCCACCGAGGCGAGCATCGCGAGTACTTCTCGGCCTTCGAGACCATCGCACGGTCCGTCGGCGGACGCCCGCACTGGGGGAAACTGCACGGGCTCACCGCCGCCGAGCTGAGTGAGGCATACCCCCGGTTCGATGACGTTCTCGCGGTGCGGGACCGTGTCGATCCGCAGCGGGTGTTCGACAATGCGTACCTGCAGCGGGTGCTCGGCGCGTAGCGCGCGGATCGCGATCAGAGGAAGGCGGCGCGCATCGAGTTGGTCACCAGCACCGCCCGTTCCTCGTCGGTCAACCCGAGATGCTCACGCAACCCGGTGAACGCATCGTCCACATACCCGCCGAAGTACGCGGGATCGTCGGAGTTCACACTCACCGACAATCCTTCGCCGAGCATGCGGCGCAACGGATGACCTGCGAGCGTATCGACCACCCGCAACCGGACATTCGACAACGGGCACACCGTCAACGGAATCTGTTCCTCCACCAGGCGCGTGACGAGGTCCGGATCTTCGAGAGAGCGGATACCGTGGTCGATGCGCTCGGCACCGAGCAGATCCAGTGCCTGCCAGACGTACTCCGGCGGCCCTTCTTCCCCAGCGTGGGCCGTGACACGCAGGCCTTCCGCACGAGCCCGGGCGAACACATCCTCGAACAGCGACGGCGGATATCCGACCTCCGCCGAATCGAGTCCGAGGGCGATGATCGGCGCCTGCATCGCCATCAGCTCCGTAAAGGTGTCGTTCGCCTCGGGTACGGGGCGATCGCGCACGATCGACGCGATCATCGCGACCTCGATGCCGTACTCGCGACGTGAACCGGCGACGGCGTCGGAGAGACCGTCGACGACCTCGCGCAATTCCACTCCGCGCGCCGTGTGGGCCTGCGGATCGAAGAAGAACTCGGCCCGCGTGATGCCGGCCTGCGCCGCCCTCGCGAAGTACGCGCGGGCGAGGTCGGCGAAATCCTCTGCCGTGCGCAGGACCTCCATGTTGGCGTAGTAGAGGTCGAGAAACGACACGAGGTCGTCGAACTCGTATCTGCCACGCAGATCGTCGAGGTCCCGGTACGGGAGTTCGGTGCGATTGCGTTCCGCGAGCGCGAAGATCAACTCGGGTTCGAGGGTTCCTTCGATGTGAACGTGCAACTCTGCCCCGCCCCGGTCGTGAGTGTCCGTCACGACACCCGCACTGCGACAGGATTGACGAAACCGGCGTCGTCGATGGAGACCTGGTCTCCGGTGCGGAACCAGCCGTCGTCGAACATCTCGGCGGTTGCCACAGGATTGTTCCAATAACCTCGGGCGACGCTCGGCCCGCGGCACAGCAGTTCGCCTCGTCCTTCGTCGGCCTCCGGACCAAGCAACGCGACCTCCATCCCACCGAAGGGCACACCGACACTGCGCGGATGCCTGCGTCGATGCTCGGACGGCAGCAGCAGACCGATTCCTCCGGTCTCGGCGACCCCCCACCCTCGGATGCAACGCGACGCCGGGAACGACGCTCGAAGATGCCGCCACGGCACGCGGGTGCCCCGCGCGCCCGCAGCGACAACGGTTCCTCCGAACGCGAGGGTCGGGAGCAGCTGCACGCTGCACCCCACCGCCGTGCACAACGGTGCGGTGATCACGGTACGGCCGGGATCGTTCACCAGATCCATGGCGTGCCCCACCGCCTCGATCGTCGACAGGACGTTCGTATTGGTCAGTTCCACGCCGCGCAGGTCGCCACCGCAGCCTCGGACGTAGTAGAGCAGCGCCAATTCGTCCGGCGAGGCACCGCCATCGAGGAACGGAACTCCCTCGGGGAGAGTCCCGTCCAGAATGAGCACGGCGCCGCTGTCGAATGCCGACCAGTCGACTTCTGTGTCGCTGCACGTGGGGTCGGGCAGGACCGGCACACCACCGGCAAGCACAACCCCGAGGAACGCGCGCAGCCACTCGAACCCGTTCCGGTGATGCACCACGACGCGGTCGGCCGGGCCGACGCCTTGGTCGAGGAGCCCTCCCGCGACTTTCGCCGCTTCGGTCCACAGATCTCGGTAGGTGACGGCGCGGCCGTCTCCATCGATCGCGGCAACACGGTTCGAGTACCGCAACGCACTGCGATCGAGCATCTCGGCAAGACACGGTTCGAGGTCTTCGTAGTGCAGAACCCCGCCGCAGCGGCGCATGACGCGTTCACTCTCCAGCCAACCCGCTCCCGCGGACACTCCGACGACCGCCAGCGACATCGCCACCTCCAACACTGTCCGTGCTTGCACTATATGGCGTGCATCACATTCTGGCCGGAGAACCGTGTTCCGATGTGCGTCGAATTTCCGCCCGCTGGGCCGAGCCCCACTACAAGTCCCCTGCTCGTCCTGCGGGATACGGTATTCCCGTGGACCCCCATCTCTCGAGCATCGCGGCCCTCGCGTGGTGCCGCGAATTCGGTCTCGCGGACGACGCGCTCTCTTCAGGTGGACTCGTGACGGAAGTGGACGACACATCCACCACGGTTCGAGCGCTCCGCATCGGTGACGCCGTCGCGGTCGTGGGACCCGAACCGGCCGTGTCCGCCGTGGCGGCTCTGTCCGTACCCGCGGACGAAGGCGCTGTGCGCGCTGCGGCAGGTGGCTACGCGGTCCGCTCCGAGGTGCTCTGCCTGTGCCCGGACTGGACGGATGCGGTGCGGGTGAAGGATCCGCTGATCTCGCACGACACCGCCGACCTCGCCGAACTGATACGTCGCTGCCCACCCGACGACAGCACCGAAGTCGGCGCGGATGCACCCGATCGGGCGTTCGTCCTGCTCGACGACGACCATCAGCCACTTGCCGCGGCGGGCTACCGCGAACTCCAGTCGCTCCTCGCGGACGTGCGGGTGCTGACGACGCCGGACAATCGACGGATCGGGCTGGGCGCCACCGTCGCGACGCTGTGCACACACGACGCGCTCGATTCCGGGCTGATCCCCCTGTGGCGCGCCCGCCGCGACAATGCGGCGGCACGGGGGCTGGCCGCGGTGTCCGGGTACGTCGAATGGGGAACCCTCACCACAGTGCGGCTACCGGCCCGGTAGAAACTGCATATGCCGCCCCGGTAGCCGACCTAGACCGGTGACCAATTCGATTCGAGGAACCCCCATGAGCAGCAAAGCCGCAGACAATACAGGCGCCGCAGACCAGGCGAGCTACGTCGCGCCGGGTACCGAATTCATTCGCGACACCCACTACCTCTCCACACGGATCACCGCCGACGGCCGCGACGGGTACCCGGTCGAAGCGGGACGCTACCGTCTGGTCGCTGCGCGTGCCTGCCCGTGGGCCAACCGCACGTTGATCGTGCGACGACTGCTCGGTCTCGAGGATGCACTGTCGCTGGGCCTGTGCGGTCCGACCCACGACCAGCGCAGCTGGACCTTCGACCTCGATCCCGGCGGTGTCGATCCCGTGCTGGGTATCGAACGTCTCCAGGACGCGTACTTCGCGCGCCAATCCGACTATTCCCGAGGCATCACAGTGCCCGCCATCGTCGACGTACCGACCGGGAAAGTCGTCACCAACGACTATGCGCAGATCACGCTGGACTTCTCGACCGAATGGACGGCGTTCCACCGCGACGGTGCACCGGACCTGTATCCGGAGTCGTTGCGGACCGAGATCGACGAGGTCGCCGATCTCGTGTATCGCGATGTCAACAACGGCGTCTACCGCTGCGGGTTCGCCGGGTCACAAGACAAGTACGACGCGGCGTTCGACCGGTTGTTCGCCCGGCTCGATTGGCTCGAGGAAAGGCTCTCCGACCAGCGCTACCTGGTGGGCGAGACGATCACCGAAGCCGACGTCCGGTTGTTCACGACACTCGCACGATTCGATCCCGTCTATCACGGTCATTTCAAATGCAACCGGAATCCGCTCACCGCGTTCCCGGCGCTATGGGGCTACGCGCGCGACCTGTTCCAGACGCCGGGGTTCGGCGACACGACAGATTTCGTGCAGATCAAACAGCACTACTACATCGTGCACACCGACGTGAATCCGACGCAGATCGTACCGAAGGGCCCCGATCTCTCGGGCTGGGTGACGCCGCACGGCCGCGAAGAACTCGGCGGCCGGCCGTTCGGTGACGGCACTCCGCCTCCCCCGCCGCGTGCGGAGGAGACGGTGCCGTCGGATCACACGCCTCTGCGATCAGGAGTTCACTGACCGAATCCGTGCCCCGCATAGGTGCCGATACTCCAGAACACTCCCTGCGGGTCGCGGCACGTGAAGCCGTGTGAACCGTAGTCCTCGTCGCGCAACTCCACGGTGACGGTCGCGGCGGAGGCGCGGACCTTTCCGTAGAGAGCGTCGGCGATCGCGTCCTCGGGAACAACGAGGTACACCGTCCCCGAGTCGGCGTGCTGATCGAGTGGGGTGTCACGTCCGGCGGAGCCGAGCATGACTCCCCCGCCGTACGGCCACGTCAGTTCGGCGTGGTCGACGGTGTCGCCGTCGCCGTAGCACGCAGATTCGGTGAATCCGAGTGTGTCGACGAGAAAGCGGATGGCGCCCCGGGCGTCGGTGTACGCCAGGCACGGCCATACGTTCGGGGCGTGGTTGTCGGTACTGGTACGTTCCGGGTTTGCTGCTGTGCTGGTCATGCGACAAGCCTCCTCGGATCAGGCATCTGAGTCTTGGACGAATGGGAACACCTCGTCCCGTCTCCATCGCGACGGCGGCACGCCCGCGAAGTCACGCCACTCGCGGGCAAGGTGGGCCTGATCGTAGAACCCGCAGTGCACCGCCACCTCGGACAACCGCGCTTCGGGTCTGCGCAACATCGCCTTGGACCGATCGAATCTGGCGATGCGCGCGGATTCCTTGGGTGTGATGCCGAACTCCGCGGTGAAGCGTGCCGTCAGATAGCGCCGGCTCCATCCAAGGTCGTCTGCAATCTCGCGCACGGAGCGGCCGGGGCGGGTCACGAGTTGCTGCCACGCATGCGACACCCGCGCATCTATCTGCGCGGCATCATGCGCACCGAGCAGTCGCCGGGTGAGGACGCCATCGAGAATCGCGAAACGCTGCTGCCATCCGGGTGTCGCGGCGATCCGCTCGAGCAGTTCCCTCGCGTCGGAACCCAGTAGATCCTCGAGTTCTACCACCCATGCACCGAGCGCGGAGGTCGGAACCCCGAGGAGCGCGCGGGCTCCCGCCGGAGTCAGTGCGAGCTGGATTCCGTGCTGATTGCCGTCGTGTGCGATCGTCACCGCCGATGTAGCCAGGCCGCTCGCCAAAGCGGTGAACCGACCCGGTTGCTGACCCGACGCAGCCGCCCGAGTGATGTCCACTGGCTGATCGAGGCTGAGAACGACGGTGAGATCCGGCGACGACAGGCCCAGATGCTGCCCCGGCGGGAAACCCGTCAGGCGATACCCTTCGTACCAGCGCACGTAGTGTTGCAGCAGCGGCGCGGGCCGCTGCCGGGCGCCGTCGGACATGCCGGCAACAGTTGACGACCGGGCCACAATCACCAGGGTAGCCACCGGTGCACACACGACAAGGATCGAGATGAGCGAAAGTCCCGGCGCCGTCGACAAGAACGGTGAGGCCGTTAAGGGTGGCGCGATCGAACGCGCGCTCATCACGCTGCTCGACAACGGCAGCCGACTGCAAGGCCCTGCGGTAGCAAAGTACGTGGCGATGCTGCGCCGCGCGCATCCCGAGGAATCACCCGCCCAGATCATCACCCGACTCGAGAAGCAGTTCCTCACCACCATCACGGGAAGCGGAGCTGCCGCGGGTGCCACGGCCGCCTTCCCCGGTGTCGGCACGGTCGCGGCCATCGGCGCGATCGGCGCGGAGTCGGTGTTCTTCCTCGAAGCATCGGCGCTGCTCACCCTCGCCGTCGCATCGGTGCACGGCATCGAACCCCACGATCACCACCAGCGCCGCGCGCTGGTGCTCGCGATCGCACTCGGGGATTCCGGCAAGGAGATCGTCGCAGCCGCCACCGGAACCTCACTGAAGAACTGGCCGAAGGCGCTGACGGGCCAGGTTGGTAGCACCCAACTCAAGTTGATGAACAACACGCTCGTGAAGAAGTTCGTCCGGAAGTATGCGGCCAAGCGGGGAGTACTGATCCTCGGCAAGCTCGTGCCCGCGGGGATCGGAGCTGCGATCGGTGGTGCCGGAAATCGGACGATCGGCAAGCGCACGATCATCAACGCCCGCGATGCCTTCGGCGTCCCTCCCGCGACGTGGCCGGTCGCGCCGAACTCCTCGGGTTCGGCCCCCATACCCGAGTCGGGGAATTGAGGCACTCGTCCGGACCCGAGGTACTGGCCTCGGACGAGAGGTACTCGCCGTGTGATTGCCTGCACGTATGCTCGCGTCGACACAACCGCGAGAGGTAACCGGGGGAGCAACTCTGTGACAGCACCGTCAGCGCACACTCCGCACGGGCAGCCGCATTTCCCGGCACCGGCAAGCGGCCCTCCTCCTGGGATTGCAGTGGACGGGCTGACCAAGACGTTTCGCAATGTCACTGCGGTGTCGAACCTGAGTTTCACTGTGCCCCGGGGGTCGATCACCGGATTTCTGGGCCCGAACGGCTCGGGCAAGACGACGACCCTGAGCATGTTGACGGGGCTGGTGCGGCCCACCGCCGGTGCGTCGTACATCGACGGTGTGCCGTTCACTCGGCTCGACCAGCCCGCGCAGATCGTGGGTGCAGTGCTCGACGCGCACAGCGCGCACCCGAAGCACACCGCAGCCACACATCTGAAGGCATATTGCGCGGCAATGGGGGCGCCCGACGATCGAGCCGGCCGGATGCTCGACCTCGTGGGGTTGACCTCGGCCGCGCGGCGGCGCGTCGGCGAGTTCTCGCTCGGGATGCGTCAGCGGCTCGCTTTGGCGACGGCACTGCTCGGCCAACCTCGCTACCTGATCCTCGACGAACCCGCCAACGGTCTCGACCCGGAGGGGATGGCGTGGCTTCGCGACTTCCTCGTGACGTTCGCAGGAAGGGGCGGCACGGTCTTGATCTCGAGTCATATCCTCCGGGAGGTCGAGCAGATGGCCGACCACCTCGTGATCATCAGCCGCGGAGCACTCGTGATGCAGAGCAGCATGGCGGATCTGCGCAATGCGTACCGGTCGCGTGTGCTCGTCGCGGTGTCCGATCCCGCGAAGCTGGCGACGGTACTCGCGGCAAGCGGTGTCACCGATGCGCAGATCCAGCCCGACGGCCGGCTGGCCGTCGTGGGCGTCGAACCCGAGCGCATCGCCGCCCTGGCGGGTGAACACGGCATCACCCTGTTCGGCACGAGCATCGAGCATATCGACCTCGAACAGGTCTTCCTCGCCATGACGGCCGGCCAGTACACAGCGGCACAGCAGACCTTCGGTGCGCCGCAGAACGCCCAGAGCTTCCAGAGCCAACCGAACTACCAGAGCCAACCGAACTACCAGGGCCAACCGAACTACCAGGGCCAACCGAACTACCAGCAACCGCCGAGCGGACCCGGAGGACACTCGTGACTGCACTCTTGACAGCCGAGTTCCGGAAGGTGCTCGGCCTGCGGTACTGGTGGATCCTGGGTATCGCACCGCTGGTGGTGGGGATGTTCTGCGGGGCGCTCACGCTACCGGTGATGCGTCAGGTCGAGGACGTCCTCGGCCCCGGCTTCGCCGAGGCTGCCGCAGCAGCGGTGGGTATCTCGTTCGCGCTCGCCCTGGTGTTCCTGTTCGCCGCGCTGTTCGGCGTCGTCAACACCGGTGGCGAATACCAGCACCGCACCGTCATCACCACCTTCCTCACCACCCGCGGGCGTGACCTGGTGATTGCGTCCAAGTACACGACGGCGGCGATGTTCGGGCTGTTGTACTGCGTGATCGTCGAGGTCGTCTCGGCTCTGACGATCCTCATGTTCGGCGGTGGTTTCTCGGGCGCCGACCTCGGCAGTGTCGCGGGTGTTCTCGGCACCGGCCTGTTCTGCGCGGTACTGTGGGCGCTCATCGGTTCGGGTCTGGGACTGCTCACCGGCTCGATGGTGGGCAGCGTTCTCGCGATCTGCGCATGGATTCCGTTCGGTGAGATGACCGTTTCGCTCGTGCTCCACGGCATGGGTCTCGGTGGCATCGCGCAGTTCCTTCCTGCCCAGATCACCTGGTACACGCTGTTCGGTGTCGTGGACCTGTCCGGCGAGGACGAGATGCCGGTGTCGTGGCCGCTGGCCCCGCTCGTCCTGATCTTCTGGACCGCGTTGATCTGTGGGCTCGGGTGGTGGCGGACCCGCAGCCGCGACCTCGTGTGAATAGCGACCTCGTGTGAGTAGCGCTGTCGTAGCCCGGCGCTAATGTCGGAGGAAATGCCACACGACACACATGATCAAGGTTGGGTCCGCCGCCTCGGCGCAGAATGCATGCGCCACCGCAGAACGGCAATCGGCGCACTTGCGCTGACGGCGATCGCCGCCCTGATCGACATCGCCTTCCCACTGCTCACCAAGCTCGCACTCGACAGCGCGACAGGTGAGGCCACCGAATTCACCTCGGTCCCGAATCTGATAGGGCTCGCGGCCGCTGCGATCGCGGGGGGCGCCGCCATCCGGTTCGGGTGCCAGTACGGGCGACGGATGCTGGCGGGCAGGCTGTCGCTGGACGTCCAACACGACCTCCGATTACGCCTGCTCGGATCGTTGCAACGCCTCGACGGCCACGGTCAGGATCGAATCCGCACCGGGCAGGTGGTATCGCGCTCGATCACCGACCTTCAACTCATCCAAGGTCTGCTCGCCATGGTCCCGATGTCGGCGGGCGCAGTGCTTCAGCTCGTACTGGCCCTCGCGATCATGACATCGCTCTCGCCGCTGCTCACGCTGATCGCCGTAGCCACCGTGCCCGTCATCGTGACCATCGTGCGGGTGGTCCGGCCCAAGGTCTTCGCCGCGACATGGTCGGCGCAGCAGCGCGCCGCCGACCTCGCGCAGCACGTCGAGGAAACGGTCACCGGCGTCCGCGTCGTCAAGGGGTTCGGCCAAGAAGACCGCGCTGTCGATCAGCTCGAGGCCCACGGCCGGATCCTGTACTCGGAGCGGATGCGAGCGGCTCGTATCAATGCGCGATTCGCTGCGCCGATGGGTGCGATCCCGCAGCTCGGTCTGGTTGCGACGATCGCGCTGGGCGGGTCGCTCACCCTGAACGGCACGATCACCGTCGGTACCTTCGTCGCGTTCACCGCGTATGTCGCCACGATGAGCGCGACGACCCGCACGTTGGCGCAGGTCGTGATCATGGCGCAGCTCTCACGCGCCGCGGTCGAGCGGGTGTACGAGGTGATCGACACCGAGCCCGACGTCGCTGATCCTCCGCATCCCGTACCGCTCCCCGACGGTTCGCTCGGGCTCGCATTCCGGGGTGTCACCTTCGGCTTCGACGAGGGCCGCAACGTCCTCGACGGGATGGACCTCGAGGTTCTGCCCGGCGAGACCGTCGCGATCGTCGGGCCTGCCGGGTCGGGCAAGACCGCCCTGTCTCTGCTCGCGCCACGCTTCTACACACCGTCGGCGGGCGCGGTGTGCCTGACATCGGATGGCCGCGACGTCGATGTGGCCTCACTGCGCGCCGACCGGCTGCGTGAAGCGGTGAGTCTCGTGTTCGACGAACCGTTCTTGTTCTCCGACACCATCGCGTCGAACATCGCGCTGGGCCGGCCCGACGCCACCGACGCGGAGATCCGCGCCGCCGCTGCCGCGGCACGCGCCGACGAGTTCATCGATTCCCTGCCAGACGGGTACGACACCGTCGTCGGTGAGCGCGGTCTCACCCTCTCGGGTGGGCAACGGCAACGTGTGGCGCTGGCCAGGGCGCTGCTACTGAGCCCCCGCGTGTTGATCCTCGACGATGCGACATCCGCGGTGGACGCCGAGACGGAGGCCGCGATCTACGCTGCACTCGGCGCTCAGGCCGACCGCACCACACTGGTGCTCGCGCACCGCCGGTCGACGCTGACGCTCGCCGACCGCGTCGCCGTGCTCGACGGTGGCAGGATCGTCGACATCGGGACCGTCGATGAACTCGATCGACGCAGCCCGGTGTTCCGACGCTTGTTGACGGGCACAACACCCGATGTTCCCGCTGAACGGCCCGCATCGCCCCGGCAGAGCGATTCCGGCTCGCACGCGCTGTGGCCAGAGAAGGAGACCCCGTCCGGCGACGATTCGCCGAGCCGGCCGGCTGCCCTCACTCCCGGCCCCCGCGGCGGGGGCGGTCCCATGAGCGGCGCGCTCGGCGCGGTAGCACCCACCTCCGAGCTGCGCGCGGCGGTCGCCGCGTTGCCGCCGGCCACCGAGCACCCCGGCACCGACCCCGACCTGCAGTCGCGTGCGTTGCGTCGGCCCGACCCGCAGTTCCGGCTCCTTCGGACGCTACGCCCGGTGCGCTGGCTGCTCGCCGCAGTGATCGTCTGTCTGGCGGTCGAATCGGCGATCAACATCGCTTTCCCGTCGATCGTGCGGTTCGCCGTCGACCGGGGTGTCACCCCCGGCGACCCCGCCATGCTGTGGCTCGCTGCGACGATGGGCGTCGCCCTCGCGCTGCTCGGGTGGGTCGCGGTGGCCGTCCTGACGGTCCTCACCGCCAGGGCCGGGGAACGAGTGCTGTTCGGATTGCGGGTACGCAGCTACGCGCACCTGCAGCGGCTGGGCCTCGACTACTACGAGCACGAACTGTCGGGCCGGATCATGACGCGGATGACCACCGACGTCGACGCGCTGTCGCAGTTCATTCAGACGGGACTGTCCACCGCGGTAGTGAGTGTGCTGACCCTGCTGGGTATCTCGGTGGCTCTACTGGCCACCGACACGTCGCTCGCGGCGGTGGTGCTCGGTGTGATCCCGGTGCTGGTGGTGGCCACGCTGTGGTTCCGGAGGGTCTCGGGCGTGGCATATGCAGTCTCACGGGAACGAATTTCCCTGGTCAACGCTGACTTCCAGGAGAACGTGACCGGGCTGCGTGCGGCGCAGGCGTACCGCCGCGAGGAGACCTCCGCACGCCGGTTCGCGGAACGCGCCGACGCGTACCGTCGGAGCCGCATGCGGTCGCAGCGAGCGATCTCCCTGTTCTTCCCGTTCATCACCTTCCTGTCGGATCTGGCGTTGGCCGCCGTCGTGTTCGTGGGCGCCCGCGAGGTCTCGTCCGGCGCCACCACCGCGGGTGTGCTGATCGCGTTCGTCCTGTACCTGAATCTTCTGTTCGGCCCCATTCAGCAGTTGTCGCAGGTGTTCGACGGGTATCAGCAGGCACGCGTCGGGTTGCGCCGGATCGGCGAGCTGCTCGCAACCGAGAGTTCTCTCGAGTCCGGTCCGGCGGGCACCGTCGAGGTGTCCGGGCACTTACGCGGCGACGTTCGTCTCGATGGGGTCGGGTTCCGGTACAGCGGAGCCGACACCGATGCGCTCGCCGACGTAGACCTGAGTTTCCCCCCGGGATCGACCGTCGCGTTGGTGGGCCGCACGGGGGCCGGGAAGTCGACGATCGTCAAACTGCTGGCCCGCTTCTACGACCCGACGTCCGGCGCGGTGCGGGTCGATGGGACGGATCTGCGCGAATACCGGCTGCCCGAATATCGTGGCCGCCTCGGCGTGGTCCCGCAGGAGGCGCATCTGTTCACCGGGACGGTAGCGAGCAATATCGCGTACGGCCGACCCGATGCCGACCGCTCGACCATCGAATCCGCGGCGCGCGCTGTGGGTGCTCTCGACATGATCGCCGGCCTCACCGACGGGATGCTGCACCCCGTCGGCGAACGTGGGCAGGGCCTGTCGGCGGGTCAGCGTCAGTTGATCGCTCTGGCCAGGGCGGAACTCGTCGATCCGGATCTGTTGTTGCTGGACGAAGCGACCGCCACCCTGGATCCGGCCACCGAGCAGGCGGTGCTCGAGGCCGGGGCATCGCTGACCCGGTCGCGGACTGCGGTGATCGTCGCGCACCGGCTCGCCACCGCGGCGCGCGCCGACCTGGTCGTGGTGGTCGACGGGGGCCGAGTGGTCGAGAGTGGACCGCACGAGACGCTGCACCGCGCGGACGGTCTGTACACCACCCTGTGGCAACTCGCGACCGGTGGGCTGGTCCCAGACGTCGAAGACGACACGCCGACCCGAGACGTCGAACCGCTTGCGACCCCTCACAGCTCGAATTTGTAACGGGGCCAGTGCTGCGGCGATGCACGTAACAGGGAATAATCGGCGGGCGAGAACCGTCATCGATGGAGACCCCGTCGACTCGAGATTGTGAGGTGGCTCTCGCGCATGAACGATCAGTTCGAATCGTCACATGTCAAGGGCTAGCCTCATAACCACAGGCGCTCCGATCGGGTACCGAAGAAAGAAACGAGGCGAACAACTGCCGTGAGCAGCAGCTCTACATCACAGTTCGGACAAAACCAGTGGTTGGTTGACGAGATGTACCAGCGTTTCCAGGACGACCCGTCGTCCGTGGATGCGAGCTGGCACGAGTTCCTGACCGATTACTCGCCGGAAGCAGCGGTTGCAGGGGGTGTGAACGGATCCGACACCACAGCACCCGAGAAGCCGGCACCGGCGACGTCCGCACCTGCCACGACTGCTTCGGCTACTCCCGCCCCCAAGGCAGCAGCACCGAAAGCCGCGCCTGCACCGAAAAACGCACCCGCACCGAAAGCCGCACCCCGGACAGCCCCGGCGGCCAAGCCGGCCGCAGCGAAGCCCGCATCCAAGGCTGCTGCTGCACCTTCCGCCACACCCACAACCGAGGAGAAGAAGGTCCTTCGCGGTGCTGCCGGTGCGGTAGCGAAGAACATGAACGCCTCGCTGTCGATCCCTACCGCCACCAGCGTTCGGGCCGTTCCCGCGAAGCTGATGTTCGACAACCGCGTCGTCATCAACAACCACCTCGCGCGCACGCGCGGCGGCAAGGTGTCGTTCACCCACCTGCTCGGCTACGCGATCGTCCAGGCGGTCCAGGCGTACCCGAACATGAACAACCACTTCGCCGAGATCGACGGCAAACCCAACCTCGTCACCCCGGCGCACACCAATCTCGGTCTCGCCATCGACCTGCCCGGAAAGAACGGGCAGCGTTCACTCGTCGTCGCTGCCATCCGCAACTGCGAGACGATGAACTTTGCGCAGTTCTACTCGGCGTACGAGGACATCGTCCGTCGCGCCCGCGACGGCAAACTCACCGGTGAGGATTTCTCCGGCGTCACGATCTCGCTGACCAACCCGGGCGGGATCGGTACCGTGCATTCGGTCCCCCGCCTGATGAACGGCCAGGGCGCAATCATCGGTGCGGGCGCAATGGAGTACCCCGCAGAGTTCCAGGGCGCCTCCGACGAGCGCATCGCCGAAATGGGCATCGGCAAGCTACTGACCTTGACCTCGACCTACGACCACCGCGTCATTCAGGGCGCCGAGTCGGGCGAGTTCCTCCGTCGCATCCATCAGCTGCTGATCTCCGACGAGTTCTACGACGAGATCTTCCACACGCTGCATATCCCTTACGAGCCGGTGCGCTGGCGCAAGGATGTGCCCGAAGGACTTGTCGACAAGCACACCCGTGTGCTCGAGCTGATCGCTGCGTACCGCAACCGCGGTCACCTGATGGCCGACACCGATCCGTTGCAGTTCGTCCGCGACAAGTTCCGTTCGCACCCCGATCTCGACGTCACGACCCACGACCTGACCCTGTGGGATCTGGACCGCGAATTCAATGTCGGTGGCTTCCACGGCCAGCAGCGCATGAAACTGCGCGATGTGCTGTCGGTGCTGCGCGACGCGTACTGCCGCCACATCGGCGTCGAGTACACGCACATCCTCGAGCCCGAGCAGCAGCAGTGGTTGCAGGAGCGCGTCGAAGCGCACCACGTCAAGCCGACCGTGGCGCAGCAGAAGTACATTCTGAGCCGCCTCAACGCCGCCGAGGCCTTCGAGACGTTCCTGCAGACCAAGTACGTCGGCCAGAAGCGGTTCTCGCTCGAGGGCGCCGAGTCCGTCATTCCGATGATGGACAGCATCATCGACCAGGCGGCCGAGCACCAGCTCGACGAGGTCGCGATCGCCATGCCGCACCGCGGCCGCCTGAACGTGCTCGCCAACATCGTCGGCAAGCCGTATTCGAAGATCTTCACGGAGTTCGAGGGAAACCTGAACCCGTCGGCCGCACACGGCTCCGGCGACGTGAAGTACCACCTGGGCGCCGAGGGCACCTACATCCAGATGTTCGGTGAGAACGACATCAAGGTCTCGCTCACCGCGAACCCGTCGCACCTCGAAGCGGTCAACCCGGTGCTCGAGGGTCTCGTCCGCGCCAAGCAGGACATCCTCGACAAGGGCGAGAGCGGATTCACGGTCCTGCCGCTGCTGCTGCACGGCGACGCCGCGTTCGCGGGTCAGGGTGTGGTCGCCGAAACACTGAACCTCGCGCTGCTGCGCGGGTACCGTACCGGCGGCACCGTGCACATCGTCGTCAACAATCAGGTCGGTTTCACCACGGCACCGGAGCACTCGCGTTCGTCCGAGTACTGCACCGACGTCGCGAAGATGATCGGCGCCCCGATCTTCCACGTCAACGGCGACGATCCCGAGGCCTGTGTGTGGATTGCACAGCTCGCCGTGGACTTCCGCGAGAAGTTCCACAAGGACGTCGTGATCGACATGATCTGCTACCGCCGTCGCGGCCACAACGAGGGCGACGACCCGTCGATGACGCAGCCGGCCATGTACGACGTGATCGACACCAAGCGGAGCGTCCGTAAGAGCTACACCGAGGCCCTCATCGGCCGCGGCGACATCTCGCTCAAGGAAGCCGAAGACGCACTGCGCGACTACCAGGGCCAGTTGGAGCGGGTGTTCAACGAGGTCCGCGAGCTCGAGAAGTTCCAGCCGGAACCGTCCGAGTCCGTCGAACTCGACCAGACGCCCGCACCGCGTCTCACCACGGCCGTCGACCAAGGCGCCCTCGACCGCATCGGCGATGCGTTCGTCAACGTCCCCGACGGCTTCAGCGTGCATCCGCGCGTCAAGCCGGTCATCGAGAAGCGTCGTGAAATGTCCCGCGAGGGCCATATCGACTGGGCATACGCAGAGCTCCTCGCATTCGGGTCGCTCGCTGAGCAGGGCGCTCTCGTCCGCCTGGCAGGCCAGGATTCGCGCCGCGGTACGTTCACGCAGCGCCACTCGGTTCTCATCGACCGCAAGACCGGTAACGAGTACAACCCGCTCGCGGAGCTCGCTGCGAACTCCGGTCAAGGTGGCCGCTTCATGGTGTACGACTCGGCACTGACCGAGTTCGCGGGCCTGGGCTTCGAGTACGGCTACTCGGTGGGTAACCCCGAGGCGTTGGTGCTGTGGGAGGCACAGTTCGGCGACTTCGTCAACGGCGCACAATCGATCATCGACGAGTTCATCTCGTCGGGTGAGGCCAAGTGGGGTCAGCTCTCCGACGTCGTCATGCTGCTGCCGCACGGTCATGAGGGGCAGGGTCCCGACCACACCTCCGGCCGTATCGAGCGTTGGCTGCAGCTGTGCGCCGAGGGCTCGATGACGGTGGCCGTGCCGTCCACTCCGGCGAGCTACTTCCACCTGCTGCGTCGGCACCATCTCGACGGTATCCGCCGCCCGCTGGTGGTCTTCACTCCGAAGTCGATGCTGCGCAACAAGGCTGCGGTCAGCAACGTCGAGGACTTCACACAGGGCAAGTTCCGCTCGCTCCTCGAAGAGATTCCGTTCGAGAACGGGACGGCGGATCGGTCCGAGGTGACGCGCGTGCTCATGACCTCGGGCAAGATCTACTGGGAACTGCTCGCGAAGAAGCAGAAGGAAGGCCGCGACGACATCGCGATCGTTCGCGTCGAGCAGCTGTACCCGGTGCCGCGTCGCCGGATCGCCGAGACCCTCGACAAGTACCCGAATGCCTCCGAATTCTTCTGGGTGCAGGAGGAACCGGCCAACCAGGGTGCATGGCCGTTCCTGGGTCTGGCTCTGCCCGAGCTCCTGCCGGATCACTTGTCCGGCGTGAAGCGGGTGTCGCGTCGTGCAATGTCGGCTCCGTCGTCGGGTTCGAGCAAGGTGCACGCGGTCGAGCAGCAGGAGATCCTCGACAAGGCATTCGAGCGCTGACCGGTATGACGGTTCTCATGCGGGCCGGGTCGGTTCGTCCTTCGGGACGAGCGACCCGGCCCGCGCCGTGTCGCCGAGTGCGGCGGCCGCGTAGGTGACGGCGGGGAGTGCACCGACCGCGAGTTCGATGAACTGGTCGCGGTCGATGGTCGGCTCCCGGAGCCACGCGATGGTGGTGTCTTCGACGAATGCCACCCAGCCGCGCACGGCGAGGCGGACCGCAGGTCCGGCGTCGATTCCGATACCGGGCAGGTATCGAAGGGTCCGCTCGACCATGTCGGTGCGCGTCTGCTCGAAGACCTCGCGCATGTCCGGGTCTCCACTCGCCGTTCCGCGCAGCATCGACACGTAGGTGTCGCGACGCTCGGTCACGTAGTCGGCGTAGGCGACGATGGTGCCGCGCAGCATGTCGAAGGGATCGAGGGTCTCGTCCGGGGCGGTGCATGCGAGCATGTCGCGGCTGATGTGCCGGACGAGTTCGACGTGGAACTCGTGCTTGGACGAGAAATAGTGGAAGAGCAGTCCGCGCGAGACTCCCGCTTCGTCTGCGATGTCCTCGACCGAGATCTGATCGAGTGGGCGTTCGGCAAGCATCCGCATCCCGAGGTCGATCAGTTGGGCGCGGCGTTCCGCCGGTCCGAGCCTTCTTCGTTTGCCGGTGGCTTTCACGCCTTCCATGCAACCGCCCTACTGAATTAGAGTCAACAAGACTATTGACCAGCGCTCAACAGGTGCCTACGCTGATTTACATGAGTCTCACGGTTACAGACACTACCGCTGCCGACGCGAACCCCCGCCTGATCGACACCCTGATCATCGGCAGCGGATTCGCCGGGCTCGGTGCCGCCATCAAGCTCACCCGCGCAGGTAAGGACTTCCTCGTCCTCGAACGCGGCCCCGAGGTCGGCGGCACCTGGCGCGACAACACCTACCCCGGCGCGGCGTGCGACGTGCCGTCGAACCTGTACTCGTACTCCTTCGCCCTCAATCCCGGCTGGACCCGCTCCTTCTCCCCTCAGCCCGAGATCCAGGCATACATCTCGGCGGTCGCCGACAAGTACGACGTCCGCCGCCGCACCGTCTTCGACTGCGACGTACGCTCCGCGACCTGGAACACGACGACCTTCCGGTGGGACGTCGAGACCACCAAGGGCGCGTTCAGCGCGAAGATTCTCGTCTCCGCGGTCGGCGCACTGTGCGAGCCGTCGCTGCCCGAGATCAAGGGCATCGACACTTTCGAAGGCCAGGTATTCCACTCGGCGCGGTGGAACCACGATGCCGACCTCTCCGGCAAGCGAGTGGCCGTGATCGGCACCGGCGCGTCCGCCATTCAGATCGTGCCCGCGATCGCCGGGAAGGTCTCGCATCTGGATGTGTACCAGCGCACCGCACCGTGGATCCTGCCCCGCGCAGACCGCGAATACACCAAGGCCGAGCGATTCGCGTTCCGCTACGTACCGGGCTTCCAGCGGCTCTCCCGCATCGTGCAGTACCTGACGCGCGAGACTCAGGTCGTCGGACTCGCCAAGGCCCCGATCTTCATGAAGCCGCTCGAGCTTGCGGCCCGCGCCCAGATCCGTCGTCAGATATCCGATCCGGTGCTGCGACGCAAGGTCACCCCGACCTTCAAAATCGGCTGCAAGCGCATGCTCATCTCCAACTCCTACTACCCCACACTCACACGACCGAACGTCGACCTTGTCACCGCCGGCATCAGCGAGGTGACGGCTGACGGCATCATCACGAAGGACGGCACCACCCGCAAGGTGGATGCGATCGTTGTCGCCACAGGCTTCCACGTCACCGATTCCCCCACATTCGCCGGCATCGTCGGCAAGGACGGGCGTTCGCTCGCCGAGGTCTTCGACGACACCGGCATGCAGGGATACAAGGGCACCACCGTCGCCGGGTTTCCGAACATGTTCTTCCTCGTCGGGCCCAACACCGGGCTCGGTCACACCTCGATGGTCTACATGATCGAATCGCAGCTCAACTACCTCGTCGACGCGATCCGGACCATCGACCAGCACCGCATCGGCACCATCGAGGTACGCGAGGACGCCCAGGACGACTACAACCGCACTCTCCAGCATGCTCTCGGATCGAGCGTGTGGAACACCGGTGGCTGCGCGAGCTGGTACCTCGACAAGCACGGCAACAACACCACGGTCTGGCCCGGATTCACCTTCGAATTCCGCAACATCACAAAGCAATTCGATCTCGAAGCGTACCGTAGCGTCGCCGCCGCGGACCTTCCCGCACCCGACCCCGCGCCGGCAACGGACGCTGACATCACCCGAGAGGTCGCAGCACAATGAGTGAATTCATCGGCCGGGTCGTTGTCATCACCGGGGCCGGCTCAGGCATCGGGCGTGCCCTCGCGCTCGATCTTGCAGCGAAGGGTGCCCGGCTGGCACTGTCCGATGTCGACACCGTCGGGCTCGAGGAAACCGCTCGCCTCGCACGCGATCTCGGTGCCGAGGTGCAGGCAGATCCGCTCGACGTGACGCAGCGCGAGAAGGTCATGGACTACGCGAACAAGGTCGTCGAGCGCTTCGGCGTCGTCAACCAGGTCTACAACAACGCGGGCGTCGCGTACCACGGTGAGTTCGAGCGCACGGAATTCAAGGATTTCGAGCGCGTCGTGGATGTCGACTTCTGGGGAGTCGTCAACGGCACCAAAGCATTTCTTCCTCACCTGATCGAATCGGGCGACGGCCATCTGATCAACGTGTCGAGTTTGTTCGGACTGCTGTCCATACCAGGTCAGAGTGCGTACAACGCGGCGAAGTTCGCAGTGCGTGGTTTCACCGAGTCGCTGCGGCAGGAAATGCTCATCGCACGGCATCCCGTCCAGGTCACGTGCGTGCATCCCGGCGGAATCAAGACGGCGATCGCGCGCAACGCCGCCGTTCCCGACGGCGACGACCAAGCGAGCTTCGCGCAGTTCTTCGACAGCACACTGGCACGCACGACCCCCGAGGACGCGGCCGCGACCATCGTTCGCGGCGTCCGGAAGAACAAGGGTCGTGTACTGATCGGCGCCGATGCGAAACTGCTCGATGGGTGGGTGCGTCTCGTCGGCCCGTCGTACCAGCGTGTCGTCGCGTTCGTGACGGCGCGCGTCCTGCCGAAGGGTTAGCGTTCGTCATGCCCCACCTTCCGCTGCCGCTCGTCCGCGCCGCTCTCCGGCCCCTGTACGCGCTCACGCTCAATGCGCGACTCCCCTATCCCGTGCAACGACGCCTGCTCGAGGCCGCCGCGCCGATCCAGACGTTGCCGTCCGGCACAGTGGTTCGGCCGACGACACTGGCGGGCCGGCCGGCCGAACGGGTGACGGTGGGCGCCACCGAGCGGCCCACCGCGGTGCTGTACCTGCACGGCGGCGCCTACACCTGTGCGTCGCCGGCCACGCACCGGTCCCTCGTCGCGCACCTCGCCGCCGCCAGCGGTTCGGTGGTCTACGCGGTGGACTACCGCCTCGCGCCGGAGCATCCCTATCCGGCTGCGCTGGACGACGCGGTCGGTTCCTACCTGGAACTCCTCGGGAGGTGCGGCTTCACCCCTGAATCCCTGTCCATTGCTGGAGATTCGGCGGGCGGCGGCCTTTCCGTCGCCACCGCGAACCTGCTCAGCGACGAATACGGCATCACCCCGGCCGCTCTCGGCCTGTTCTCGCCGTGGACAGATCCGGGTGCACGCACCGCCCCATTCGAACGAGACGTCGTCATCAACACCGCGTGGGCGTATGCCTCCGCTGAGGCGTACCTGGGCGGTGGCGACCCCTCCGACCGGGGTTACGCACCGATGCACGCAGACCTGACGCGTCTTCCGCCGACGCTGATCCAGGTCGGCACCACCGAGGTGCTCTATCCTCAGATCATCGAGTTCTCCGGCAAACTGCGCGCAGCCGGTGTGGACCTCACGTTGGTGGAACAGCCAGAGTTGTGGCATGTCGCAGGACTGCAGGCATCTCTCGTGAAAGAGGCCGCAGATGCGGTGATCGAGTTCGGCGAGTTCCTCGGTGCACGCATGGCAGCGCCATCACATACTTGACCGGTCGGTGCGTCAGGCGTGCTCGGCGAGCCAGGCGTCGGCGACTGCGTCGATCTCGGCACCGTCGGCGATGTCGGCGAGCATCTCGGTGAGATCCGCGGTGGTCAGTTCGCCGGCAACGGTGCGGAGCGCATCGAGCTGAGCCTCACCGAGTACATCCTTGCGGAACACCGGGACAACATTCTGTGCGACGAACACCGGAGTCTCCGCGCCTGTGGAGGCCTCTTCCATCGGTGCACGATCCGGAGCGTCGGGCACCGTCACCACATCGCTTCCACTGCCCTTCGCCGCAAACACCGGCGCGAGGGTGGTCAGCCCGGCCACGGTATCGCCGGACACCGCAGCGAACGCCTCGGCTGAATCTGCACGTTCCACCGATCGTGGCTCGCACCCGATGCCCGTGAGCGCACCGAGTCCGCCTGCCGCTTCGAATGCCGGAGTGAGAACTAACGTCAGGTCGGCACAGTGGACGGCGATATCCGACACCCGTGCCATGTCTTGCTGTGAGACGAACCCGGTGCCAGCGGCGAGCACGGCACGATTCTGCGCGGACGCATAGTCCGCGATCGTCAGTTCGTCGGGGAGCGCACGGGCTAGGGCTTCGAAGACGTCCTCTGCGTCCGAAGTGACCTCACCACCGGTGACTCCGGGATCTCGGCCGTCACCGGGATCGTAGTACTGCAACAGCAGACCGGTGTAGTCGGCGATCATCGTCACGTCGGCGGTGTCGAGCGATGCGAGTGCGGCGTCACGGTCACCGAGACCGTCACGCACCTGCACGTCGATACCGGTCGTGCTCAACACTCCGGCGTAGAGGTACGCGAGCAGTGCACCGTCCGAGCCGTCCCGCGCGCCGACGACAACGGGACCGGACACTTCCGTCTGGTCGAGCACCGCCGATGCACATCCCGCGGAGAGTGATGTCGCGGCCGCAACCGCCACGATCAACGGTCGGTTCCGCATCCACTCGATTCCCACGGCGCTCATTGTCGCGCATGGCCCGCGAACACCGAGCGCCCCGGTCCGAACTTGGTGCGGGTTCGAGCCGGGGCACACGGTACGGCCACGTCAGTCGGTGACACCCTCCGCCCTCGCGGCGGCGGCAACGGCCTCCGCGACAGCGGGCGCGACACGCGGATCGAGCGGGCTCGGAACGATCTTGTCCACAGCCAGCTCATCGCCGACGACCGAGAGGATGGCCTCGGCGGCGGCGAGCTTCATACCCTCGGTGATGCGTCGGGCCCCAGCGTCGAGGGCACCCTTGAACACACCTGGGAAGGCAAGCACATTGTTGATCTGATTCGGGAAGTCGCTGCGACCGGTCGCGACGATCGCCACGTGCTTGGAGGCGACGTCGGGGTGGATCTCCGGGTCCGGGTTCGACAGCGCGAACACGATCGCGTCGTCGGCCATGGTCGCGACGATCTCCTCGGGCACGGTGCCCGCGGACACACCGACGAACACATCGGCGCCGTCGAGAGCCTCGACGATTCCGCCGTGTCGACGGGCTGGGTTGGTGCGATCTGCCAGGTCGGTCTTCACGCCCGACAGGTCGGTGCGCTCGCGCGAGATGATGCCCTTGGAATCGAGCACCGTGACGTCCTCGACACCCGCGGCAAGCAGGATGTCGGCGCACGCGACACCGGCTGCACCGGCACCCGAGATGACGACCCGCAGCTTCGTGATGTCGCGGTCCTGTACCTTCACCGCGCCTTTGAGGGCTGCGAGGAGCACGATGGCCGTGCCGTGCTGGTCATCGTGCATGACCGGGCAGTCGAGCGCCTCGATCAGGCGCTTCTCGATCTCGAAGCAGCGCGGCGCGGAGATGTCCTCGAGGTTGACGGCACCGAAGCTCGGGCGCAACCGGATGAGGGTCTCGACGATCTCGTCGGAATCCTTCGTGTCGAGGACGAGCGGAATCGAGTTGAGGCCGGCGAACTTCTTGAACAGCGCCGATTTGCCTTCCATCACGGGAAGGGACGCGCGCGGGCCGATGTCGCCGAGGCCGAGAACTGCGGTGCCGTCGGAGACGACAACCACGAGCCGGTTGGTCCAGGTGTACCGCTCGGCGAGCGTCGCGTCGGCCGCAATCGCACGGCTGACCTGGGCAACGCCCGGGGTGTACGCGATGGACAGGTCGCGCTGGGTATCCAGAGGCGAGGTGAGCTCGACGGAGAGCTTGCCGTCGACGTGGCTGCCGAAGATCTCGTCGTCCGTCAATGCGAGCTTCTGAGGGGTTTTTGCGTCGGACACAATTGACACGATGACACTCCTGCGTGTTCCGAGACCAGTCGGGTCCCGGTTACTGCGAAGTAACTGCAACAGAACATCATTAGGCATGCACCAGCGTGCATCGACCGTCTATGTAGTTGCAGCAGCTTCGCCAAGGACGGGTTCGGTGAAGCTTCCGGGCGCGATCACGATTGCCGCTGTACAACGCTGTACGACTTCCGGAGCGTGATGGCGCCTAGGAGGGTGGCCCTGGCGGCGGCCCTTCAGCAGGACCTGCCATCTTCTGCCCGAAGCGGGGCGGTAGCACCACCTCGAACCACACAGAAGTTTGCCACCTTCACAGACCAAACATCAAATCGGTGTTGGTTGCGAAGGTTCTCACCGATTTGCACTCCCCACCTGTGAGTTTGCAACTCGAACACCCCATTTTTCGGTGATTTCTCAGCGGTTCCTGGGATTACGCCCGAGCTACCGACGAGTAGCGCGAAGATTTCATGCCCCTCAACCCCACCACTGGGTGACCAACAGAATCGATGCAGTGAAAACCACCACAATTGCGGCAACGACGGAAATCGGCCCTCGCCGCCGGTCTGCGATCACCTGCGCCACCACCGCGACGACCGCCGCCACGACATGCGCCACCACCGACGTGGCCCCCGGACCGGGAAAACTGCCATCGCCCCCGAGGTAGTGGGCACCGCACACCAGGATCATGAGAACCAGGACGGCGCCGGTCACGATTCCCGAGACGACGCGCGCCGCTCTCACCACGATGCCCACCCGCCCGGGAGGATTTCCGTAGCGTGCACCGTCGCCGTAATACTCACCCGAGTAGTACTCGTCCGCGTAGTACGCATCGCCGTAATAGTTACTGTTCCGGTAGATTTCGTTCTGACGTGCGTCGTCGCGACCCGGTCCCCGCAACCTCATCCCTCGACCACCTCGGCACCGAGCGCACGATCGAGCAGGTCCTCGAATGCGTCGCGGTCGGTCGTGAACCGGCCGAGTCCGACCGATTTGTTGTCGCCGTGATAGTCGGACGAACCCGTGACGAACAGTCCCAGATTCGACGCCAGGTCCTTCATCAGCCGTGCATCCGCGTCGCTGTGGTCGGGATGGTCGGCCTCTACACCACCGAGACCGATCTCGGCGAGCTCCTCGATCTGGTCGAGCGCCAGCAACCGGCCGCGAGATCTCGCTCGGGCATGTGCGACGACCGTCACGCCACCGGCGGCCGCCACCATCTTCACTGCGTCCGCCAAGGGCGTGTCGTTCTTGTCTACGTAGTAGCGGCCGCGAGGCGCCAACAGTTCGGTGAAGGCATCTCCGATGGTCGGCACCACCCCCGCTTCGACGAGCGCACGCGCCAGATGCGGGCGACCGGCCGCCGGCCCCGCCTGCTCCAAGACACGGTCCGCATCGATGGGTAACCCGTCCTCTGCCATGCGTTCCGCCATCATGCGCAATCGCGACACGCGCTCACCCCGCAATCGTTCGAGTTCGTCGACGAATACCCGGTCCGTCGGATCGAACAGGTATGCCAGCAGGTGCACCGCCACGGGGGCTCCGTCCTCACCGCGACCGGTGCAGGACATCTCCATTCCTCGGACCAACCGCAGGCCGGACGGCAGAGCATCGACGGCCTCGCCCCATCCGGCTGTGGTGTCATGGTCTGTCAGGCCCACCACGTCGAGGCCCGCTGCCGCCGCGGCCCGGACCAACCCGGCGGGGGTGTCCGTACCGTCGGAGGCGGCCGAATGAGAGTGAAGATCGATGCGCACCCCATAAGTGTGTCAGGTGCAGCGACTACGATGATCGAGCGACCGGACGGTGTCTTCTACGTGTGCCGAAGACACCAGGGACACGTGGTGAAGACACACAGGGACACGTGGTGAAGACACCAGGGACACGGAAGGAACCCGTTGCCGAACTCCTCCGTACCTCGTCCGGGACGCCGCGCGACCACCGACGCACCGACGATCCTCGTTCCCGCCGAACGCGCGGTCGTCGACTGCGCGATCTACGTCGACGGCGAGCGCCTCCCCGGCCGGTACGCCCACGCCGCCGCCCTCGCCGAGGTTCGTCGGCGCGGCGAGGGCTTCGTCTGGCTCGGCCTCCACCAGCCGGACGAACACCAGATGACGAGTGTGGCCCGCACGTTCGATCTGCACGAACTGATGGTCGAGGACGCTGTACACGCCCATCAGCGCCCGAAACTCGAGCGCTACGACGACCTTCTGTTCCTGGTGCTGCGCACCGTGACGTATGTCGAGCACGAATCGGTGACCACCACCAACGACATCGTCGAAACCGGGGAGATCCTCCTGTTCACCGGCCCCGACTTCATCGTCAGTGTGCGTCACGGTGATCATTCCGAACTGTCTGCGGTGCGTGCCCGCCTCGAAGCAGACCCTGGACAACTCGCTCTCGGGCCGCCGGCGGTGCTGCATGCGATCGCAGATCATGTCGTCGACACGTATCTTGCGGTCACCATCGCGGTCGAACCGGACGTCGATGATCTCGAGGAATTCGTCTTCACCCCCGATACCAGGATCGCGGTCGAGCAGATCTATCTCCTCAAGCGCGAGATCGTCCAACTTCGCCGTGCGGTGGTGCCACTCGCGGAGCCGCTCCAGCGACTGATCCGCTCGCCCGGCAATCCGATCCCCAAGGACATTCGGCGCTACTTCCGCGATGTCGCCGACCACCACACCACGGTCTCCGACCGCATCGCGACCTTCGACGAAACCTTGAGCACCCTCCTCGATGCGGCGATCGCGAAGGTGACGGTGCAGCAGAACACCGATATGCGCCGGATCTCCGCGTGGGTCGCCATTGCGGCGGTGCCCACGATGATCGCGGGTGTGTACGGCATGAACTTCGACCACATGCCGGAGTTGCACTGGGAGTACTCCTATTACGTGGTGATCGGAATCATCGCGGTGATCGTGACGGTGCTGTTCGTCCTGTTCCGCCACAACAAGTGGCTGTGAGCAGCAAGTGGCTGTGAGCACTGCACTTCTCGAACGCGAACCTGCGTCATCCGGTTCGCGCCCAGGCCGGCGTTCGGTGCTGGTCGTCGCAGTCGCGCTCATTGCAATACAAGTGACGATCCGGTGCATCATTGCGTTCCGGGGGGAATTCTATTGGGACGACTTGATCCTGATCGGGCGTGCAGGCACGTACCCCCTGTTGTCACCGGAGATGCTGAACTACGACCACGACGGTCATCTGATGCCCGGGGCGTTCGCGGTCGCGTCGCTGGTCACGTGGCTCGCTCCGATGCAATGGTGGCCTGCTGCCCTGACACTCGTCGTGGGCCAGCTGTTGGCGTCACTCGCCGTGCTCCGGCTGCTGTGGCTGCTTCTCGGCAAACGCCGGGTGTTGTGGGGCCCGCTACTGTTCTATCTGTTCTCGCCGTTGACCCTGCCCGCGTTCGCGTGGTGGGCAGCCGGCCTCAACTCGCTCCCCATGCAGGCTGCTCTCGCCTGGGTCGCGGGGGACGCTGTGCAGCTCGCGCGCACGGGCAGACGACGTCATGCCGTGTCCGGCGTGGTCGTCACACTCTGCGCATTGGCGTTCTTCGAGAAGTCGGTCCTCGTGCCCTTCGTCGCGTTCGTGACGGTCGCGCTGCTGTATCGCGTGGACGGTGTTCGTCGGCCGGTCCGGGTCGCGTGGCAGCGAGCACGTCCCCTGTGGCTCGGATCCGGAGTCGTGCTGGCGGTCTGGGCCGCGTGGTACACCACCGTCGTCGTCTCGCGGTTCGGTGTGCCCCCTTGGTCGATGGTGGCGGGGCTGACCCATCACGGATTGTCCTACGGCCTGGTGCCGTCGCTGCTCGGTGGGCCATGGCAGTGGGAACGATGGAATCCGAGTCCGCCGTGGGCCGACCCTCCGCTCGTCCTCGTGATCGCGGGGTGGGTCGCTGTCGCCGGCGCGCTGCAGTGGAGCCTGCGCTGCCGGGCACGTACCGGTGCGGTGTGGATCGCCTCGGTCGCGTACGTGTGCGCATCGCTCGTCGCCATGATCAGCACGCGGTTCGGACCCGAAACCACCTACGAACTGGCGCAGACTCTCCGCTACTTCGCGGATTCGTCCGTCATCGTGGCGGTTGCCGCCGCACTGATCCTCCGCGCCCCCGAGCGCCGACCACCGGCGGCGGCGCGTGCAGTGGCCCTCACCTGCGCGGTCGCGTTCATCGTCAGCTCGGTATGGTCGACGGTGACCTTCACCCGCAGTTGGACCGACAACCCCACCGACGAATATCTCGCGGCTGCGAAGGCCTCGCTCACCGCACATCCACAGGAACCTGTGCTCGATCACCCGGTGTCGGTGTGGGTGTTGCTGCCCATCACTCACCCGCACAACCTTGTCGGGTCGGTGTTCTCCGCCCTGCCCGGACGCTCCGAGATCAGCACTCACGCCACCGAGCTGAATGTCCTCGACGATCGGGGTGTCCTGGTTCCTGCCGAACTGATGCCGCTGCGCGGCGTACTTCCCGGATCCGTACCCGAGTGCGGACACGCGGTCACCGGCAATACGGTGACATCGCTGCCGTTGAACGAGCCCGCCGGCGACTGGGAATGGACCGTCGAACTCCACTACATGGCCGCCGACGACGGTGCCATCGCGCTCGGATTCCCGGGGCAGGAACACGTGACCGCACCGGTCACTGAAGGACTCGGCACGGTCTACGTGCGCGTGTCCGGAGGTGGAGCCGCGCTGCAGATCGAATCGGCGACGCCGGGCTTGAACGTGTGCATCGGCGGCGGTTCGATGGGCGTCGTCGTCCCGAGCTGACCATCACATGCGGGCAGCACCGCGTTCGGGATCGCGGACATCGATGTCCGCCTCCACCCACGCTTCGCGGAGGGCATCGGCGCCGCGCAGTCGCTTCCACGCCGCCTCGTTTGCTGTGATCGGAACTGCATCGAAGAACTGCACCGGATCGGCCGGTTCGGGTAACTCCAGATCAGGCACGTCGCTCACCTCGAGGAGAATCGCAGTGAAGGGCGCACCGGCCCACAGTGGCTCCCCGAGATCGAGGAGCGCATCGGTGGTGAGGACTACTCCCTCCACTGCGGGGAGCGCAGCCAGTACCGCCAAACTTCGGTGTATTCCTGCGGTGAGTCCGTCTGCTTTATGCAGGTTCAGCACCAGTTCGGCACGCGGGCCCCTGGTCGGGTCTGCGACGGTCTCGCTCGGGTCGCCCATCGGATGGCGAGAACAGCCCAGTGTCGCGAAGCGGGTGAGTCCTTCGTCGGCCCGGAACCGCAGGATTTCGATCGGTTCGAGACCGAGGAATGTCACCGACGCCGATTCGGGCGCAGCCCCTGCCGGGTCGGACAGGTTCGCGACGAGGTGGGCACGGACGGCGGTGAGAACGGCTTCGGTCACCTCTGCAATCTAACGCTCTCGCGACACCGCACGTAGCACTGGCAGGGCGACCGTCATCCATGCTGCCTCCGATAGGCGGCGACAGCCCCTGGGTGTAGCCGCACCGTACCGGTGTGAACGAGGGATTGCGGGTCGAGGAATTGGCTTCCGACGGCCTGCTTCGGAACAAGCTCCGCCGCATGTTCGACCAGCAGGTCGACCACGGTGCCCACTGCCGAATCCGGCACAGAGAGGGGCGCCAACAGCAAATTCGCCAACCCTACCGTCTCGACAGGCGGGTGGACCCCGTACGTGTCTGCCCTGATGACGACCCGCTCGTAGATGGGTCCGAACCCGGCGCGCAGCAGATCCACGGTTCCGGACAGACTCACCAATCTGATCTGCACCGGCAGCTGCTCGAAAGAGGGCGTGGGGATGCCGCCCGCCCACAACGCCGCGTCGATGTCGCCGGCAACGAGCGCCTCCGCCGCCTCTGTCAACGACAACTGGACCCGGTGGACCGCGCCGGGCACACCGAGACCTCCGACGGTGAGAATCCGCTCGGAAGTCAGCAGGGCGCCCGAGCCCGGGGCACCGACGCTGACTCGTGTGCCGCGGAGATCTTCCACGCTCTCGATCGTCGAGTCGGCCCGCACAGCGAGCTGCATGTAGTTCTCGTATACGCGGCCCACAGCGCCGAACGCGCCGCCCATACGGAACCGCTCGACCGCTGAATCCATCAGGCTAAGACCGAAGTCTGCAGTTCCCGTCTCCAATGCGCGAAGATTGTCGGCGGATCCGCCGGTCACGAGTGGCACTATTTCGTCGTCGGAACGAGCACGTGCCGCGGATGCGGCGAGAAGCTCAGCGAACTCCCAGAAGAACCCACCCTTCTCTCCTGCTGCCAGACTCAGTCTCACCGGTGACGACGCATCACAGGACGCCACCAGCGCCAGGGCGACGGTTCCGATCGAGGCACGCAGAAAATCACGACGATTCATCACTGCCGTCCCCCTCCCCGCACGGTGTCCGTGTCGCGGCCGCAGGCAACACCATGTCGATCCTCAGTCCATGCGGGAGCACCGGACTCAGCGTGAGGTTGCCTCCGACCGAATCGACGAGTGCTACCGCGATCGACAGACCGAGCCCGGTACCGGGCCCGGTCGATCCCGACGCCCGGTAGAACCGCTCGGACAACCGTCCGAGGTCGTCAGGTGACACACCGACTCCGTCGTCCTCGTAAGACAGGCGAACACCGTTGGCAACACGACAGGCATCGATCCTCACCGTTGCCTCTCGCCCCGCGTATCGACACGAGTTGCTGAACAGGACATCGAGTATCTGGGATAGTCGATCGCCCACCATCGCCACTCGAAGAGTCAGATCGTCGCCGACGACCAGTGAGATCTCACGCTCCGCCAATGCCGCCGACCAGGCGTCCGCTCGATCGGCGACCACCGAATACAGGTCGCAGGTCTCGGCATGACGTTCTGTCTCGGCACTGGCGGGCACTTCTGCAGCGGCCAATGTGAGTAGGGCATCGAGGATATCGCCCAGCCGATCCGCTTCCGCACTCGCTCGGCGATGGACCTCGACCGCAGAATCAGGCAGTTGCGCAGCCAGCGAATCGAGCCTTATCTGTAGAGCCGCCAATGGATTGCGTAGTTTGTGCGCCGTATCCTCCACCAATTGCCGCTGCGCACGGACCGATGCTCGTATCGCCACTGACATCATGTCGAACGACCGCGCGAGTTGACGAACCTCGGGTGGCCCGTGATAGCGACGCACCGGTTCCTGACCGAGCAGTTCACCGGGGCGCCGGGGGACGTGCTCGGACAGGTCCACCACCCGTTCGGTCAGCATCTCGAGTGGTCGGGCGATCCAACGTGCCAGCACTATTGCCAGAAGCGTGACGACGGCCAAGGCGGAAATCGCACCTGCAGCAATGATCATCCAGGCATTCCGGATATCTTGGCGCGCAGCCGCAGTGGACACCTCGAGAACCACTGCGCCCTCCACCTCTATCCCGGTACCGATCGGCACCGCGATCAGCTCGCGATTGTCCGACCACGGGGTGAGCGACACGCCGATCCCTTGGCGTTGGTTGCGAAGGGCCGAGGTAATCACTTCGGCAACACCAGGATCCGCGGGAGCGAGCCCGGCCGACGCACGGCTCATCCCGCGCGCATCGACGACAAGGACACCCTCTCCGTACAACTCACGGTAGCGGTCCAGTTCCGCCTGCAACTGCTCGTCGGAAATCTGATCTGCAGTGCGACGGGCAACCGCCGCAAAGTGTGTGGCGTCAGCATTACGATCCAGCACCAGCTCCCGTGCACGCGCATCCGCGGTTGCTGACGCCAACGGCACCGCGAACGCAACGATTGCGAACGTCGAGAACCCGAGCAGCACGATGAGGATCCTACGACGCACGTCAGGTGCTCCACCTGTATCCGTAGCCGCGGATGGTCGAGATCAGGCCTGGACGAGCAAGTTTCGCCCGCAGACCCGTCATGTGGACATCGAGCGACCGCGAGATTGCCACGTACGCGTCGCCCCACACCGCATCCATCAGTTGCTGGCGGCTCACTGCAGTGCCCGCACGTTCCACAAGTACGGCCAGCAGGTCGAATTCCTTGACTGTGAGCACCACTGGATTACCCGCAACCTCGACCGTTCGCGCATCGAGATCGACTACGACATCACCTGAGCACACAATACGGTCGCGCTCGTGAGCGACTGCTCCACGACGACGGGACACAGCGTCGATGCGTGCGAGCAGTTCCGGAAGCCGGGCAGGTTTGACGAGATAGTCGTCTGCGCCGCCGCGGAGACCGCGCACGATCGAGCGTTCGTCGTCGCGGGCGGTGAGCACGACGACCGGAACGTCGCTGACTGTCCTGAGCTGTCGAAGCACCTGCAGTCCGTCCGTGTCGGGAAGCCCCAGGTCGAGCAGAACGAGGTCGGCGTCTCGGTGTCCGAGCAGTAGGTCGGCTCCCCTGCGCATGCGGACCGGCGTGTGCCCGTGCATGGCAAGCGCATCGACGAGCGCGTCACCGACTCCGTCGTCATCCTCGACCACCGCGATCCGCACCTGTAGAGTTCCTCCGTCCACGATCACCGGGTTACGGTGACCAGATCCTTCTCGGCGACCGGCTCATCCTGCTCCGCCGACACCCGGCGATCCGCATCAAGGGTCGATCGTGCGGATGTCTCACGCATGAACACGTAGGTGATCAGGGAAATCGCGATGCATCCGGTCACATAGTAGAAGAACAGCGATTCGTGGCCGATGCCTTTGAGACCTAATGCCACGGCCTCGACTGTACCGCCGAAGATCGCTTGGGTCAGCGCGTACGGCAGTCCGACACCCAGGGCGCGAATCTTGGCAGGAAACAGCTCTGTCTTGACGATCGCGTTGACCGAGGTGTACCCGGTGACCAGCGTCAAGCCCAGCATCATCAGACCGAAGGCAGTCAATGGGCTCGCGGTGCCACCGAGTATCGTCATGATCGGCACCGTCAACAGTGTGCCACCGAGCCCGAAGAAGATGAGCAGTTTGCGACGGCCGATGCGGTCGGACAAACTGCCGGCGATCGGCTGCAGCACCATGAAGACGAACAGGGCCGCGAAGTTGATCCACGCGACGGTGACCTTGTCGATCCCCGACGTGTTGATCATGTATTTCTGCATGTAGGTCGTATAGGTGTAGAACGCGACGCTTCCGCCGAGTGTCAATGCGAACACCAGCATGCATTCGCGCTTGTACTGCATCAGCATCCGCAGCGATCCGCGCTTCGGCTCGTCGGTCGTCGCTACCACCGCAGTGTCGGTCGCTGTGGAAGACGTCGCGGCGGTGAATGCGTCCGACTCGTCCATTCCCCGTCGCAGCCACATCACGACCACCGCACCGAACGCACCGATCACGAATGGAATCCGCCAGCCCCACGACTCCATGGCCTCCGGGGGAAGAACGCTCTGCAACACGATCTGGATCCCGAGTGCGATCAGCTGGCCCGATACGAGCGTCACATACTGGAAACTCGAGTAAAATCCGCGCCGCCCCTCCGACGCGACCTCCGACAGGTAGGTCGCGCTCGTGGCGTATTCACCACCGACCGAGAGCCCCTGCAGCAGACGCGCAAGCACCAGCAGCACGGGGGCGGCCACGCCGATGGTGTCGTACCCGGGGGTGAGAGCGATGATCAACGATCCGAACGCCATCACCGTTACCGACAGCGTCAGCGCGGTGCGGCGACCGTACCGATCGGCGAACCCTCCCATCAACCAGCCGCCGAGCGGCCTCATTAGGAAGCCGACCGCGAACACCGCTGCCGTGGAAAGCAACTGGGCGGTGGTATCACCCTCCGGGAAGAAAGCATGCGCAAAGTAGACCGAGAAAGCCGCGTAGACGTACCAGTCGTACCACTCGATCAGGTTACCGATCGAGCCCTTCAGAATATTGCTGACGACCCGGCGTTCGCCGGTGGCGGTGCGCGCCATGTGGAGCTCCCTTCGATGCGGTGCATCACGTTCGGGATCCACAGTGCAGGTGGCCACACTCGATGGGAACAGCAATCACAGGTTCCTAACACTCCCTTAGGAATGTCGTGCACCGGCACGTCGCGTTCCGGCACCAAGCAGTACCGCATTCAGAACATGGTGCCCGCGAACGGTGCCAGCGGCCACCCGAACAACCCCTCGGCGATCGGCAGTACTCCCCGGTCGTGCACCCTGATCCGCCCCGCTGCCGCCAGCATGTGACAGCTCACCCCGCCGAGCAACAGCGACCCGAACTCGGCGATGCCGACTTCGAGGTGCGCCGGTTCGGTTGACATCGACACACCGTCGGCGGACACCTCGAACACCCCGTTGTTCTCCGCGAAGACAGGATCGGTCACCGCGACCCGAACACTTCCGGCGCCCACGAACGAGCGCATTTCGAGTGCTCGCCGGACGTCGAGGATACGCAGCCACGTCTCGTCCGACACGGAACCGATCCGAGCGCTACGCTGATCCGTCAGCATCCACGGCAGTGGATCGTCTACAGGTACCGCGTCGAAGACGATCCGGTCGACGAGATCCAGATTCAGCAGGAACCGAACGAGTCCTGCGTGCGATGCGGCTGTAGGTGCAAAGAACTCGCTCACGACGATGGTTCGGTCGCGCCCACCGAACCATGCCGCGGTGTTCTCCGGGCGGTACCGGACGAACCCATCTTCCATCCCCGCACTGCCGTGCACCGCGACATAGGCGGGTCCGTCCACAGCCGACCAACGGAAGCGTTGCGAGGCCCACCAGTAGGAGGTGCGACCGATACGGCCCGGCCGATCTGCCACGTGCTCGGAGTAGATGCGCTCCAACACATCCCACGCGTGAGAGTACTCGATGAACCTGACGGTGCCGCCACTCGGAACACCCGGATGCAGAACCGCACGGCGCCTGTCGACCTCGAGGGTCATGGAGGTCGACGCAACGCCGTAACCGAACCTCCCGTAGATCGTCGCTTCGGACGCACGCAGGCTCGCCACGACGTCGCCGCGCTCGCGTGCGTCGCGCAACTGACGGTGCACCAGGTGCGTGACGACGCCGCGCCGCGTGTGAGTGGGGAGCACCCCGACATGGGTGACACCCGTGTGCGACACCCGCTCGCCGCCGGGGAGCACCAGGAACCCCGACGTCGCATCGGTGGTGCCGACGAGTGCGCCATCGATGAATGCACCGAAAGTGCGGCTTGCCTCGAGGAAATCACCCATGCGTCCCTCGGGGTAGTCCGGCCCGGCAGGGAGACCGACCATGGCTGTACGGAACAGGGCCATCGCCTGCCGCAACTCCTCTTCGGATTCGAGGACCCGGATCGCGACGTCGGAGTGTTCACTCATGCGCCCGAGAGTAGGGCCTCCGCTCGTGCCCCGACCGTAGTGGGTGGCAGAAGACATGCCGGGCAGGTGCGACGCGGCCCGCGTGTGCGATCGGTCGGAGAGCCCGTGGCCACAGTGCGCCGTGACACACGACCGACACGACGCTGTGTGCAGCAAGCGGCGGCATCGGCACAGGTAGGTTTCCCTCGTGCACGAGGAATGGGACATCGAGTCTCCCGGCGTATTGCAGCTGCCGTCGGGAAGGCGCGTACGCGGACGTGCCCTGCGCGCCCCGCTGCCCGATGGCCCACTGCCCGAATTCGGTGTATACCTCCAGGGTCGTCCGCTGGTCCCGATCGATTGGGACTCTCGCTGGGTGCGGTGGCATGACTTCCGGGTGCCGTCCGACGCCGGGGATGCGTATGACGCCCTGTACGAACTATGGGTCCGCGCGGGGCGGCAGCGTGTGGAGGTGGCCTGCGGCGGTGGACGTGGACGCACCGGCACAGCGCTCGCGTGCCTTGCAGTCCTCGATGGCGTGCGGACGAGAGATGCAGTCGGTTTCATCCGCCGTCACTACGATCCGCGCGCGGTCGAGACACCGTGGCAACGGCGTTTCGTCACCCGATTCCGTTCACTCGGGTGAGCGGCGCCCGCGCAACCGGACCACATCTGCTTCGGCCGCAGCTGCCTCCCGCTCCGCGGCAGTGATGTCCTTCTTCGCTGCCACAACCGCGCGTCGGGCGAACTTGCGCTGTTGCTCCGCGTAGGCCAGCTTCTCGTGCAGTGCCGCGACTCCCGCTTCGTGGCGTGCGAGTTCTCGCTCCGCTTCCGCCGCGGCGGCGCGCGCACGCTCGACAGCGCGGCGTCCCCCTTCCGCCACAGTGGTCGCGTCGCGAAGTTCGGCGCGCGCTTCGGCACGTTCGGCTCGTGCGGAAGTCCGGTCGGGAACCACGCTCAGCTGCGCCGACGACACATCACCGAACCCGCCGAAGTCGCCGCTTCCATTCGGCTCGATGATGGCGTCGAGCCTCCCCGCACGCACACGATCGGCGACAGCCGGGTCCATCAGAGCGGCGTTGAGCGTCTGCGCAACCTCCCGCAGCGCAGTCTCGCTGGGGTTCCGTCCCCGCTCGGAAGCAAGTGCAGCCACATCCCGCCCGAGTGCGGAGATCACCTGCCGCCGCTGCGTCGACAGTGTGCGCAGGTCCTGTCCGGACAGGGTGCGCTGCGCAGTGCGCAGGGCGTCACCGAGGCCGAGAAGGACGCCGAGTTCGTCGGGCCGCTCACGTGCGAGCACGTTCACCAGCCACGCGGCGACCGTCGGTTTGCGGAGCCGCCCGATCGCGGCGGTGAGTTCACGATCGCCCGACTCACGGGCCTGCGCCGCGTACTCGGTGCGCGCGGCGATGAACTCCCCGGGGTCGAGGCCGTACAGGGAGTCCGCCACCGAGTCGAGCGTGGGCATGTGATCAACAGTAGTGGCGGATCATCCTGCCGGCATAGGGACACCCGACCTTTTCAGCAGACGACGCGCGGGCAGCATCGTCGCCAGATGCGCGACGATGCAGGTGAGGAATACCGTCCCCAGTACGGGCCACAACGGGCCCTGAGGCCAAGGCTTTCCGACGAACCCGAGGGCCAGCACGGTCATCGGCCCGAGAGAGACCACGAGCCCGATGACCGTTGCCACGAGACAGATCAGCGCGGTTTCCGACCACGCCATCGTGCGGAGTTGACGCGGGGTGGCCCCGACTGCCCGCAACAGTTGCCATTCTCGTCTACGCCGGAACGTGCTCGCCACGAGGCGGTTGGCGACACCGAGCAGGATGTAGCCCATCAAGACGAGGGAGACGGCGATATTGAGCACACGTGAGGGATCCTGTGAGGAGGGCCCGAGCAGGGCCGCGCGGGCATCGTCGATCTTCAGTCCGGGCGAATCTGCAAGAAGCGGGGCGAGTTCGGTCGTGATCCGCGCAGAATCTCCGGCGACGAGCACCTCGTCGTACGGTCCGGATATTCCCTGCGGGAGCAGATCGAGCGACACGACGATCTTGCCGAAGCCGAAGCCACGTGCATACGTAGCGACCACGGTCGGCTCCACCTCGGTTCCATCCGCCAGGATCAACGGCAGCGTGTCGCCCACATCGACCCCGGCAAGCCTGGCAGCCGCGGATTCCATGGCCACGGCATTGCCGGTCAGGTGCGTCAGATCACCGTCAGCGGCTCCGAGATCGAGCACCTTCCCGACGTCGGGACCGACAGCGAGGATCGAGTATTCCTCGGCGCGTGGCCCGCCATCCTGCTGGAACGGCCGCACCACGCTGGACCGGACGGCAGCGACGGCTGTGGTCGAAGAAGGTGCACTCTCGATCGCCGCGAGAGTCGAGGACGACACGCCGCCCGCGTCTGGCGCGGACACGAGTACGTCGGCGATGGTGCCGCCGCTCACCTCGTAATTCGCCGTGGCGCTCGCAGTGGTCACCGCGAAAATCTGTGTGGTCGACAGCCCGACCGCGAGTGCGAGGACGCTGACCGCACCACCGGTCCGCAGTGCATGACTACCCGAGTTGTGCACGGCAAGCCATCTGCCCGCAGAACCTGTCCTGAGAAGAATCCACCCGCAGATACGCCTCACCATCGCCGGAGCCACCAGCGCCACGCCGATGATCGCCAGGAGCGTTCCCGACGCTGTGCCGATGAGAGCTTCCTCGCTGCGGATTCCGAGTGGGACAATGGCGGATCCGGCCGCCAGCGCCAGAACCACGAACCCCACTCTGGTCCGGAGCGGGCCTCCGCCGCGGGGTTCGGCCTCGGTCTCGAGGATCGCTTCGGTGGCCGGCATCCGAGAGATGTGCAACGCTCCCGCTCGCGCCGCCACCTGGACCATGCCCAGCATCAGCAAGCCGGCGCCCAGCGCCGGGCCAGGACTCCAGCTCAGCAACTGGCCAGGTGCGAGCATGCCCGCGGTTGTCAACGGTCGCGTGGCCGCTGCAGACAGCAAGTATCCGCCGAGCACCCCAGCGATCACAGCCCCGAATGCCGCGACGGTCGTCTGGTTCGCCGTCATCACCCGGATCTGTCGCGGTGTCGCCCCTACGGCGCGGAGCAACGCGATTTCCCGCGACCGGTTCGCCACTCCGACGGAAACCGCTCCCGCGGTGATGAAACCGACGAGAACCACCAGTACTCCCCCGACGGAGAGCGCGGCGGCCGTCAACATTGCGTTCCCGGACGCCGCCGCCGGTCGTTCGGCACGGCCGATGTGGTCGCCCGTCGCTACCACCAACCCCTGCCCTGCGACGACTTCCTCGACGTGGTCGGCGACGACGGCGGTATCCGCATGGTCGTCGAGCGCGACCGTGAGCAGGTCTGCGGTACCCTCCGGCTTCCGGGAGTGCTCCCGCGCCGAGGCGTCGCTGACGAACACACTGCCACCTGGGAGATCAGCGACGCCAGTGACCCGCATATCCCGTACTCGTCCACCGAGCAGTACCGTCACCGGATCTCCGACCGAGACCCCGACCTCGACGGCTGTACCGGAGGTCAGTACGACGTCGGCCGGACCGCTCGGCTCATCACCGGCCAAATCGACCGTTCCGAGAAGGGAATCCCACCCGTGCCCATTGTCTCGGACCGACTCCACGGGCAGCACCCCACCGTGTCCATCCGTGACCACAGCCGGAAAACTCAGATCGGGCGCCACCGCACGCACCCCCGGTATCACCGACAGCTCGCCGACGAGATCGATCGGGACGCCGACGTGTTCGGGCAGCACCGGATCGAAGTCTTCGTCCTGCGGGACGCTCTGGTCGGCACCGACGACCATATCGATGCCGATGAACCGCTGTGTGGGTACCCGCGAATACAGGCCCGACTCGGCCATGACGAGACAGAACGTGACCAGAGCCGCACCCACCGCCACAGCACAGATCACCGCAACGACTTCACCGGCCCGAACGGGCAAGCGCAGTGTCACCGGACCCGCCCGCCGAGCAGGGCAGCCAAGGTGGATGCGTCTGGCCCACGCAGGACCCGCTCGACTCGGCCGTCTGCCATCACCACAACGTCCTGTGCCCGGGCAGCGGCCACCGGATCATGCGTGACCATCACGACAGTCTGAGTGAAGTGACGCACGAGATCATCAAGGAGGGAAAGGATCTGATCGCCGGTCGCCGGGTCCAGAGCACCCGTCGGTTCGTCGGCGAAGACAACGTCCGGGCGCGTCGCGAGTGCGCGAGCCACCGCAACCCGTTGTTGCTGCCCTCCCGAAAGTTCCCCGGGTGAGCGGGTCAGGAGGTCGCCGAGCCCAATCCGCTCGACGACCGTGGCGAGCCATGCCCTGTCGCCGGGTGTCTGCGCCAGGCGCAGCGGCAAGGTGATGTTCTGCTCGACGGTCATGGACGGGATCAAGTTGTAGGCCTGGAACACGAAACCCACCCGTGCGCGTCGCAACCGCGTGCGAGCAGCCTCCGACATACGACCGATCTCCGTGTCCCCGATCCACACCCTGCCTCGCGTCGGAGTATCGAGCCCGGCCGCGCAGTGCAAGAGTGTGCTCTTGCCGGACCCGGACCTGCCCATGACGGCAAGGAAAACGCCGCGCGGGACGGTCAGGCTCACGTCGTCGAGTGCTGGCGTGTCGCTTCGATTGTCCTTGGACCGATAGACCTTGGATACCGCCTCCAGCCGGATTGCTTCCGTCACGGAATTTTCCTCGGCCACAGACCGGCCGCTCGCCACTGCGATGTTCACGAGCGTCGCCGCCCCAGATAGCGTGCCACCAGCACCACGAGGCAGAGAACGGCGGGGATCCCGAATGCCAGCGAGAACAGGACACTGTCGGGATTCACGATCGAGGACACCGCGTTCAGTCCGACGAAGACCGCGACCGCAGCCCACAGTGCACCCGTTGCGCGGTCGCGCGGCGCACCCGTTGCGCGGTCGCGCGGCGTTCCGATCGATCGTGTGTCCGCTGTCGAACGCGACTCCAGTATCCCGGATCCGTGGTTCGGTCGGATGCCGTACGGGTCGTCCACGATGCCTCCTCCATGAGCCGAGGCCGCGAGCATTGCGCAGCGCCGTTGTTCGTTCACTGGTCTCGACGCTATGAGCTGCCTCGCCACCCTGACAGCCCGTCGGCTACCCGCTTCCGGTACAGCAGGCTGTACTTCTGCGCACCCGCATGGACGGCGCACGAGTACAGGGCCTACCGTCGGCACACCCACACCTCCAGGCGAGGATTCGAGGAGGAAGCGTGACAGCCGGTACCGAGTCTCGGCGGACTGCGCTGCGCCAGAACGCAGGTGCAGCGGCCAAGCGGGCGGGCATCGCGACAAAATGGCTGGTGCTCGGAGCCGGCACCGCTGCCCTGGCGCTACTCGGCATGATCGCCTCGATCCTGGTCGCTATGCTCTGCGTGGTGGGTGTCGGGGTGTATCTGCTCGCGCCGGCACTGTCCGGTATCCGGTGGATCGCAGATCTGGAACGCCGGCGGCTCGCCGCGATCGGCATCGCTGTCCCGTCACCGTACGATCGCGTTCCCACCGAGTGGCGAGAAGCATGGCGAGTCCTGCGCTCCGACCCTGCCTCCCGGCGGGACATCGCATGGCTGTGCGTCCATGCAACGTGGGGCCTCATCGTCGGCCTCCTGCCGTTGGAACTGCTGTCGAATACAGTGGAGGAACTCAGTGCTCCTCTGTGGTGGCACCTTGCTCCACCCGGTGGTGCGACCATCCTCGGCGGTCTGGTGACAATCGATTCATGGGCTGATGCGCGTTGGGCGATCGTCACCGGTCTCTGTTGGGCACTCCTATGGTTTGTCTTGCCCCCGTTTCTTCTCCGGGCGCAGATGGCTTCCGGCATCCGATGGTTGGCTCCGCACCCGGACATCGACCTGTCGGCTCGGGTCACCGAGTTGACGGCGACACGAGCCGCAGCGCTCGACGCTCATGCCGTGGAATTGCGGCGGATCGAGCGGGCACTTCACGACGGCGCGCAGAATCGGCTCGTGACAGTTGCCGTACTCACCGGCGCGGCCCGCCAGGCTCTGGCCCGGGATCCCGCCAGCGCCGATCCCCTCCTCGAGCGTGCCCAGATGAGCGCCGAAGCCGCCCTCGCGGAACTGCGCTCGGTGGTGCGGAGCATTCTGCCGCCGGTTCTGGAATCCGAGGGATTGCCCGGCGCATTGTCGGCCCTGGCGGCGCAGTGTCCCGTCGAAACCCGGGTGGACACACAAGTTTCCCCCCGCTGTCCCGTGTCCGTCGAGGCGATCGCCTACTACACGGTGGCCGAGGCACTTACCAACACCACCCGCCACAGCGGTGCACAACGCGCCTATGTGCAAGTGCAACGGCGGGGCACCACGCTCGTCGTCGAGATCAGAGACAACGGCTCCGGAGGTGCGGTTGTCGGACCGGGATCCGGCCTCACCGGGATTCGTGGGCGCGTGGAGGCGCATGATGGGACGTTGCAGGTGGACAGCCCGGCCGGTGGGCCGACAACAGTGACGGCGGTGATCCCATGCGAATAGTGGTGGCCGAGGACGACGCGCTCCTCCGGGAAGGACTCGTGCTGTTGCTGCGCGGCGAGGGCCTCGATGTTGTCACCGCGGTGGGTGATCCGGACGGGTTGCTCGACGTTGTGGAATATCATCGCCCCGACGTCGCAATAGTCGATGTCCGGATGCCGCCGACTCACACCGACGAAGGCATTCGCGCGGCCGCCGCGGCACGGGCCGCTCATCCCGAGCTCGCTGTCCTGGTGCTGTCCGCATACGTAGAACAGAGCTTCGCCACCGAACTACTCGCAAACGGTGCTCATCGCACCGGGTATCTGCTCAAGGAACGCGTCGGGCGGGTGAACACCTTCATCGAGGCCCTGCACCGTGTCGCTGGCGGCGGCACCGCGATCGACCCCGAGGTGGTCGCCCAGCTCTTCGCCCGGCAACGCGCCGCCGACCGACTCGCCGACCTGACGGGTCGCGAGCGCCAGGTCCTCGCCGTGATGGCCGAGGGGCTCGGGAACGGTGCGATCGCGACTCGGTTGTTCGTCACCGAGAACGCCGTCCACAAGCACATCCGGAGTATCTTCGCCAAGCTCGGCCTGCAGGTCGGCGACGACTCCGACCGGCGGGTAGTCGCGGTGCTGCGGCACCTCGATGCCGCCGGCGCGCGAGGATGACCTGTCCTCGCCGGTGAGTGGGCTACAGAGCAAGTCTCGCGAGCAGGTCGCGAGCCTTTTCTGCACTGCGCGGATTGCACAGGACGTCGTAGCGCCTGGCAACCAACTGCATCGTCGACGAGAAGTCGCGCTGCCCACGTGTCGCCGCGTAGGGGATCGTCGCCGAGATCAACCCGAAGATGATGCCGCCGACAAGACCCACGATGAGCGGACCGAGGAAGTCGGTGGAAAAGATCCCGAGGAGCAATCCGAAGAACACACCCAGCCAGGCACCGGAGACGATGCCGCCACCGATCACCTTTGCCCACGTCAATCGCCCGGTGACGCGTTCGACCTGCATGAGATCGACCCCGACGATCGTCACGTCCTCGACGGAGAAGTTCTGCTCGGAAAGATGATCGACGGCGCGTTGCGCTTCGGCATAGGTCGTGTACGAGCCGACCGGCCATCCGCTCGGCGGTTCCGGGAGGCCTGGAGCCGGGCGTCCGGCTCCCATGGGGTTCGTCATTCTGACTCCTTCTCGAGTGCCGGGCGGCGTCTCGGCTCCCTGAGACGCGGCTTTCGCATCTCAGTCCATTCTGCCGGGATTCGAAACGCAGACGGCGAACAGCTGGCTACTGCGGCGGCTCGAACGACGTGGTGCGTGCCATACCGGCTGCACGACCTTTCGCGACGATGACGAGGGCCATCTTGCGGCTCGCCTCGTCGATCATCTCATCGCCGAGCATCGCGGCACCACGTGCTCCCGCGGAGGTGTGCCATTCGTAGGCGTCGAGGATCATCTCGGCCTTGTCGTAGTCCTCCTGCCGAGGACTGAACACCTCGTTCGCAGCGTCGATCTGGCCGGGATGCAGCACCCATTTGCCGCAGTCACAGCGGGCACCGTCGCGTCACGCGGCCGTTCCGGCGATCCGCCCTAATCTCCGTGAGAGTTCCCCCCACGACCCTCGTGCGTCGAGGTCGGGTGCGAGTTCGTGGATCTCTACGCGGTTGCCGAGGTCACGGCGCACCAGCGCCCCGGGCATGAGGTTGAACATGCCCATGCAGATGCGTCGCACCATCCCGTCGGGAAGGTCGACGTCGACTATCAGCACATGCGGGTCGACGTCGACCCGCCGATGCAGTGCGCGGCGCGCGACATCCACGCCACCGAGAAGAATCTGGAGGACGAACCAGACGAGCAACGAGGGAATTTCCCAGATTCGTCGTCTGTAGGGACGGATGACAGGTGGGCTGATCCATAGGCTCAGCACAGTGCAGGCCGACGCGACGGGAAGCCCGTACTGCAGGTATTGCACCGCACCCTCGGCCAGCACCTGCCACAGAAGGAAGAAGCCGATGAACCGGAGGAGCGCCGAGATCACGTATCTCATGGTGTCCCCCCCACGAGGGCAACGACCACGATGATCACCAGCAACACGACGCCGCTGCCGAACCGCGACAGCACGACGTTCTCGCCGCCGTCCACCGCCCGCCCGAATGCAGAGCCTGCGCGGGCCAGCACCCGCCGGGGTGTCTCTGTACGACGATCGCTCAGGTAGCGCGCGGACGTGACACCGGCAACGTGCACGGACCGAGCCGCGCGTATCTCGAGGACCACCAGATCCCCGGGAGGAATGACGGTGCCGTCTGCACGGACCAATTCTTCGGGTAGCAACCGTCGGTGACCGGCGAAGAATGCAACACCGCCGATGCCGACGCCGAGCACGATCGGCCACGCGGCTTCCCAGAAGGTGACGGCGTCAAGACCGGGAACAGCACTCGCCGGTAACCACACCTCGGTGATGGCCCACGGTACGACGATGCCCGCCGCAACGAGCAGCAGCCACGCACCGAGTTCGGCGTCGCCACGCGGCCTCGACGTGTGTGGTGCGCGTAAGAGCAGCGCGCCGAATCTCAGCAGCAGCAACGTCGAGCAGGTGGCCACGAACGGCAGCAACAGAGTGAGGTCGACGCCGAACACCTCGTGGCCGTCCACGGCCGACTTTGCGGCGTACTTGCCGACCGACCCGGAACTCAACGGAGCACCGGCCACCGCCAGCCCCGCGCCGACAAGACCGGAGATCACCAGCCATTTCCGTGCGCCGACCGCGTGGTGTTTCCATACCGGAACGCCAAGGAACAACGCTCCTTTGGCGAGACCGTGATGCACTGCGTATGCGACTGCGGCACTGAAACATGCGGTGGCCAATTCCGGTTCGGCTGCAGCCACACCGACGACGGCGGCCAGGAACCCCATCTGACTGATGGTGGAGTAGGCCAAGACCACCTTAGGGTCGTTCTGCAGCACACCCACGACGAGCGCGACGACCGAGCCTCCGAGCCCCACCACGACGAGCACCGTGCCCGCTGCCGGAAGGGGATTCTCTCCGAGCGGCAGGAACCGCAGCCAGCCGACCAATCCGGCCTTCACCATCGCACCCGACAGCACTGCACTCGCCGCAGGCGGTGCCGCGGGATGCGCGAGCGGCAACCATACGTGTACCGGGAGCACACCGGCCTTCACCCCGAAACCGAACAGCAGGAGCACGACGATGAGGACCGTGTACGGTGAGTCCGCTGCCGCGGTCGGCGCGTCGCGCACGAGCAGGCCACCCGCTGAAGTGATGAGCAGCAGCGCGGCCAGTACCGCGCCTTCGCTGAGCACAGTGAGGACGATGTAGACCCGCCCGGCCCGCCGCGCGGAGGCCTTGCGGCTATTGATGACAAGTCCGTAACCGGCGAAACTCATCACCACGTACGACAGGTAGAACGTGACGGTGTCTGCGGCGAGGTACACGCCGATGTTGCCCACGAAACACGTCAGCAGGAAGGCGCTCAGCTCCCGTCGCCGATCCGCATTCGTCCAGTCGACCGCGATCAGGGCAGCGAAATAGAGCAGAGCCGTGACCAGCAGCAACGACCGCGCCGCGGTGTCCATGTGCAGGTGACTGCCCAGGAGCAACCAGTTCGCCGAGACGACCGGGAACGTGTCGGCGCCGGGGATGAGGGTGGTCAGCAATGCCGGCAGCACCGTCAGCGGTGCGACTTTCAGAACCGCGTCGGTGAACCGATCATCCTTGCCGTCCGCGGACTGTCCGCTGCGGGCGCGGGCCGGCGCGGCGAACAGAAACACAGCCGCCGCGATTGGCAGCGCAAACATCAGTGCCCACAGAGTTGTCATCCGAGAAATGCCTCCTCTGCGATGAGCTTCGCCATCGAGAGCGGCGAAAAGGGAGCCGCAGCGAGGGTACCCACGAGAACCGCCATGATGGCGGTGGCCACAGCCGGCACCAACAGCGCCGGTGGTGCCTCGATCACCGGGCGGACGCGGCGCTGGTCGGCAACCTGTTCGTGTTCGGGTTCACGGAACCACATCGAGTACACCGGTGGAAGGAAGTACGCACAGTTCAGAAGGGCGCTGAGCACGAGAATTCCGAGGACCCAGCCGTGGCCGGAGTCGAGTGCGCCGAGGCCGAGGTACCACTTGGAGGCGAACCCGGCGATGGGCGGCAGGCCGATCATGCCGAAGGCGCCGATCGTGAAGGCTGCGCACGTCCATGGCATCCGGGCTCCCAGACCCGGGAGTTCGGAGATCTTCTTGACGCCCAGGACCTCAGCGAACAAACCCGCGCAGAAGAACAGGGTGATCTTCATCAGCCCCTGGTGGATCAGATGCGCGAGTGCACCGGTTGTCGCGACGACACTGACCATGGCGATGCCGACGGTGATGTATGAGATCTGACTGACCGTCGAATACGCCAGCCGCTTCTTCAGGTCGTCCTGCCTCAGAGCCTGCACGGACCCGAAGATGATGGTGAACGCGGCGAGCAGGACGAGCGGCGCAAGAACACCGAGGTCGGCAGCAACCTGCACCCCGTACACGTCGTCGATGATCCGTACCATGCCGAAGACTCCGGCTTTGACGACGGCGACGGCATGCAGGAGAGCACTGACCGGTGCCGGTGCCACCATTGCGCGCGGCAACCACCCGTGTAGCGGGAACAGTGCTGCTTTGACACCCACCCCGGCCACGAGGAGGACGAAGATCGCGGTGGCCGCCGCAGGTTCTCGTGCCGCGAGATCGGCGACCACCTCCGCACCGCCTTCGGCGAAGTCGACGTCGCCGACGAGGGCGGTCAACCACACGATGCCGGTGAGCAGGCTGAGGCCACCGCCCAGCGTGTAGAACAGGTACACGCGCGCAGAGCGCAGTGCCGGCACATTACCGGTGTGCGCGACCAGGGGGTAGGTCACCAGCGTGAGCATTTCGAAGAACAGCAGGAACGTGACGAGGTTGCCGGCGAACGAGATGCCGACGGTCGCGGTGACGCACAAGGCGAAGAAGCCGAAGAATCGGCTGCGGTTGGGGCGACCTTCCAGGTAGGCGATCGCGTAGATGGTGGTGAGGAGCCAGAGGACAGCGGATAATCCGGCGAACAGCAGAGACAATGGCTCGACACGAAGCACCAGGTCGATACCGGGCAGCAGTGGCACGCTCCACTCCGGTCGCATCCCGGCGAGGACAGAGGGGATGAACGCCGCGACCAGAGCGATCTTGAGAACCGCAGCCACAAGATTGAGCCCGGAGCGGAGCCGTACCCGGTTTTCTCCGAGGAAGAAGATCACGGCCGCAGGGATCACGGACACCAATATCGGCACCAGCGGCATGATCGAATGGACGGTCTCGGTACCCCCGGAGTTCATGGCCCACCTGCCCATCCCACGACGGCCAGCCTTTCCAGCGGACCCGCCACGGCCATGGCACCCACCGACAACAGTGCAAGCACCCCCGGCGCCACCGCGGCACACGCCGGGGGCGTGGGAACAGTGTGCGCACCGTCATCGTCTTCGAGCATCACCTGGATCGGGCGGAGCAGGTATGCGGCGGCGAGCACACTGCCGACGATGACGAGCGCTATGCACCACCATGCATCGACACGCACCGCAACCGACATCAGCTGCCACTTGGCGACGAACCCGAGAGAGAACGGCAATCCGGCGAGACCGATCGACGCGAGACCGGCGGTCATTGCTGCGAGGGGTGTGCGTACGCCGATCCCGCTGAGATCGGATAACCGGTCGGAGCCGGCCGCATCTTTGAGGGTGCCCGCCACCAGGAACAGCGACGCTTTGCTCAGAGCGTGTCCCGCAACGAACAGCGCGGTCGCGGCCCACGCGGCGCGGATGAGAGTGTCGTCGTCTCCGGCTGCAACGGTGAGGGGGAACAGGAGGAAGAGGTAACCGATCTGGGAGATCGTCGAGTACGCGACCACCAGTTTGAGCCGGCTCTGACGTAGTGCGAGCAGTCCGGCCCACAGCACCGAAGCCGAGCCGAGAACCCCAAGGACGACAGCGACGGCGGCGTCGGGCCCGGTGACGTCGAACCACATGCGCGTCAGGACGTAGAACGACGCTTTCACCACCAGAGCCGAGAGCAGAGGACTCACGGCGCCCGGCGCCGACGAATGCGCTCCGGGCAACCATCCGTGCACGGGAAACACCGCAGTCTTGAGTGCCATACCTGCTGTGGAGAGTGCGAGCACCCAACGCACATACGATTCGGTGTCGTCGGCAGCGAGGATCTCGCCTGCCATGACGATATCGAGGGTGCCGGCAGCCGCGTAGACGAGGGTGACGGCGAGCAGGAGCAGGAGCGATCCCACTACCGCGATGATCAGATAGCGGAACGCTGCTGCCCACGACGCCCGCCCGCCCAGCGCTACCAGGGCCACGGCTGCGAGAGCGAGGATTTCGAGGGCGACGTAGGTGTTGAACAGGTCGCCGGTGACGAACACGGCGTTGAGGCCGGTCCACGCCAACAGCCAGAGCGGCCAGAACCAGGGTGTGTCGCCGGTGGAACGTGGATACAGAAACGCGTGGAGCGATACAGCGGCACCGACGACTGCGCCGGTGAGCAGAAAGATCGCACTCGCTCCGTCTGCGCGGAGCGCGATACCGAGGGGCGCGGGACGCCCGGAGAGCGTCGAGGTGATCGTTCCCGAGCCCGTGACGAAGGCAACCATGACAGCTACGAGCGCCCCGGTGACAGCGGCGCCGACAATACCTGCCCAGCGCCGGAACCGCGCAGGGATGATGATCGCGATGGTGGCCGAGAGCAGTGGCGCGAAGACAACGGTGGGCAGGACGAGACTCGCATCGATCATGGACTGTCCGCCTCGTCGGAGTCGGCGAGTTCGTCGAGCCGACGAGTGAGGACGATTCCGAGCCCGGTCATGGCCACTGTGATGACGATGCTGGTCAGAGCCAACGCATGGAGGATCGGGTCCGGTGGATCAGTGCGTCCGGCCACTGCCAGCAGGATCACCAGCGTCCCGGCCGATGCGACGTTCAGGGCCACAAGTCGGCGAATTCGATCGGCCCCGAGCAAGGTGGCACCCAAACCGAGAACGACGAGGGCGGAGCCCACCCACAGGTACCACTCGGTTGCTGTCATCGCCGGTCTCCTACCCGCCCCAAACCACGCCCGATCGACAGGAAGAGCAGAGTGAGCGCAGCAGCGATGGCCAGCATCAGGGCGACTTCGACGCCGATGGTCACGGCAGTGGCCGATGGGCCGGACATCGCGAACCACGTGCCGTGGGCGAGCACACCCCACGCCGCTGCGGCGAGGAACACGATGACGCCCACACTCACAGCAATGCGACCGCCGACGCCGTCGAGCACGGTGAGTCGACGGCCGGTGAGGATCGTGAGGATTGCTGCACCGGTGAGCACCGCAGCGGATTGGAATGCTCCGCCCGGTCGGTAGGTGCCCGCAAACAGCACCCACGCGGCGAGCAGGGTCAGGATCGGCGCCAGCAGGTTCATTGCGTCGCGCATCGACGGTTCTACGACCGGGCCCGGATCCGACGAAGCGGCGGGGCGAACAGACCGGTCGGCGAGCATGAGCCCACCCACGACGGCGACCAGTACGATGGTCACTTCGAGCAACGTGTCGTACGAGCGGAAGTCGAGGAGGACCGCGGTGACCGGATGGTCAGTGGCGGTATCGTCCATGGTGTCCGCGACGACACTCGGCAACGACGGACTCCCAGCGTCGGCTGCGGAGACCGCGGCGCTCGCCAACCCGATCGTGATCACCGCACACAGCAGCCCGGTGGCAGCGAACAGCACTGCCCGTGCCCGTGAAAGACCAGCTCGTTCAACCGGTTCCGGCGGGGCACGTCGCATCACGGCATCGACGAACAACGCGCACGTCACGCCAGTGCCGATTGCTGCCTCTGCCAACGCAATGTCGGGCGCTCTTTCCAGATTCCACAGCAGCACCAACAACCCGCCGAGGACAACGAACGCAACCACGGCGGTCAAGCGATCCCGGACGAGTACCGCCACCACCGCGGCGAGCAGCACCGTGACACCGACTGCGATATCGAACAGGTCGGCGGGCATCACGGGCGCTCACCGTCCTCGCCCGCAAGAAGCGTCGCCGTAAGCGCTGCTGCGACGAGCGCGAACAGCCAGATCACGAACAGCTTCGCGACCGACCACGGCCCGTCGACCTGAAAGGCCAGCCCGAGCAGGACGAAGCCGAGTCCGAGGGTGTCGGCCTTCGTCAATGCGTGCAACCGGCAAGACAGGTCGGGAAAGCGGAGGAGACCGATTGTTCCCGCGGTGAAGAATCCGAGTCCCACCACGATGAACGCAACCGTGAGAACGTCGGTACCCATCGTCGTCACACCACGCTTCGCGCCGCTGCGATCACAGACACCGAGACGACCAGTGCAAGTGCCACGAGAACGAGGGAATCCTCACGGATGATGGGCAGTTCGGGGATGACGGAAACGATGACGAGTATCGCCGCACCGGTCGTGCCCGCCAGGACGACGCCTGTCACTCGATCGGCGGGGGTCGGACCACGTACCACCCGCACAAGACAGAGAAGAACGTTGACGAGAAGAAGCACGATCACGGCCTGAAGGAAGACGTCCAGGGTTCACTCCTTTCGGCGGTCGAGAACACCGACTGGATGTGGCCGTCGATTTCCTCGACGCGGGACTATGCCCACGTGTGCACTTTCTCACGATCGAGCATCACCCGCGGCACGCTTCCGGCTGCGCGGTGCGGCCGCCTCCCCGGTGACTGCGCACCCATCACGGTGTTCCTCACTCACATCGGCACATTCGGTACATATCGGGTATTCCCGATAATTTTCCCGGGAAACCTCGGACAGTCCGATGCCCGGCCCGCATCCACCCTCACCGTTCCTGCGGAGGCGAGGTGTCGCCGGAGGAAGAGCCGGACGAACTTGTGGGCGCCCTACGCTAGCCTGACGGTTCGTGAGGTAGCCCTCTCCGTGGTGGCCGAGACCCTGGAACTCCCTGGAACAGTGTCGTCGACACCGGCCGGGGCCGTTTTATGCTCGGCTCGTCCGACACCGAAAATTTTGGGAGTAGCCCCTTGGCAGCAGTGAGCAAGGTGTTCGCGGCGAGGCTCGCCGGCCTGGTCGTACTCGGCCCCGACGGCGAATCGATCGGTCGTGTCCGCGACGTCGTACTCACCATCCGAATAGGCCGCCAGCAGCCGCGGGTCCTCGGTCTGGTCGTGGAACTTCCGACCCGGAAACGGATCTTCGTTCCGATGTTGCGGGTGACTGCGATCGCGCCGGGTTCGGTCACCCTCGTCACAGGCAACGTGAGTCTGCGCAGATTCAACCAGCGGCCGTCCGAAGTCCTCGCTCTCGCGCAGGTGATGGACTCCCGCGTGCGGATCGACGATCCGGAGCTCACGAACCTGCACGGGGTGGACGTCACCGTCGTCGATCTGGGGATCGAACTCACCCGCAGCCGAGACTGGCTGGTAGCGCGCGTTGCGGTGCGACGCCACCGCGGACGCCTCTCGCGCCGCGCGCCCCTGCACATCGTCGAATGGCAGCACGTTCACGGCCTGACCCAGCAGGCCCTTGCACAACCCGGCCAGGGCGTCTCCCAGCTTCTCCTGCAATTCGAGGACATGCGTCCCGCGGATGTGGCCAACGTGCTGCGGGACCTTCCGATCAAGCGTCGCAACGAGGTGGCCGCAGCGCTCGACGACGAACGACTCGCCGATATCGTGCAGGAACTGCCCGCGGACGACCAGACGGATCTGCTCAAGCACCTCGAGGTCGACCGTGCTGTCGACGTCCTCGAAGCCATGGACCCGGATGACGTCGCCGACCTGCTCGGCGAACTGCCCGAGACCGACGCGGAGTGGTTCCTGCAACGCATGGATCCGGAGGATTCCGAGCCCGTCCGACGCCTTCTCGAGCACTCCCCCGATACGGCTGGTGGCTTGATGACGCCGGAGCCGGTGGTGCTCACTCCCGCAACCACGGTCGCGGAGGCACTCGCACGCGCACGCAACCCCGATCTCACCCCGGCGCTGGCATCGATGGTGTTCGTGGTGCGGCCACCGACCGCGACACCGACCGGTCGATATCTGGGGTGTGTTCATCTGCAACGATTGCTTCGCGAGCCGCCGGCGAGCCTCGTCGGCGGGATCATCGACAACGACCTCCCGAGACTCGCCCCCGAAGACTCCCTGGCTTCGGTCACCCGGTACTTCGCGACGTACAACCTGGTATGTGCGCCGGTCGTGGACGACGAGCAGCACCTGCTCGGCGCGGTGAGTGTCGACGACGTGCTCGACCATCTACTGCCCGAGGACTGGCGTGAAGAGGAGGAAGAGGATGAGTGACCGCAACCCCTTGGGTTTGCAGCGGCTCGAGACTCCCCGCACCTCCCGGTTCCGGGTCAACTTCGATGTGGAGGCCGTCGGGCGGGTCAGCGAGCGGATCGCACGCTTCCTCGGTACCGGCCGTTACCTGGCGATCCAGACGATCGTGGTGATCGTCTGGATCGCACTCAACATCACCGCGGTAGGCCTGCAGTGGGATCCGTATCCGTTCATCCTGCTCAATCTCGCGTTCTCGACGCAGGCGGCGTATGCGGCGCCGCTGATCCTGCTCGCTCAGAATCGCCAGGAGAACCGCGACCGGGTGTCGCTCGAGGAAGACCGGACACGCGCCGAACAGACGAAGGCCGACACCGAGTTCCTGGCCCGTGAGCTTGCCGCGTTGCGACTCGCGGTCGGTGAGGTTGCGACACGCGACTACCTGCGACGAGAACTCGAAGACCTGAAAGCATTGATCACCGAGGCCGACAGCGGCGACGACGGCGGCACCGGCCAGACGAAACCACCGCGACGCTGAAGGCAGCGAATGGCGCAACGCCCGGTTGCACGTAAACCGACCCGGTTCTGTAATGTGCATCACAACAGGTGGAATCCGAGTTCGGTCGAAGGTGGGTGTTCGGGTGCGCTGGCAGACGACTCTGGTTGTTCCGTTGCTCGCGGCAGCAGGTTTCGCCGCCACAGCGTCGGCGCCCGCCCCGAGTGGAGCCTCCGCAGATCCCGTACCGACACAGACCGCCGCCGCGCGCGATGTGGGAATCCTGCCCGCCGAGCCGGCAGCTCCGCAAGCGCTGCGCAGCCCGTCCTCGGCCACCGAAGACCAGGCCGATCCGCTCTCTCAGACACCACCGGCGATGCCCGGTGACGGGTTCGCCATTCTCGGCGACGGCCCCCTCGCAATCCCAGAGCTCGTGTTCTACGCATACCGCGCGGCCGAGATGCAGCTCGCGGTCAATTCGCCGGAATGCGGGCTGCCGTGGCACCTACTGGCGGCGATCGGGCGACTCGAATCGAATCACGCCGACAACGGGCGCACGGACGTCCTCGGCACCCTCGCCACAGCGAGGACCACAGCCGACGGGCGCGTCGGCCCGATGCAGCTTCCTACCGGCGTGTGGGAGCGATTCCCCTCGGACGGGAACGTCGACGGTGTGACGGACCCACAGAATGTGTTCGATGCGACCCTCGCAGCGGGCGCGTGGGCATGCGCAGACGGCGCGTCCGCACGGGACGAGGCCGGAGAGGCACGGGTGGCGGCCCTGTTCGATCCTTCCCCTCAGTATCTGGCGAATGTGCGCACCTGGTCTGCGGCCTACGAGAAGGGCGCCGAGGTTGCGCCGACGATCCCTGCGGTGCCGCCGACCGCCGAACCCGCCCCGACCGCCATTCCTATTCCCACCGCGGACGCGGCGGCTCCGGCCACACACGGCACGGCCGACGAGTCGGCGCCGGGGCCGACCGACCCGGCGGCGCCGGAACTGCCCATGATGACGATTCCCGAATTACCGGACATCCCCTGTCTCGTCCCTGCCCTCTGCGAGCAGTGACACTCCACCCAGGAGGGCACCGCACTCGCGCCGAGTCGGACATTCCCACCAGGGTTGATTGTTACTAAAATCACATTCACGTAACTGCGCAGCTCCATCTCCCGCAACAGGCCGACTGGCTCCCACGCTCCCCACCGTGGGCTTTCAAGTGATGCCACCACCGGCGTCGGCTCCTCGCGCTGATATCCGTCGGCTCGCGTTACATCACGGTTGAGTAACGGAAGCGCATCAAATCCTGTAGTGTCGTCTCGGCCATATAACGGAGGCGTCTCGAGGAGATGCCCGAGGGAGGTAGCAGTGGGCCGGCACGCCAAGCCATTGGATTCGAAGATCCGTCGCAATTCCGTCATCGCCATGACGGGGTTGGTGCCGGTGGGCTTGGTAGCTGCAGCCGCCACCACCGCGGGCGCATCTCCACGCGCATTGCTCGGGATCCATCAGCAGGAGACCACCCCCGCGGCGTCTACGACGCCCATCGACACGGCGTCCACGACGCCCATAGACACGGCGTCCACGACGCCCATCGGGGAGGTCACCGCAGCCGTGCACGCGGTCGATATCCCGGAGGCCGTCGCCGTCGCGCAGAATGTCATGCTCGCTCCGCAGCCCGCGGCCGCGCCCACCCCGAAGGCTGCTCCCGACCCTGAGCCTCAACCCAAGGTGCTCCACGAAGGCCCCCTCGGGATCCCAGGCATCAACTTCGATGCATACGTCAACGCCGAACGGATCATCAACGAGGAGAATCCCGGCTGCGGCATGTACTGGACACTGCTGGCGGGAATCGGGCGCGTCGAGTCCGGGCACGCCAACGGCGGCCAGGCCGACGATCTCGGCAACCTGCACGAACCCGTGATCGGCCTGCCGCTCAACGGCAGCCTCCCCGGCCAGGCCGTGATCCACGACACCGACGGCGGTGCCCTCGACGGCGATCCCGTGTACGACCGGGCAGTCGGACCGATGCAGTTCATCCCCAGCACATGGACTCAGTACGCGGGCGACGGCAACGGCGACGGCAAGGCCGATCCCCAGAACCTCTACGACTCGACGCTGACCACCGCGCGGTACCTGTGCGACGGTGGCCTCGATATGCGCAACCTTGCGCACTCGACGAAGGCAATCCACCGCTACAACAACTCGATGGCCTACGTTGCGAATGTCCTGGCGTGGTCTGCCGCCTACTCCACCGGCGTCTCACCCAGCGCAGCCGACCTGCCGCGAATCCACTGACCCACCGCCACCTACCATGGTGACCATGGCAGTCCTCGAGTCCGAAGTCCGAAGCGCGCTGGCACGAGTCCAAGACCCCGAGATCCGCAAGCCCATCACGGACCTCGGAATGGTCAAGAGCGTCGGTATCCGCGACGACAGCAGCGTCGACATCGAGGTGTATCTCACGACGGCCGCCTGCCCGATGCGCACCGAGATCAGCGATCGCGTCACCAAAGCCGTAGCCGACGTCGCAGGTGTGGGCGAGATCCGGGTGACACTCGATGTGATGAACGACGAGCAGCGCACCGCTCTCCGGAAGTCTCTTCGCGGCGACTCCACCGAGCCCGTCATCCCGTTCGCGCAACCCGGGTCGCTCACTCGCGTCTACGCGGTGGCATCCGGTAAGGGCGGCGTAGGCAAATCGTCGGTGACCGTCAACCTTGCCGCGGCGCTGGCTGCGCGCGGTCTGTCGGTGGGTGTGCTCGATGCCGACATCTACGGCCACTCGATTCCCCGCATGCTCGGTACGTCGGCGAAGCCCACTCAGGTGGAGCGGATGATCGTGCCCCCCATCGCGCACGAAGTGAAGATGATCTCCATCGCCCAGTTCACCGAGGGGAACACCCCGGTGGTGTGGCGCGGTCCGATGCTGCACCGGGCGCTGCAGCAGTTCCTGGCCGATGTCTTCTGGGGCGATCTCGACGTGTTGCTGCTCGATCTCCCGCCCGGAACGGGTGACGTCGCGATCTCGGTTGCACAACTGATCCCCAACGCGGAAATCCTCGTGGTGACAACCCCCCAGCAGGCTGCCGCGGAAGTCGCCGAGCGTGCCGGGTCGATCGCGTTGCAGACCCGGCAGCGCATCGCCGGGGTTGTCGAGAACATGTCGTGGCTTGAATTGCCCGACGGCACCAAGATGGATGTTTTCGGGACCGGTGGCGGCCAGGCGGTCGCAGAACGGCTCTCACGCGCCGTGGGAGCAACCGTGCCATTGCTCGGCCAGATCCCCCTCGACCCGGCCGTACGTGAAACCGGCGACGCGGGCACGCCGATCGTCCTCAGTGCACCCGATTCCGCGCCGGCGACCGCGATGCGGGAGATCGCAGACAAGCTCGCGGTCCGTCGTCGCGGACTGGCCGGTATGTCGCTGGGGATCGACACCACGCGGCACCTCTGAGCTGACGAAGACGGGCGGGCTTACGTCGCGTCGGGATCGATCGGCGGGGTCTCGCCCGGAGCGAGCGGCTTCGACACACTCGGCTTCGACATATTCGGCCGCGACGACGCCGATCCGTTGGGTGACGAACCGCCGCCGGTGGACAGCGGTGTCGACGGTGAATCGAAGTTGCCCGTGAGGATCGAGTCGTCGCCGTCGAGCAGGTGTTTGGTGATGACTGCCTTCGGCGTCATGCCACGCAACTGGTTGAGATCGGACAGCGGCTTCTGCAAGTCGTCGAATTCGGGTCCGAGTTCGTCCTTGAGCTGCTGCCGCGCGCCCGACGCGTACTCACGGACCTGACGCAGCGACTTGGTCACCCACGACACCGCGCCCGGAAGCCGCTCCGGACCGAGGACCACGAGGGCCGCGATGAGGAGGATCATGAACTCGCCCCAACCGATGTTGCCGAACACCGCACCAGACTACGTGGTCCACGCAGAATTGCAGCAGCGGCAGCGGACGTCACACGTCCCGATCGCGATCAGTCCGATACGGGGGTGACCTCTATGTCGACCACGCGCCCCTCCCGCACCAGCTGCACGCTGATCGGCTGCCCCATCTCCTGCAGATGTACGGCGACAACGAGTTCGTCGGCGCTCGTGACCTCCCGATCGCCGACCTGGACGATCACGTCGCCCTCCACGATGCCGGCCTGCTGCGCCGGGCTGCCCTGCTGCACATTGGCCACCTCGGCGCCGCTGGCGACGTCGTTGACGACGGTCCGGGCATTCACGCCGATCTCGGGATGATGCATCACGCCGTCACTGATGAGCGCCTGTGCCACCTCGGTGACGGTGTCGATCGGGATCGCGAAGCCCAGGCCGACGGAGCCGCCCGTCTCCGACTTGATCGCCGAGTTGATACCGATCACGCGTCCTTCCGAGTCGATGAGCGGTCCGCCCGAATTACCGGGGTTGATCGCCGCGTCGGTCTGCACGGCATCGATGACAGCGTCGGTGTCGGTGCCCTGACCGTTCAACCGCATGGGCCGGTGCAGCGCACTGACGATGCCTCGAGTAACGGTCTTGTTCAGTCCGAGCGGCGACCCCATCGCGACGACGTCCTCGCCCACCTGGACGTCCTCCGACCGGCCGAGTTCGGCGACGACGAGATTGTCCACGTCATCGACCTTCAGGATCGCGAGGTCGGTCTTGATGTCGCGCCCGACGATCGACGCCGGCACCTTCGTACCGTCGTTGAACGACACCTGCACGTTGGCTTCGGGAGTGTTGGCGGCCATCGACACCACATGGTTGTTGGTGACGATGTAACCCTCACCGTCGATCACGACACCCGATCCGGTTCCGGCGTCTTGGCCGAGCGTGACCTGAATCGACACAACGGCGGGCAGCACGGCGTCGGCAACCTGCGCGACAGTTCCGGTCGGGACGTCCTCACCTGCCGCGACCTGCGTCAGCGACACCCCGCGACTGGTCAGTGATCCGTCTTCGGACAGCACCAGCGCGACAACGAGTCCACCGACCATTCCGATGACAACGGCGACGGCGGCGAGGGTCGCGAGGGCTCGGGGCTCGACACGACGGTCGAAGAGCACTTCCCGGAGCGCCAGTCTGCGGGCCGGCGGGAGTTCGTCGTCGACCGCGTCCGCTATAGGTGGGCCGAGTCGCACGGCCGAGTCCGGATCGCGCCACGGATCGGGATCGATGGGCTCGGCAGGTTCGTCGTCGACCTCACCGGGCGGGCGCTGAAGAGTCTCGACGGCATCGGCGGGGCGTCCGTAGGCCTCGGCGAAGATCGGATCGGCCGGAGGCGCATCCTGGATCCGTGGATCGGGTGTGCGGTCTCGTGGATTCACGCCGAAGGAACCGGACGCACCGGCAGGGCGACCGAAGACCTGCGCGGCGGCAGGGTCGACTGCGGGCCGGTACACGGGCCGTGGCTCGAGCCGCGGCGCGTCCGCGGGTCGTTCGATCACCCCGGATGCCGCGTCCGGCCGACCCGCCGCGGCGTCGGGCTTATCGTCGGTCGGCGCTGCCGCGTCGTGGTCGGCGAGTGTGTCGCCTCGCCCGTTACGTTGCACACCCGTCCGTTGCACAGAATCGCCGCTCACGCGTGTCCGTCTCCCCCGTGTAGGTCCGTCACGCAGCCCAGTATCACCGATTGCACTGTGTCTGCTGCTACCGCCTGCTCTCTGTCACCGACGGCGGCGGATCGGCCACCGACGGGGGGCACTCCACGGATCCTGGGTGCCGGCGCCGAAAGGACCACCCGCACCCGACGAACGAGCGGGGTCGGTGGTGGGCCTGTCGCACAGGTGGCTGGGGATGTTGCTCAGCGCCCCGAGGAGCGACGACGGCATCGACGGCGCCTGACGGGCCGCGGACCGCAACGCGCGGCGGGCCTGTTCCTGCGCTTCGACCTCGGTCGCGCATTCGGCACAGATGGACAGGTGCTGGGCAGCGCGGAGATACGCCGACATCCGGAGTTCCCCGTCGACGAACGCGGCAACGGCTTCGCTGGCCAGGTGTTCTGTAGAACCGAACCTGCGAGGTGGTTGCACCATCGTCATCAAATCCTCCTGGCGGCTACCCCGCATCGACGCGACCGACTTCGACCTTCCCATGCTCGCGCAAGTGCTCGCGCAGCGCCTGGCGGCCCCGGTGGATGCGGCTACGCACCGTACCGAGCTTGACCCCCAGTGTGGCACCGATCTCCTCGTAGGAGAGTCCCTCGATGTCACAGAGCACTACTGCGGCACGGTACTCCGGTGCCAGCGAGTCGAGCGCGGACTGCAGGTCGGCACCGAGGTGGGCGTCGTGGTAGATCTCCTCGGGGTTCGGCCCGTGGGCCGGTACCCGATCGTAGTCCTCGGGGAGCGCTTCCATCCGGATGCGATTCCGGCGGCGCACCATGTCGAGGAAGAGGTTCGTGGTGATTCGGTGCAGCCAGCCCTCGAAAGTGCCCGGCTGGTAGTCCTGCAGCGACCGGAACACCCGGATGAATGTGTCCTGGGTGAGATCTTCCGCATCCTGTGCGTTGCCGGAAAGACGGTAGGCAAGGCGGTACACGCGGTCGCCGTGCTGACGCACCAACTCGTCCCATGACGGCATGGCAGCACGATCACCTGTAGCATCGAACACTGCTGTGCCACTCATGTCGGCATCGGTGGGCGCGAACGCGTCGGAGGTGGGGACGGTGTTGGATCTTTGCATGTGGATCGGTGGATCCTCCTCTTCGGGACCGCTGATCGAAAACCAGATTCTTCGGTGTTCAACGCTCAGGGGCGGGGAACTATTTCCCGTCGCGTCCCTTCGTCGTCTTCCGATCGACGCTTCCCGATCGTCGAGCCTGCGGTCTGTTGCCTATCCGACCATCACTTTTCACCACGGCGATGTGGACGCTGTATGAGTACCCTGAAAGTCAGCTGAGAAACCACGAACGCGGGATTCTGGGGCGCGCCTGCCTGCGTTGATGCGGTTCCGCGGATAGCCTCATCAGGGTGCAGACCAATGCCGACCGGATCCTGGCCCACGCGGAGAATATCGTCGTCGAAGACGACGATCTCGCCAACGCGCGCGAACGCGCCCTCGATCTCGGCGCCGAACCCGTGTCCCCGTCCGTAGGCGCAGCGTTGTCCCTGTTCGCGCGCATGCTCGACGCGCGCACCGTCGTCGAGATCGGCACCGGCGCCGGCGTGAGCGGTCTGTGGCTGCTCCACGGACTACGCGAAGACGGTGTACTCACCACCATCGACAGCGAACCGGAGCACCAGCGCGCCGCGAAGATCACGTTCCGAGACGGCGGGGTGGTCGCTTCCCGCACCCGGCTGATCAACGGCCGCGCACTCGATGTGCTGCCTCGCCTCGCAGATTCCGGATACGACCTCGTCTTCGTCGACGCCACCCCCGCGGATCACCCACACTTCGTCCGGGAGGGTGTACGCCTGCTCAGACCCGGGGGCGTCATTGTGCTGCACAACGCACTGCTCGACGGGCGTGTTGCCGACCCGGCGGCGCGGGACTCGACGGTGCTCGCTGTGCGTGAGGCCGCGCGCGCGATCTCTCAGGACGATCGACTGGCGCCAGTGGTGCTACCCCTCGGCGACGGACTGCTGTGCGCTGTACGCATGAGCTGAACACTGTACGCATGAGCTGAACGCTGTGCACGTGAGCTGAACGCTGTGCACGTGCCCAGCTAGATCCACACACCCTTACCGATGGCGACGACTCCGCCATTGCTCACCGCGAAGCGCTGCCGGTCGCGTTCGAGATCGACTCCGATGATCTCGCCGTCCCCGACGACGACATTCTTGTCGAGGATCGCATGGCGCACGACTGCGCCCTTGCCGATCCGGACCCCGGGCATCAGCACGCTGCCCTCGACAGTCGCACCGTCCTCGACCATGACGTTGGAGCTGAGCACCGAATTGCGGACGGTCGCGGCCGACAGGATGCTTCCGGCCCCGACGATCGACTCCTGCGCGAGACCGCCCTGCACGAACTTCGCGGGCGGGAGATTCTCAGCGGTACCGCGAATCGGCCAGCGCTTGTTGTACAGATTGAAGATGGGGTGGACGGACACGAGATCCATGTGCGCGTCGTAGAATGCGTCGAGCGTTCCGACATCGCGCCAATAGGCGCGATCACGTTCGGTAGCACCCGGAACCACGTTGTCGTTGAAGTCGTAGACGTGCGCCGCACCCTGCGCCACGAGCGCGGGGATGATGTCGCCGCCCATATCGTGATCGGAGTCCGAGTTCTCCGAATCCGCCCGCAGCGCCTCCACGAGCACCTTGGTGGTGAAGACGTAGTTGCCCATGGAGGCGAATGTCACGTTGGGATCGTCGGGAGTGCCGGGCGGGTGGGCAGGCTTCTCCAGGAACTGCGTGATGCACCCGTTCTCATCGCTGTCGATGCACCCGAACGCGAACGCTTCGCTGCGCGGCACCCGGATACCCGCGACGGTGACGCCGGCACCGGATTCGATGTGCTGACGCACCATCTGCTCGGGATCCATCCGGTAGACGTGGTCGGCGCCGAACACCACGATGTATTCCGGGTCCTCGTCGTACACGAGGTTGAGCGACTGCAGGATCGCGTCGGCACTCCCGGTGTACCAGCGTGGCCCGAGGCGCTGCTGTGCGGGTACCGGAGTGATGTACTCGCCGGTGAAACCGGACAATCGCCACGTCTGGGAGATGTGCCGATCGAGCGAGTGCGACTTGTACTGCGTCAACACACAAATGCGTAGATATCCCGCGTTGACGAGGTTGCTCAACACGAAATCGATCAGCCGGTACGCGCCCCCGAACGGCACCGCGGGCTTCGCGCGGTCCGCGGTCAACGGATACAGCCGCTTACCCTCGCCGCCGGCGAGCACGATTCCAAGCACATGTGGCTGGCTCCTCACACGCTCAACCTATCCGCACTTCCCATGATGCCGCCAGCCATGCAGGATTGAGGCCCCGCGTGGTCGGGTGCCGCATGCGTCCCGTTGTGCCCGGCATTCAGCGATCGAGTGGCCGGAACGTCGACGGCCGGATAGTTTGATGCAGTGCGGGTGGCAATGATGACACGGGAATATCCGCCCGAGGTGTACGGCGGCGCAGGCGTTCACGTAACCGAGCTCGTGAAGCAACTACGGCGACTGTGCGAGGTCGACGTGCACTGCATGGGCGCACCCCGCGAGACCGCGATCGTGTACTCCCCCGACCCTGGCCTCGCCGGTGCCAACGCCGCATTGACCACGCTGTCCGCGGAACTGCGCATGGCACACGGCGCAGCCGGTGCGGACATCGTCCACTCACATACCTGGTACTCGGGTCTGGCCGGCCACCTCGCCGCCGAATTGTACGACGTCCCGCATATCCTCACCGCTCACTCGCTCGAGCCCCGGCGCCCATGGAAGGCCGAACAGCTCGGTGGTGGGTACCGGATCTCGTCGTGGTCCGAGCGGAACGCCGTGCACTACGCGGACGCCGTCATCGCCGTCAGCGACGGGATGCGGCTCGACGTCCTCGACGCGTACCCGTCCGTCGACCCGGCGCGCGTCCACGTGGTGCGCAACGGGATCGACACTTCGGTCTGGCATCCCGGCCCCCTCGCGCCGAATGCCGAATCGGTGCTGCCGACAATCGGTGTCGATCCGACGGCGCCCATCGCCGTGTTCGTCGGGCGCATCACCCGGCAGAAGGGCCTCGGTCATCTGATCGCCGCCGCACACCGCATCGCGCCCGAGATCCAGCTCGTGTTGTGCGCAGGCGCGCCCGACACACCCGAACTCGCAGCGGACACCGAACGGGCTGTCGCCGAATTGCGGAGTTCACGGGGCAACGTCATCTGGGTGCAGGAGATGCTCCCACACGAATCGATCCGCGAAATCCTTTCTGCTGCAAGGGTGTTCGTTTGCCCGTCGGTATACGAGCCGCTCGGTATCGTCAACCTCGAAGCGATGGCCTGCGAGACCGCCGTGGTGGCGTCGGATGTGGGCGGGATTCCCGAGGTCGTACAGGACGGTGTCACCGGCACGCTCGTGCACTACAATTCCTACGAACCCGCGGTCTACGAGCAGGCTCTCGCCGACGCCGTCAACGATCTCGCCGCCGATCCCACGCGCGCGACCGAATTCGGGCGGGCAGGGCGTGCGCGAGCGATCGCCGAGTTCTCGTGGGAGCAGATCGCGCGCGACACTCTCGCCGTGTACCAGGACGCGATCAGCCGGCGCTGACCTCGCCGGGCTGCCGAACCCACGTCGTCACCACCACCGACGCAGTCACCTCGAATCCGTCGGGTAGCACTCCCACCATCTCGGCGCGTTGCTGTGCGGTGAGATGGAAGGCGGACGGGCCCATCCCCACGAGAGCGCCGGTTGCCTCGCGGGTCAACTCCATCGTGAAACGAACCTCGGTGCGGTCGTGCCGCTCGAACCGACCGGACAGTGCGGCCGACAAGCGGTCGGTCTTGTGCTCGTCGACACTGACCATCCCGGGAAGCGACACCAACTCATGCAGATGGTCCGGGGTCGGGGTGGCCACCACGAGTGTCCCGCCCGGTTCGAGGATCCGGTGCACCTCGGACGCGTTGCGTGGGGCGAACACCGACAGAACATGCCCGAATGTCCCGGACCGCACCGGAATCTGCGCCCACGCGTCTGCCAGGACGGCACCGGTACGGGGATGGCTCCGGGCAATACGACGGACCGCCGGCTTCGACACGTCGAGACCGATGCCTCGGGAGCCTGGCATCGCGTCGAGCACGGATGCAAGGTAGTGGCCGGTTCCCGCGCCGACCTCGAGCACACCCGAATCGGACGGGACGGACGCGCATGCAGCCGAGACCGTCCGGCAGATCGGGTCGTAGTGGCCGGCCCCGAGAAACGTGGCGCGGTCGGCGATCATCTCCGCGGTGTCGCCGGTGAACCGGGTCGCCGCGCCGGTCAGGAGCGTGACATATCCCTGCCGCGCGATGTCGAAACTGTGGCCGCGTTCGCACAGCACTGCTGTGTCGTCGAGGTCCATCGCGGATTCACAGTGCGGGCACGCGAGGAGGTCGATCACCGAGTCGAGCATGGCTTCCCTTCATCCACGACGCACGGCGCATCCCACCGGTACGAAACCGGGCCCCGCGCACATACAGCAGCACGAGACCCGGAAACGTCGAACGAGGCGCTGATCAGCTGGTGACACTCTTGAGTTCGTCGCCGAGGGCCGCGGCCTCGTCCGGCGTGAGCTCGACGACCAAACGCCCGCCGCCCTCGAGTGGAACCCTCATGACGATTCCTCGTCCCTCTTTGGTTGCTTCGAGGGGACCGTCCCCGGTCCGGGGCTTCATGGCCGCCATCCTCTGCTCCCTCCAAATCTGCACCCGACCTCCGGGCGCGTGGGTTACCGTGTGGTTGCCTCGTCGCGGTCGACGATGCGCGCTCCACCATTGTTCCCTATCGCACTCCCAGCTGGGCAGCGGACTCCCGCGCACGGCCACGCCGAGCAGGTCAAGCGTCCGTTCGCACCCAACACTCCGCTATGTGGTCGTCGACCATCCCGGTGGCCTGCATGAGGGCATACGCCGTGGTGGGGCCCACAAAACGGAAGCCCCTGCGTTTGAGTTCACGCGCCATCGCCGTGGATTCCGGGGTCATCGTGGGGATTCGGTCGGCGGAGTCGACCCGCTCGGCGCGCCGCACCGGCGCGAACGACCACAGCAAGGTGTCGAGGTCGGAGCCGGTCAGATCGAGCACCGCTCGCGCGTTCGATACCACCGCCTCGATTTTGAGCCGGTTGCGGACGATCCCGGCATCTGCCATCAGCTCGGCGATCTTCGTATCGTCGTAGCGTGCCACGACGTCGACGTCGAAACCGTCGAACGCCGCGCGGAACCACTCGCGCTTACGCAGGATCGTCAACCACGAAAGGCCCGCTTGGAAGGCCTCCAGGGCGAGTCGCTCGAACAGTGCATCGCGCCCGTGCAGTTCCCGTCCCCACTCGGCGTCGTGGTAGTCGCGGTAGAGCGTCTCGCCGGGGCGGTCGATCGCCCAGGGGCATCGGACCCGTGCGTCCTCGTTCATGAGGAGGCCCCATCTCCTGCATCCTGTTTCTCTTCCGTCTCGGCCACTTCCTCGGACTCCACGCCCCTCGCGGACACCTGAGCGTCCTTGTCGAAGGCTTCGGCCCCCTCGTACTCGTCGATCCGGGCCCTGAGTTCGTCGATCTCCCGAGCGAGCCGATCGAGCGCCCAGTCGACCTCGCCCATCTTGTATCCCCGCAGCGTCTGCTGGAAGCGCAGATCTCGCACATCGGTGCCCGTCACGTCGAACACGGGTAAGACCGTCGCGGTGGTGCCGGGCGGGATGGGCGCGAGCGCCTCACCGCGCCCGAACACCACGCTCGCCACGAAGAACAGCGCGGCGCCGACGACGACGATGACGAGCACGTACAGCAGAACCGTCAGCATTCCTCGATCTTGACACGCCGCCCCGACAAGCGGTCAGCCGGTGATCGTCACCATCGGTGGACGATCCTCGAGACTCACGTGGGTCTCGACGGGGCCGAAGGAGTCGCCGTCGACGACGAACTGGGTCAGCGGCGCACCGGAGTCGGTGATCCCACAACGGCCCAGCATCGTTCCGACGATCTGCCTGCTCATCGCACCGAGTTCGGACAAGGGCCGGTTCCGATGCTTGCGAACCCCCAGGTTGACCTGGGCGATCGCATCGAGACCGAGCCGGTCGTAGGTGTCCAGCAGGAGTCCGATCTCGACACCGTAGCCCGGCGCGAACGGAACCGACTGCAGCAGCTCCCGGGTACCCGCATACTCACCTCCGAGAGGCTGCAGCACACACGTCAGTTCCGGCCGCAGGGCCGCGAGCAGCGGTCGGGCGACGAGCTCGGTGACCCGGCCACCGCCGGAGGCGTCTTCGGCGCCACTGACCCGCAGAGGTCGCCGGTAGAAACCTTTGACGAGGTGGATTCCCTCGCCGAGCAGCAGCGGGCCGAGTAGCTTGGGCACGAACGCCGGGTCCGGGTTGATCAGATCGGAATCGACGAACGCGATCAGATCGCCGGATGTCGCCGCGATCGACCGCCACAGGACCTCCCCCTTGCCGGAGACCGGTGGCAGACCGGGCACCGCTTCCTCCCGTGAAATCGTGCGTGCACCGGCGGCACGCGCGCGGGCAACGGTGTCGTCTGCGGAGCCTGAATCGAGTACCACCAGCTCGTCGACCAGACCGCCCAGAAGCGGATGGATCGTGTCGACGACCTTCCCGACCGTCTCTTCCTCGTCGAGGGCGGGCAACACCACGGTGACCGTGCGTCCGGCTTTCGCGCGCTCGAGTTCGGCGACCGTCCACGCGGGACGGTCCCAGCTGTTCGCTTCGCTCCAGGTGCGTGTGGGGGCGCTCACGCCAGCCCCCTGACCGTGCGTGCGGGCCGGCGGGTCCCGACGATTGCCGCCGTCATGTCGACCACGCGGCGGGTCGCAGCGACCTCGTGCACCCGAAACACCCTCGCTCCTGCCGCCGCGGACAATGCTGTCGCTGCCAATGTGCCCTCCAACCGCTCGGCGAGTTCGACACCCAGAGTCTCGCCTACGAAGTCCTTGTTACTGAGCGCCATGAGCACAGGCCACCCGCTTTTTACGAGAACGTCCACGTGCCGCAACAATTCGAGCCCGTGATAGGTGTTCTTCCCGAAATCGTGGGTCGGATCGATGAGGATCGAGTCTGCCGCGACACCTCGCCGGGCGGCGTCCTCGGCGGCCCCGACGACCTCGGCTGCGACCTCGGCAACGACGTCGGCGTACCGCACCCGGTGGGGGCGGGTCCGAGGGGCGGCGCCGCCGGTGTGGGAACACACGATGCCCACGCCGAGCTCCGCCGCGACATCGACGAGCTCTGGGTCGGCGCCCGCCCACGTGTCGTTGATCAGATCGGCGCCTTCGTCGACCGCGTACCTGGCCACTTCGCTGCGCCATGTGTCGACGCTGATCAGCACATCCGGGTATCGCTCTCGGATCGCTGCGACGAAGGGCACGACTCTCCTGATCTCCTCGGCAACGTCCACGAGATCGCCGGGTCCCGCCTTTACCCCCCCGATGTCCACGAGATCGGCGCCCTCGGCAACGGCCCGGTCGACGGCGGCGAGCGCAGCGTCGTCGGTGAACGTCGCACCCCGATCGTAGAAGGAGTCCGGGGTGCGGTTGACGATTGCCATCACGAGGGCGCGGTCGGTGGCGACCCGCCGGCCGCACAGCGTCGGAGACGGTCGGTCGCACAGCGTCGGAGACGGTCGGTCGCACAGCGTCGGAGACGGCGCGGGCGGGCGCGCGTCGGGCTGCGCGGGCAACTCGGGAACCTCTGCGGCGGAACCGGTCATGGCTCCCATCCTGACACGATCAACGGCGGGGGATTTCACCCCGCGTGACTGCATCGACGTATCCGTCGTAGTAGGGGCGGTATCCCCCCGAGCGACCCGTGAGGACGAACAGGGTGTCGGAGCCGATGTCGGTGTAGCCCTGCTTGCGCAGATCCACCTTGCGGCTCTTGAATGTGGTCGTGTGCTCGAGCTCGTCGACGATCCGTACGAACAGCGGCACCGCGTAGTCGGGGAGCGCCCGGTGCAGCGTTGCGGAAAGCGCAGCACCGTCGAATTCCGCATCGGGATGCAGCGTCACTGCGGCCATGCCCGCGCGGCCTTCGACACCCGGTATCTCGACCCCGTAGACGACCGCTTCGGCGACCGGTTCGTGCGACGACACCGCTCCTTCCACCTGGGTGGTTGCTACGTTCTCGCCCTTCCACCGGAAGGTGTCGCCGAGCCGATCGACGAATGCCACGTGCATGAAGCCCTGTTTGCGGACGAGGTCACCGGTGTCGAACCAGACGTCTCCGTCGTCGAACCCGTTGCGAACGAGTTTTGCTTCGGTGGCGTCGGGATCGGTGTAGCCGTCGAAGGGGGCGCGGGCGGTGACCTTCGCCAGGAGCAGACCGACCTCGCCTCGTCGGACGCTTTTCAGGTGCCCATCGGCACCGCGTCGCGCTCTGCCCGTGCCGGGGTCGTAGTCCACCACCGCGTGCGGGAGCGGGCAGATTCCCGCGGTGCGGGTCTGGTTGAGTGCGTTGATGAATGCGATGTTGCATTCGCTCGCACCGTAGAACTCCGCCACTCGGCCGATTCCGAAGCGTTCGGTGAACTCGGTCCAGATCTCGGGTCGCAGTCCGTTGCCCACGATCAGCCGGATGCCGTTGTCGCGGTCGTCGGGACGCTCGGGCTGGTTGAGCAGGTAGCGGCAGATCTCACCGATGTAGATGAACGCGGTGGCACTGTTGCGGCGAGCATCCGACCAGAATCCCGATGCCGAGAACGTGCGGCCCAACGCGAGGGTCGCGCCCGAGCCGAGGACTGACGAGAGCGCGACCGTCAGCGCGTTGTTGTGATAGAGCGGAAGGCAGCAGTACAGGGTGTCGTCGCGACGCAGGCGCACGCCCAGCCCGCCGAGCCCGGACATCGATTTCAGCCAGCGGAAGTGCGACATCTTGCTTGCTTTGGGAAGACCCGTCGTGCCGGACGTGAAGATGTAGTACGCGGTCTCTGATGCCTGCAGGCGTTCGGTGACCGCCGGGTTGGCGGAATCGGCCTCGGCGGCGAGTGAGTCCAGTTCGTCGACGCGCAGCACCGCTTCCGCCTGCGGCGGTCCGTCGAGGGACTCGACCGCCTCTTCGCATTCTTCGCCGATCACGAGGACCCTGCTGTCGAGCAGTCCGAGGCTGTGGGCGAGCACCTCCCCACGCTGGTGATTGTTGAGCATGCCGGCCGCGGCACCGAGCTTGACCGCCGCGAGTGTGATGAGCAGCGCCTCGGGCCGGTTTGCCATGAGGATGCCGACAACGTCGCCGACCTGCACTCCCCGCGCCGTCAGCACGGCCGCGTACCGATTGACCTGCGCATTCGCGTCGCCGTAGCTCAGCGTGGCGCCGTCGAAGCGCAGGAACGGGTGATCGGGCCGACGGTCGGCGAGTTTCTGGAACACCGACCCGATCGTTTCGCGGGCCTGCGGGGTGCGGGTCATCCCGAGCGCCCCGCGCAGCAGACTCGGCGCATCGGGCAACATGGCCGGTAGTCCGGCAAGCAGACCGATCGGAGAGACGGTCGAATCACGCTCGGTGGACACAGGGTTGGTCAATGTCGTTCCTCACGGCGGTCGGCAGGGCAGCGGGTTCGGGGCGAAGTCACAGCTCCGCCGAACTTACCGAAGAGTAGATAATTGTTCCTCGGAGCGAAACCCCCTCTACACTCGCGCGGCCGCGCCACACCGATCGAGCGCGTCCTCGATATCACCGGCGACCTGCAGGGCATCGAGCGCACGCCGAGCCACGAACCCCGTGTCGACCATCGACTCGAGCCACGTGAGCAAACCGGTATAGTGCCCGACCGGGTCGAGCAGCACCATAGGCTTGTCGTGCATCCCCAAGTATCCCGCGGTCCAGGTCTCGAACAGCTCCTCGAGTGTGCCGATTCCACCGGGCAGGGTGAGAAACGCGTCGGCGCGAGTCTCCATGATCTCCTTGCGTTGCCGCATCGTGTCGGTGACGACGAGCTCGTCCGCATCGACGTCGGCGACCTCGCGGTGCACAAGTGCCTTCGGGATGACTCCGACCGTGTGCGCACCTGCGGCGCGGGCGGCCTCGGCGATCGCACCCATCATCGACACATTGCCTCCGCCGGACACCAGCCGCCAGCCGCGGCTTCCCAGCGCCGTACCGACCGCGCTCGCGAACTCGAGGTACGACTTGTCCACCGGACCGGACGCACAGTAGACGCACACCGACAGGCCGGGCTCGCTCACCACGAGGCCTCCTCGCCGTAGAGTTCGTGCTCGTCTTCACCGCGGTGCGCGGCGACGATGATCTGCACCGCGTCCTCGACGCTGTCGGTCACCGAGATCAGGTCGAGGTCCTCGGCCGAAATCTTGCCCTCGCGCAGCATCGTCGTGCGGATCCAGTCGAGCAGCCCCGACCAGTACTCGGTGCCGAACAACACAATCGGAAATCGAGTGATCTTGTGGGTCTGCACCAGCGTGACGGCTTCGAACAACTCGTCGAGTGTCCCGAACCCGCCGGGCAGGCATACGAACGCCTGGGAGTACTTCACGAACATCGTCTTGCGCGCGAAGAAGTACCGGAAGTTCAGGCCCAGATCGACCCAGTCGTTGAGCGATTGCTCGAAGGGCAGTTCGATACCCAGGCCGATCGAGAATCCGCCCGACTCACTCGCACCACGGTTCGCCGCCTCCATCGCTCCGGGCCCGCCACCTGTGATGACGGCGTATCCGGTATCGACGAGTGCGGCGCCGAGACGCCGGCCGGTCTCGTAGTCCGCATGGTCCGTCGGGGTCCGCGCCGACCCGAACACCGCAACGGCGCGCGGGACCTCCGCGAGCGCACCGAACCCTTCGACGAATTCGCTCTGGATCCGCAGGACGCGCCACGGGTCGGTGTGCACCCAGTCTGCAGGTCCGCGCCGGTCGAGCAGGCGCTGATCCATCATGGTGGACTCGAACGCACGATTCCCGCGCAACTGCACGGGTCCGCGATGCACGATCTCGTCGCGATCGCGTCGGCTGTCGGAGTTCGCGGACTGGTCGTCGCCTGGCATGCCGGTCACGTTATCGGGTGAGGTACCCGCGGAGCACCGCGGTCACCTCGGTGATGTGACGGACGTCGACGTGCTCGTCCCGTTTGTGCGCAAGGTTCGGGTCGCCCGGGCCGTAGTTGACGGCGGGAATCCCCAGGGCCGCGAACCGCGACACGTCGGTCCATCCGTACTTCGCGCGGAATCGGCCGTCGGCCGCAGCCACCAGCGCCGCGGCGGCAGGGTTCGACAGCCCCGGCAGAGCGCCCGGCGACATGTCGGTCAGTTCCATATCGATGTCGAGGCCCACGAAGACCTCCCGCACATGCGCAAGAGCCGCATCTGGGCTGCGATCCGGCGCAAACCGGAAGTTGACGTCGACCTCTGCCGCGTCGGGCACGACATTGCCGGCCACGCCCCCACCGAGGCGCACCGCGGACAGCCCCTCGCGGTACACGCAGCCGTCGATGTCGACCGACCGCGCTTCGTATCGCGACAGCCGGTCGAGCACGGGCGCAAGCTTGTGGATGGCATTGTCGCCGAGCCACGATCTGGCCGAATGCGCTCGCACACCGCTCGTGGAGATCCTCACGCGCAGCGTTCCCTGGCACCCCGCTTCGATCAGCCCACCCGTGGGCTCGCCGAGGATCGCGACGTCGGCATCGAGCCATTCGCGCAGATCGGTTTCGATACGGCCGAGTCCGTTGAATGAGGCAGCGATCTCCTCGCAGTCGTAGAAGACGAGTGTCAGGTCGTGGGCTGGTTCGGTAACGGTCGCCGCGAGATGCAGGAACACCGCGTCTCCCGACTTCATGTCGGAAGTCCCGCATCCGTACATCAGGTCGCCCTCACGCCTCGATGGCACATTGTCGGCGATCGGCACTGTGTCGAGGTGACCTGCCAGCATCACGCGGCTGCCGAGACCGCGGTTCGTGCGGGCCAGGACGGCGTTGCCACTGCGAATCACCTCGAACCCGGTCGTCTGTTCGCGCAGCGCCTCTTCGACGATGTCGGCGATGACCGATTCGTCCTGCGACACGCTGGGGATATCCACCAGGGCTGCGGTGAGGTCGATCGGATCGGAGTGCAGGTCGAGGTGCGGTGCGGCCATAGCCGCACAATACGGACTCGTCGTTTTTCACAGGTTCGGCATCGGTTTTTCACAGGGCCTACACAGGACTGCCGGCGCCTCGCGTACGCTTCTCGACCGTGAGTGCACACGGAGCATCAGCAGTAGGCATCGCGAACATCGCGGCGGACGGCACCGTCCTCGACACCTGGTTCCCGGCTCCCACGCTGGGCGAACACAACGAAACCGGGACGACGCGGCTCGAAGGCAAGGACATCCCGTCCGACCTCGCGCTGCTCGCGGGGACCGACGAGGCGCGCGACGTCAACCAGGTCGCGGTGCGCACCACCATCGCCGACCTCTCGAAGGCACCCACCGACGCCCATGACGCCTACCTGCGTCTGCACCTGCTCTCCCACCGTCTCGTCCAACCGCACGGCATCAACCTCGACGGCCTCTTCGGTCTGCTCGCCAACGTGGTGTGGACCAACTACGGACCCTGCGTGGTCGAAGGATTCGAACTCGTCCGGTCGCGCCTGCGCATCCGCGGCCCGGTCACGGTGTACGGCGTCGACAAGTTCCCGCGCATGGTCGACTACGTCGTACCGGCGGGTGTCCGCATCGCCGACGCCGACCGTGTCCGCCTCGGTGCGCACCTTGCGTCCGGCACCACCGTGATGCACGAGGGTTTCGTCAACTTCAATGCCGGCACCCTCGGTAACTCGATGGTCGAAGGCCGCATCTCCGCGGGCGTCGTCGTCGACGACGGCTCCGATGTGGGCGGCGGCGCCTCGATCATGGGCACCCTGTCGGGCGGAGGCAAGGAAGTCATCTCCATCGGCAAACGCTGCCTCCTCGGCGCGAACGCCGGCGTCGGCATCTCTCTCGGCGACGACTGCATCGTCGAGGCCGGTTTGTACGTCACCGCAGGAACCAAGGTCACCGGCCCCGACGGCACCGTCGTCAAAGCCAAGGACCTCAACGGCAAATCGAATCTCATGCTGCGCCGCAACTCGGTCAGTGGCGCCGTCGAAGTGGTCCCGAACAAGGGCACCGGCGTCGAACTGAACGCGGCCCTTCACGCCAACGACTGAGAAGCATCCCTTGAGCACAGCCGAGTCGCCCGCCACCGAACCGCAGCATCTCGGGAGCGGACTCAAAGTCCGGCATCTGACCATGATGGGGCTCGGCTCTGCGATCGGCGCGGGCCTGTTCCTCGGCTCGGGTGTGGGTATCGCCGCGGCGGGTCCCGCCGTTCTCATCTCGTACGTTCTCGCCGGGATCATGATCATCTTCGTGATGCGCATGCTCGGCGAGATGGGTGCGGCGCTACCGGTATCAGGGTCGTTCTCGCACTACGCCCGCATCGGAATCGGCCGCTGGGCCGGATTCACGATGGGCTGGCTCTACTGGTTCATGTTGATCATGGTCCTGGGGGTCGAGATCACCGGCGCCTCGGCCATCGTGCAGTCGTGGCTTCCCGGTGTGCCCCAATGGGTTGTGGCACTCGTGTTCGTCACATTCTTCGCCGTGGTCAACCTCGCGCGTGTTGCGAATTTCGGTGAGTTCGAGTTCTGGTTCGCTGCGTTGAAGGTCGCCGTCATCCTCGGTTTCCTCGTGCTGGGTGCGTTGCTGGTGTTCGGTCTGCTGCCCGGCACCGATCCGGTCGGCACAGTCCATCTGCTCGGCGACGGCGACGGTTTCGCGCCCAACGGTATGGCAGGCATCGCCGCGGGTCTGCTCGCAGTGGCGTTCGCGTTCGGCGGCATCGAGATCGTCACGATCGCCGCTGCCGAATCGAAGGATCCGGAACGGTCGATCGCCACCGCCGTCCGCTCGGTCGTCTGGCGTATCAGCCTCTTCTACTTCGGTTCGATCGCGATCATGGTGCTCGTGTTGCCGTGGACCACCGCGAGCGGCGACACCTCACCGTTCGTGTCCGTCCTCGATATCGCCGGTATCCCTTACGTCTCCGGATTCATGGAACTCGTTGTCGTGATCGCGCTGCTGTCGGCGTTCAACGCGAATGTGTACGGAACGTCGCGGATGGCGTACTCCCTCGCGCGCGGCGGGGACGGACCTGCGTGGCTCGGCACACTCACCCACCACGGAGTGCCCCGCAACGCAGTGCTGGTGTCGGTCTTCTTCGGCTTCGTCAGCGTGTGGCTGAACTGGCTGCTTCCCGATCAGATCCTCGGGATCCTGCTCAACGCCGTCGGCTCGGCCCTGATCGCGATCTGGCTCTTCATCGTGGTCGCACACCTGCGGCTGCGGCGGCGGTTCGAGCAGGACGGCACGCTGAAGCTGAAGATGTGGGCGTTCCCCTACCTGAGCTGGTTCACACTCGCCATGCTCGTCGCGTTCATCGTGCTGATGCTCTCCGACTCCGACGCTCGGGCCCAGCTCACGGCCACCGCCGCGCTGTTCGTGATCATCACCGTGATCGGCATCGTCTGGCGCCGATTCCACCCCACGGACTCGAACGACGCGGCCGCCCACCCCACCTCCTGACGGAGGGCCGGGCCGCACCGAAAGCCCGGCACCGACCGTCCGGAACGAACCCTAATGGGCCGCGTGGAACTCCCGATCCGTACTGAGACCTTCGAGCCGCCGGGCGATCAGCGCGGCCTGCAACTGTCGCAGACCCGAGGGCCGCGTGGGATCGAAACCGGTCAACTGAGAAACCCGCTTGAGCCGGTAATCGACCGTGTTGGCGTGCACATGCAAGGTGCGTGCGGTCAGCTGCCTACTCAGGTCGTGCGAGATGTGGGTTTCGAGGGTCTCGACGAGTTCGGGTGAGTCGTCGAGCGGATCGAGGACACGCGCGAGGTACTGCCGCGCCGGCCCCGGACGGGTCAGCTGGTATTCGAGAGCAAGATCGTGCATCCCATAGGAGGCGACCGGGCGTCCCAGCAGACGAACGAGGTCGAGCAGTTCGTGGGCCTGCTTCGCTGCCGCCGGAACCTCCGGCACGGATGCGTGCACCAGCGCCACCGTCACCGACACACCGGCCACCGTCTCGATCCGGCGGCGCAGATCGTCGACCACCGGCGATGCCGACACTCCGGCGAGCAGCACGGTACCGCCTTCGGGCCCGAGCAACGCCAGGTGCTTACCGTCACAGAGGGCTTCCAACTCGACCTCGACGCGGCGAAGGGTTCGGCGTGCAACGACTTCGGGGCGCACGTGCGGATTCCGCTCGTCGGGATGCCGCGCCAGCGACACCGCGAGGACGGTGTACCCGTCGGCGAGTTCGAGCCCGGACCGACGCGCGACCGACGCGGCATCCTGTCCGCTGAGCAGCGCGGCGATGAGTTCCTGCGCGGCGACGTCGCGTTCGCGGCGAATGACCTCGAGTTCCGAGACGAACCCGGTCGTGGCAGTCACGGTGACGCGTTCGAGCAGCGCCATCCACAGCCGCGAGGCGTCGGCCACCGACATGACATCGCCCTCGCGTGCGCGGTCGCTGACGAGCTCCCAACCGAGGCGAATGCCCTCGTGATAGATGCGCAGCATGTATTCGAGGCGGAATCCCGCACGGGCCCACTGCGCTGCGCTGCTGCGTAGATCTGCGAGATCGGCGTCCGACGGGAGTTCGCCGGAATCGAGCAAGTGGATCGCGATGCGCAGGCACCGGACGGTGACCTCGGTGACGTCGCCGCGCAGCGACTCTCCAGGACGCAGCGAGCACGGTGCGACGTTGTCGGCGAAGTGCTCGACCAGCTTGCGCGCTACCGCAGGCAAGTCGCGAAGCGGAACCGACGCGGGCTTGCCGTCGACAATGAATGCCGGGCTCGGGTCACCGTACCGATCCGAACGAAGCGCTTGCTCGGTTTCGCGAACCTGATCCGTCAGAGACATACCTCGAACCCCCATCGAAGTGAGTAGACCTACTTACTCGGCAGTAGACAATCCGCCCTGCAGTGTGACACACGCAACCCCCGAACCGACTATTGGTCGAGCTATTGGTCGAGCTTCCGGCTGCACCCGCACTCGGCCGGAGATTGTTCTGCCGACGTCACTACTGCAACAGTTTCTTCTGCACCTTTCCCATCGCGTTGCGCGGCAAGGAGTCGACCACTCGCACCTCACGCGGTCGCTTGTGGATCGAAAGCTGCTGAGCAACAAGCGTGATCAACTCGTCCTCCACCACTGCCGGACCATCGCCGTGAGGTACCACGAACGCGACGATACGTTGGCCGAGATCATCGTCCTCCAGCCCCGCAACCGCAACCTCCCTTACCGATGGGTGTCCGAGGAGCACGGTTTCGATCTCCCCTGCGCCCACACGGAAGCCGCCCGTCTTGATCAGATCCGTGGACTCCCGGCCGACGATCCGATGGAAGCCCTCGGAATCGATGACCGCGACATCCCCGGTGATGAACCAACCGTCGTCGGTCCACGATGCCGCTGTGGCCTCGGGGCGACCCAGATAGCCGTCGAACAACATCGGCCCTCGCACCTGCAGCACGCCGATGCTCTCGCCGTCGTGGGGCACGTCGTCACCGCGCTCGTCACGCAACCGTGTCTGCACCCCGGCCACCGGTGTCCCCACCCAGCCGGGTCGACGCTCACCGTCGACGCGGGTGCTCAGCGTGAGCATCGTTTCGCTCATGCCGTAACGCTCGACCGGGGCCTGTCCGGTGAGCTCGCGCAACTTCTCGAACACCGGTACCGGAAGCGGCGCACTGCCCGAGACGAGCAGTCGCGCGCCAGCCAGAGCACGCGCGGACTCTTCGTCCTCGGCCACACGCGACCACACCGTGGGCACACCGAAGTAGACAGTGCCGGAGGCCTGCGCGTACGCCTGCGGCGTCGGCTTGCCCGTGTGGATGAGCCTGCTACCCACGCGAAGTGGTCCGAGCACTCCGAGAATCAGCCCGTGCACATGGAACAACGGCAATCCGTGCACCAGAATGTCGCGCTCGGTCCAGTCCCACGCCCGCGCGAGCGCATCGAGACCCGCAGCAATCGCCTGACGGCTGAGCAACACCCCCTTGGGCGATCCCGTGGTTCCGGACGTGTAGAGCACGAACGCGATCGTCTTCGGGTCCGGCTCCGGTACCTGATGCCAGTCACGGGCGTGCAGTCGCACCGGCAGCACCGGGAGCTCCGGCACCTGAGCGCTCGCATCACCATCACCTGTGTCGGGAGCGGGCCCGAGCCACGCTTGCGCACCCGAATCCTTCAGTATGTGAGCGAGTTCGCCCGGCCCCGAATCGGGAGGAACCGGAACCACCGTGACGCCCGCGATCAGGCAGCCGACGATCGCCACGACCGTCGTCGCAGTAGGAGCCGCGAGCACCGCGACCCGCTCGGCTCGCGACACACGCGCGGCCACCGCTGTCGCCGCCCCGAGAATGTCGCTGCGCGACAGGGTGCGGCCGTCGATCCGGACGGCATCGGCAACATCGTCGCCGCGGGCGACGGCAAGCGGATTCAACGACCGCAGTAGTACAGACACAGCCGTCACGATACTTCGACCCACCCCGATCACACATATCGCTGTGCGCGCGGTCAGGGTCGGGGGTGCCCGTGGCGTTCATCGACCTCCGCACGACCGAATCCATTGCTCCCGGGGCCGGACGCCAGGGCCTGCCGAGGCGGCGGAAGCACGATTCCGAGTACCGCCCCGAGAAGCATGCCGATCAACACCGCGACACCGTGGGCATCGTCGAGGAACACCAGCAACACCCCGGCGGCAAACGTGCCTGCCGAGGCCACCAGCAGCATGCGTTGCGCGCCCACCACCGGCCACAGGCCCGCAAGGGACGCCGCCATCACGAATGCCGCGCCGGAGACTCCCGCCCCCACAGACGGCGCGACGAACGACGTGAACAACCCCCACAACAGCTGACCGACCACGAACAACGCGACCGCGCGCTGCCACCCCCACACACGCACCACCGCGATCGCGACGATCGCGAGCATCACAAGATTGCCGGCCGTACCGGCCACGCCACCGTCTTGGGTCAACGCCGAGCTCAGCACCCGCCACCACTCACCATCGCGCGTGCGCACCGGGTCGCGGCGAAACACATCGAGCAGCGACGGCGAGATCAACCGGATCACCGACGGCACCGCGACCAGAGCCCAGAGCACGATCGCTGCGGGGGGCGGCGGCCACCACCAGGCATGCGCGCCACGTCCGTCTCTGCCGCGACGCGGGGCAGCGAGCAGAGCGGTGAGTGCCACCACGACGACGTAGAGCGCCCACGAACGGGGGTCGTCGCCGGAAGTGCTCACAGGCGCCAATCTACCGCCGCGGTGGTCCGTTCAGTCGCGGCTCAGCAGCGAATGCACGAAGAACCGCAGGTTGGAGGGGCGCTCGGCGAGCCGGCGCATGAGGTACCCGTACCACTGCGATCCGTAGGGAACGTAGACCCTCACCCGGCGCCCAGCGCGCGCCAACCGCTGCTGCTCCCCGCCCCGAATCCCCAGCAGCATCTGGTGCTCGAACTCGCCGCGGCCACGTCCCGCGAGCGCGGCGAGGGAATCGACCGCGGTGACGACGGAAGGGTCGTGCGAGGCGATCATCGGGTACCCCTCGCCCGCCATCAGGATCTGCAGGCACCGCAGATACGACGCATCGACCTCGGCGCGGTCCCGGTAGGCCACCGACTCCGGCTCGTCGTAAGCGCCCTTACACAACCGGACCCGCGACCGAGGTCCCGCCAGTTCTCGGCAGTCCCGTTCAGTGCGGCGCAGGTATGCCTGCAGCACCGCCCCCACATCAGGGAAATCGGCGCGCAGTTCGCCGACGATCGCGAGCGTGTCGTCCGTGACGGTGTGGTCTTCGGCGTCGATACTGACCCACGCGTCCGCTTTCTGCGCAGCGGCGCAGATCTCCCGAGCGTGGTCGAGCGCGATCGTGCTGCCGTTCGTCCCGAGAGATAACCCCAGCGCGGTGAGTTTGACCGACACTTCGACCGCGGGTGCACCGGTGAATGTCTGCGGCGCGAGTTCGCTGAGCGCCCCGAGATCGGCGAGCAGATCGCAGTATTCGCCGACGACGGCGCGGGCGCGCCCTACGTCGAGGGTGTTCTCGCCGAGATGGTCGATGCTCACACCGAGCCCCGAGCCCAACAACTGCTCGGCGACGGTCATCGCGTCGGCGCGGGTGGTTCCGGCGACGAACCGATCGACGATCCGGCGGGTGGGTGGCGCCCCGGTCACCAGGCGACGCACCGCGTTCGACTTCGCGGCCGTGAGGATGACCGGGCGCAGCGGGTTCGACAGGGCACCACCGCGGCCCGTGCTGGTCACGGCGCCGTCCCGAGGTCGGGCTCCATGTGCGGGTAGCGGTGATCGGTGGGCGGGACGAACGTCTCTTTGAGCGCACGCGGCGATACCCAGCGCAGCAGGTTCAGCGGTGAGCCCGCCTTGTCATCGGTGCCTGAGAGCCGACCACCGCCGAACGGCTGCTGTCCGACGACCGCGCCGGTGGGCTTGTCGTTGACGTAGAAGTTGCCCGCTGTGAACCTCAGCGCGGCGGAGGCCTGCTCGATCGCGGCGCGGTCCTCCGCGACCACGGCCCCCGTGAGTGCGTACGGGGTTGCGGTGTCGATCATCTCGAGCACGTTCTCCCACGCACCGGCCACGGTGTCGTCGTAGACGTACACGGCGAGGATCGGACCGAAATACTCGGTGGTGAGCGCTTCGTCGCCCGGGTCGTCGACGAGCAGCACCGTGGGTCGCACGAACCAGCCGACCCACTGGTCGTACCCGCCGCCGACGGCGAACTCCACGGAGGTGCGGTCCCGCGCGCGGTCGAGGGCACCGACGACCTTCTCGTATGCACGGCGATCGATCAGCGCGCCACCGAAATTGGCCAGATCGGTGACGTCGCCGTAGGTGAGCGCATCGACCCGCGCGAGGAAGTCCTCCCGCATCCGCGACCACACCGAGCGTGGCACGAACGCGCGCGACGCCGCCGAGCACTTCTGCCCCTGGTACTCGAACGCGCCGCGAATCAGCGCGGTGGCCAGGATCGCGGGATCGGCGGTCGGATGCGCGACGACGAAATCCTTACCGCCGGTCTCCCCCACGATCCGCGGATAGGTCCGATACGCGTCGAGGTTGCTGCCGATCTCCCTCCACAGATGCCGGAACGTCGCGACCGATCCGGTGAAGTGCAGACCCGCGAAGCGCGGGTCGCTCAGAACCACGTCGGACACGGCCCTGCCGTCGCCGGTGAGCAGGTTGATCACCCCGGGAGGCAGACCGGCCGCCTCGAGCACGCGCATCGTCCAATAGGCGGCCAGGGATTGCGTCGGTGAGGGTTTCCAGACGACGGTGTTGCCCATCAGCGCAGGCGCGGTGGGTAGGTTACCGGCGATCGCCGTGAAGTTGAACGGGGTCACGGCGTACACGAACCCCTCGAGCGGACGGTGATCCATCCGGTTCCACACCCCCGACGACGACTTCGGTTGCTCCGCGAGAAGTTCGCGGGCGAAGTGCACATTGAACCGCCAGAAGTCCACCAGTTCGCACGGTGCGTCGATCTCGGCCTGCTGCACCGATTTCGACTGGCCGAGCATCGTGGCGGCAGCGATGGTCTCGCGCCACGGGCCCGACATCAGGTCGGCGGCGCGCAGGAGGATCGCAGCGCGCGCGTCGAACGGCATGTCGCGCCATGCCGGTGCGGCCGCGGCTGCGGCATCCGCTGCTGCGGCCGCGTCTGCCGCAGTGGCATTGCGGAGGGTGCCGAGCACCGAGCGGTGGTTGTGCGGCTGCACGATGTCGATGCGATCGCCTTCGCCGTGGAGGTGAACTCCCCCGATCACATGACTCACATCGATCGGGTCGGCGGTGAGTTCCGCGAGTTTTCCGAGAAGCCGAGCCCGCTCAGGGCTGCCCGGCGCATATCCGTGAACCGGTTCGTTCGTCGGCTCAGGAACAACTGTGACGGCGTCCATGGTGCCTCCTTGGCCCAGGGTAACGCCGACACCGAGACCCGCGGGTCGAATGCGATGGTGTGCTCACCTGCGGCGGCCTACTTCAGGCGCTGTGCAGCAGCCTCGACCCGCTCGTCGGTGGCGGTCAACGCGATCCGAACGTGCTGCACACCGCCGGGTCCGTAGAACTCGCCCGGTGCGACGAGAATGCCGCGTTCGGCGAACCAGTCGACGGTCGTGCGGCATTCTTCACCCCTGGTAGCCCACAGGTAGAGGCCGGCCTCGGAATGGTCGACGGTGAAACCGGCGCCGCGCACGGCCGCGAGCAGCGTCTCGCGACGTGCCCGGTACCGCTCGCGCTGGATGTTCTCGTGCTCGTCGTCGTTCAGTGCCGCGGCCATCGCGGCCTGGATCGGCAGCGGCACCATCATGCCGGAGTGCTTGCGCACCTCGAGGAGGTCCGCGACGAGTTCGGCGTCGCCGGTGACGAATCCTGCGCGGTAACTCGCGAGGTTCGACGTCTTCGACAGCGAATGCACCGCAAGCAGATTGGTGTGGTCGCCGTCGCTCACACTCGGATGCAGGATCGAGAGCGCCTCACCCTCCCACGTGAGCCCGAGGTAGCACTCGTCCGATACGACGATCGCGTTCCGGGTACGGGCCCAGTCCACGACCTTGCGCAGATGATCGAGCCCGAGCACCTTCCCGGTCGGGTTCGACGGCGAGTTGACGAACACCAGCGACGCACCCTCCGGCCCGAGTCGGGTGAGACCGTCGGCGCGGATCAACCGTGCACCCGCGAGCAGCCCGCCGACCTCGTAGGTCGGGTACGCGAGCTCTGGAATGACGACGAGATCCGCGGCGCCGACACCCAACAGGGTCGGCAGCCACGCGATCATCTCCTTGGTGCCGATCGCGGGCAGAACCGATGCCTCGTCGATACCGGTGATCCCGTAGCGACGCGCAAGCGCACCCACTGCGGCCTGCCGCAGTTCGGGCGTCCCGTGTGTCGTCGGATAACCGGGCTCCACCGCGACCGAGGCGAGCGCCTCCCGGATCACCGGCGCGACCGGATCGACAGGAGTTCCCACCGAGAGATTGACGATCCCGTCCGGGTGCGCGGCAGCCTTCGCTTTCGCGTCGGTCAGCGAATCCCACGGAAAATCGGGGAGGTTCTGTGCAGCCGACCGGCGTGCGCGTGTGGCCACCGGCGCCTAGTCCTCACCCATGGGAGGGAGGTTCTTGACGAACGGCGTGTCGTAATCGACCTTGCCGAGCTTCGCCGCACCACCGGGAGACCCGAGATCCTTGAAGAAGTCGATGTTGGTCTGCACGTACTCGGACCACTCGTCCGGGACGTCGTCCTCGTAGAAGATCGCCTCGACGGGGCATACGGGCTCGCAGGCGCCACAGTCCACGCATTCGTCCGGGTGGATGTACAGCATGCGGCCACCCTCGTAGATGCAGTCGACCGGGCACTCTTCGATGCATGCCTTGTCCAACACGTCCACGCACGGCTCCGCAATCGTGTACGTCACTGCTGTTCTCCCTGCCTCTCTACAATGCGCGCCGACCCGGTACGGTCCCAGCGCATCGGCGCACTGGCGCCCACAACCGAACAGTATCCACCGTCGCCGGTCGCCACCTATCCATTAGGGTGCCCTGACCTTGCCCGGAAACTGGGGGCGGGGCTATCGGACAGTGACGCCGATCTCACGACGGGCGTATGCGGTGGTGCGTTCACGCGCAGGACGACCGATGCCCTCGGCGATCGCCACCAACTCGGCGACGGTCTTGTCCGAACCGTGCTGCGACCCCGCCATCCGCGAGATCGTCTCTTCCATCAACGTTCCACCGAGATCGTTGGCTCCCCCCTCGAGCATCGCCTGCGTACCCGCGACACCGAGCTTGACCCAGCTGGTCTGGATGTTCTCGATACGGCCGTGCAGCATGATGCGGGCCAGCGCGTGCGCCGCTCGGTTGTCACGCATCGTCGGCCCCGGCCTGGATGCACCCGCCAGATACAGCGGCGACGACTGGTGCACGAACGGCAGCAGCACGAACTCGGTGAACCCACCGGTGCGATCCTGGATCCTGCGCAGTACGTTCAGGTGCCCCACCCAATGATGCGGCTGGTCGACGTGCCCGTACATCATCGTCGAACTGGATCGCAGCCCTACCTCATGCGCGGTGGTGACCACCTCGATCCACTCGGCGGTGGGCAGCTTGCCCTTCGTGAGCACCCAGCGCACCTCGTCGTCGAGGATCTCCGCGGCCGTACCCGGAATCGTGTCGAGGCCGGATTCGCGCAGCTCGGTCAACCATTCGCGGATGGACGTACCACTCCGCGCGACACCGTTGACGATCTCCATGGGCGAGAACGCGTGCACGTGCATCGACGGCACCCGCGCCTTGACCGCGCGCACCAGATCCGCGTAACCGGTCACAGGAAGCTCGGGGTCGATGCCGCCCTGCATGCACACCTCGGTGGCGCCGGCGACGTGCGCTTCCCACGCCCGATCGGCGACCTCTGCCGTAGACAACGTGAAAGCATCGGCATCACCCTTGCGCTGCGCGAAAGCACAGAATCGGCAACCCGTGTAACAGATGTTGGTGAAGTTGATGTTCCGATTGACCACATAGGTGACGTCGTCGCCGACCGTATCGCGCCGCAGTTGATCTGCCAGCGCGACAATTGCCTCGAGACCCGCCCCGTCGGCGTTCGCGAGAGCGACGTACTCCGCGTCGGAGCAACCGCCCGGGTCGCGCTCCGCGGACCGCAACGCCGACAGCACGTCGTGCTCGAGACGAACCGGCGCGGACTCCCCGAGTGCCAGCACCTGCTCGCGCACGGTATCCCAATCACCGAAGGCGCTACCGAGGTCGGACCGGTGATCGGTATTGCGTCCCGTCACGTCGATCTCGGAATTGAGATCTATGCGCCCCGACGAACCCCAGTCGACGTCGGGTTCCTGCCACGGCAGCCCCGATGGGATGACCTGCTGTGCGAGCCCGGTCTCCGGGTCGGACAACGCACGCACGTGCGCGGCAATTCTGGGGTCGATCCACGGCTGGCCGGCCAGCACATACTGCGACTGTGCTGCAATGCGTTCGGTGAGCCGGAATCCCGCCTCGGCGCTGAGCCGGGCCAGTGCGTCGAGATTCGGCCACGGCCGCTCCGGATTGACGTGGTCCGGGGTCAGCGGCGACACCCCACCCCAGTCGTCGACGCCCGCCGCGAGCAGCGCGCGGCATTCGTCGAGCGAGACCAGGTTGGGCGGCGCCTGGATTCTCATGCCGGGGCCGAGAATCAGCCGTGTCACCGCGATCGCCGACAGGAACTCGTCGAGCGCGGCGTCGTCGACATCACGCATCGCGGTGTCGTCCTTGGCCCGGAAGTTCTGCACGATGACTTCTTGGATGTGGCCGAACGCCTTGTGCGTCTTCCGGATCGCCAGGATCGACTCGGCACGTTCGACGAAGGACTCCCCGATGCCGACGAGGATCCCCGTGGTGAACGGCACCGACAGGCGGCCCGCGTCGGTGAGCACCCGCAGCCGCACGGACGGTTCTTTGTCGGGGCTGCCATGATGGCACTGGCCTTTCTCCGTGAACAGCCGTTCCGACGTCGTCTCGAGCATCATGCCCATCGATGGCGCTACCGGCTTGAGCCGTGAGATCTCGGCCCAGCTCATCACGCCCGGATTCAGGTGCGGCAGCAGACCGGTTTCCTCGAGCACCCGGATCGACATGGCCCGCACATAGTCGAGCGTCGAGTCGTACCCGCGCTCGTCGAGCCACTGCCTCGCCTCGGGCCACCGGTCCTCGGGCCGGTCACCGAGGGTGAACAACGCTTCCTTGCAGCCCAGTGCAGCGCCCTGCCGCGCGATCTCGAGGATCTCGTCGGGCTCCAGGTACATACCCCGGCCTTCAGCACGAAGCCGGCCCGGAACAGTGACGAAAGTGCAGTAGTGGCACCGGTCGCGGCAGAGCCGGGTGATCGGGACGAACACCTTCCGCGAGTAGGTAACCGTTCCCGGCCGCTCCAGCGCAAGCAGACCAGCGTCGCGTACCCGCGACGCCGACGCACACAGATCGCGGAGGTCGGCGCCGTGGGCCTGCAGCAGCACAGCGGCCTCATCGACGTTGAGGCTCACCCCGTCGCGGGCGCGACGCAGCGCTCGTCGCATCGCAGACGGAGTCGGCTGTACATCACCTGCCGAGACTGTCGGCTGTACATCACCTGCCGAGACTGTCGGCTGTACATCACCTGCCGAGACTGTCGGCTGCGGGGCGGCACCAGGTCGCAGCGACGGCAACGGAAGCATCGCGGAGTGCTGCGTGTCGTCAGCGGAATCGGTCATGGCCCGATCATGCGCCCCCACCGTGTCGCATGCCACTTCGGGGTGCGCCCGCTCGTCACTCGTGGGGATAGTCCTCGTCCACGGCCACCTCGCGATTCTGCTCGGCAGCATCGGCGGGATCGACCTCGAGCGGCAGGTCGGACGGGAACGTGTCGCGAGGATCGTCGTAGGCCGGCGTCGACTGTTCGACGCGATCCCCTTCGGAATCCTCGGTCGACAGGCCCGCGAACTCGAGTGCATCGGAAGCGTCGGTCATGTCGGCTTCACTCATGTCGGTCCTCCTCGTCGTGACTGAACGTCCGTCGGTGCGGGGATACCCTGGGCCATCCGGAGCGGGACCCTGCCTCAGCCTAACCTGGAACCCGGAACCGAGTCGGGAGTGTGAAAGTGGACAGCAGCACCGGAACGGTGATGGCTGAACCCGCGTGGCGGCCGAGTCCGAAGGCACGCGCATTGTGGGCGATCAATGCCGCACTGATGTGGGTCCCGGTCGCCATTGCGCAGGTTGTGTGGGCTGCGCTGGATTCGAGCCGCGTCGGGTGGCACGTCGCGGCAGCCTGCGCGACCGTGCTCCTCGCGGGCCTGCATATCGGGGCGGTCCCCCTGTGGCGCTACCGGGTGCACCGCTGGGAGATCAGCGACACCGCCGTACACACCCGCTCGGGTTGGTTCACGCAGGAACGTCGGATCGCACCGATCTCACGAATCCAGACCGTCGACACCGAGCGCGGCCCGATCGACCGTCTGCTCGGGCTCGCGACCGTCACCGTCACGACCGCCTCGTCCGCCGGCGCGGTGGAGATCACCGCGCTCGATACGGCGATGGCCGACGAGACGGTCGCACGGCTCACCGCGATCGCTGGTGTCAACGGAGCCGATGCGACGTGACACCCGGATCCGACGTACCCGCACCTGAAACACCGTTGCCCACCGACTGGCAGCGCCTCGACCGCCGCATGCTGCTGGTTCACCCCGTCGAAGAGATCCTGAAACTGTTTCCCGTCCTGATCGGTTCGGTGCTGTTGGGCAGCAGCAGCGGCAATCCGTACTGGGGTCTCGGTGTCGCGGCCGTGCTGGTCCTCATCGGACTCGCCCGCTGGTTCACGACGAGCTACCGGGTCGGACCCGTGCACATCGAGTTGCGCCGCGGCCTGTTGCAGCGCCGCGAGCTGTCGATTCCGCGCAGCCGCATCCGGTCGGTCGACGTCGACCGGCGGATACTGCACCGAGTGCTCGGTCTCGCGGTGGTGAAGATCGGCACCGGGCAATCCGGCGGTAGCAGCACCGACCACAACCGGTTCGAGCTCAACGGCATCGCCATCGAGGACGTTCCCGCTCTGCGTGCCGGTCTCCTCGAGGATGCGCAGACTGCCCCTGCAGCCGGAAGCGTCCCTGCAGCCGGAAGCGCCCCCGAGTCCATCCCCGTCGACGCTGGACCGGTCGAACGCGAAGTGGCCCGGTTGCGGCCCGGATGGGTCCGGTACGCGCCGTTCTCGGCAACCGGACTGATCGGTGTCGCCGCCGTTGTCGGGTTGGCGTTCCAGTACGGGATCGGCGAACAGCTCACCGAATCGGACACTGTCGCGCACGGAGTCGACGCACTCGCGGCGGCCGGCATCGCTGTCGCTGTCGGTGTCGCGGTCGCCGTGATCTTGGTCGTGGCGAGTATCGCCGCCTGCATCCGGTATCTACTGCTGTACGGGAACCTGCTGGTCACCGACGACGAACGGATGCTGCGGGTCGGGCGAGGACTGCTGCGGGTGCGGCACACGACCCTCGATCGCGCGCGACTCCGCGGCGTCGCCGTCCACGAACCCCTCGCGCTGAGGCTCGTGGGAGCGGCACGCCTCGACGCGATCATGACGGGCGTATCGGCCGAACGCGGCGAATCGTCGCTCGTGTTGCCATCGGCACCCGACCGCGAAGTACGCCGGGTGGCCGGCGAAGTACTCACCACCGACTCGCCGCTGACAGTGCCGCTGATCCCCCACGGCGCAGGAGCACGTCGGCGCCGCTTCACCCGGGCCCTCGCCCCAGTGGTGTGCCTGATCGCAGTGGGCATCGCAGCTGCCGCGATCTTCGGCCGGCCATTGCCCTTGGCAGCCGGGGCGGGTGCGGCTGCACTCGTCATCGCCGCGATAGCGCTCGGATGGGATCGCTATCGGGGTCTCGGGCACGCTTCGCCTACCGGCTATCTCGTCACACGCGCGGGTTCGCTCGACCGTCACCTGATCTACCTCGAGTCGGACGGGATCATCGGGTGGACGGTGCGTCAGACCTTCTTCCAGCGACGGACCGGCGTGGCCACGGTGATCGCAGCAACGCCCGCGGGCGCAGGCCACTACGAAGTCGTGGACGTGCCCCTACACGACGCGTGGTCGTTGATCGAGTCGGTGACTCCCGGCGCGGGCGACATCTGGGCACGCAGAGACCGGATATCGTGATCGATCCCTGGCGCAGACCCGGAGCGAGCACCCTGTCGGCGATGGACGAGATGCTCGTGGACTGCCGCGCGTGTCCGAGGTTGGTCGAGTGGCGTGAACGGGTCGCGCAGGAGAAACGAGCCGCGTATCGCGACGAAGAGTACTGGGGTAGGCCTGTACCCGGATTCGGGCCGACCGACGCGGCACTGCTCATCGTGGGGTTGGCGCCGGCGGCGCACGGCGCCAACCGTACGGGGCGGATGTTCACCGGCGATCGATCCGGCGATTTCCTGTACGCCGCGATGTACGATGCCGGTCTCGCGTCGCAACCCACCGCGACCCGGATCGGAGACGGACTCGAACTGTTCGGCACGCGCATCACCTCACCGGTGCATTGCGCACCGCCTGCCAACAAGCCGACGGTCACCGAGCGGGACACGTGCCGAGGCTGGCTCGAGCAGGAACTCGCACTGCTCTCACCGACGCTGCGGGCCGTCGTCGTGCTCGGTGGATTCGGTTGGCAGGCACTGCTTCCGGTGCTGACCGCCTCGGGGTGGACCGTACCGTCACCACGCCCGAAGTTCGGGCACGGTGCACGTGCCACCCTTGCGCCGGCGGTCGAGGATCGGGCCCCCTTGCAGCTGTTCGGGTGCTACCACGTGAGTCAGCAGAACACCTTCACCGGCCGTCTCACCCGGGAGATGACCGCGACCGTGCTCACATCTGCTGCGCGGGCGGCCGGGCTGCCCGCACGATCGCTTTGATCCGCGCCGAGAAGAGGTAGCCGCCTGCCGGCGCGAGCGCCGCGACGGGCAGCATCAGAATTCGCCAGTCGGCCACGGCGAGCTGATCTCCGCCCGGCCCGACTACCAGACACGCGGCGAATCCGAGCAACCACGCCGCGAGCGGCAACATCGCGGTCTGCAGCGATCCGGTCTCGCTGTGCACGGCCATCACCAGCAGCAGATTGATCACCGCGGCGAGCAGGATCGTGATCGGGAACGGGACCGGGCCGATGTAGAGACCCAGAAACATCACCGACAGGATCGCGCACAGAACCCCGTCGAAGACGAGTAGCGCGACCACCCCTCTCCGGGGCCCCTGCGGCGGCGCGGGTACGTCCGGGAGTGCGGTTGCAGGGTCGACGGTCATCGCTCCATAGTGCGCGACGGCTGCCCGGCAGTGCCAATCGGGGTCACGGCACGGGCGGGTAGCCGAGCATGGTCAACAGGTGCGATTGCATGTCGACGAAGCCGTAGAGCGCATCGAAATAACCGGCACGGATCTCGTCGGCGTGCGGGCGCAACGAGTCGACCAACGCGATGATCTCATTCTGAACGGACCAGTTGTACATCGCCGTCCTCCCCTCCATCGATGTCGGCGGTCACCCTATCCGATACCGGAGAAGAGGTCACGCTCCCGCCCGGAGGTATCCGTTTCACCTGGTTGCCCACGCACCAGACGGAAGTGCTCTTCATCGAGAACCGGTTGAGCGACGAGGTTCGACAGCGTGAACTGCGCTCCGCCCGGCGCGACGGTCACCTGGGTCGCGTGGGCGGCCATCGCGGCGCGTTTCGCGGCAAGCACCCCGCGGACGTCGACGACGGCACTCACCTGATCGTCGGGCACGCTCGGGAGTTCGCCCGGATCGGGTCGGCGCCATCCGTCCGGGAGGTCGCCGATCTCGGCGATACGCGCTTCGAGCGCCGACCTCTCGGTCACGGTCCAATACACCTTCGCCGGTGTCCATGGTGCACCGGCAGCTGCATAGTCGTCGGTTCCGGAGACGTCGAGCGCGGCCATCACGCGTTCGTGCACGGCGATGTGGTCCGGGTGCCCATACCCACCGACCGGGTCGTACGTGACCACGACGTGAGGCCGCGTACGCCGGATTTCGGCGACAAGCGCCCCGATGGCTTCATCGGAATCGGCGTTGACCCACGCGCGGGGATTCGCCGCCGACGGTGTGCCGGCCATCCCGGAGTCCCGCCAATGGCCCGCCCCACCCAGGAATCGGGGTGCATCCAGTCCGAGTGCATTCAGTGCGCGGGTCAACTCCAATACACGGTAGCCACCGAGCTGGTCTGCCCGCTCGGCGGTGAGCTGCGCCCACTGGCCGCCGATCACCTCTCCTTCCTCACCGAGAGTGCAGGTCACCACGGTGACCTCGGCTCCATGGGCGACATATCGGGCGACAGTGCCACCCGTGGTGAGGGTTTCGTCGTCCGGATGTGCGTGTACAAGCAGTAGTCTGCGCGCTTCGTCAGCGGTCACTGGCATTCCTCCACCAGAATCGGGCGTCGCCGACGATCCCCGCCGGCACCGGACCTGCCAGTGCAATTCCGTCCACACCGGGACCGGCAGCGGTTACGGACCGCCCCTGGATGATCGGGAGGTTCACTGCAAGCTCCCACAGCCTCGGCTCCACTTCGGCGAGTGTCGCGGGGACGTCCCCTACCCCGTGCAGGGCATCGACGAGTCGAGTCTGCACGGCGGGATCACAGGCACCCGAAAGGTTACTGGGTGCTTCGAGTTCGGCGGCCGCGGCCTCCTCCGCTTCATCCCTCGACTCCTCGCTGCCTGCTTCCTCGCTGCTGCCATCGTCGTTGCCGACACCCGAGTCGGGGACACCGGCCGCGGTGGTGGTCGGGACTGCGGTCGTCGACGTGGGCGGCTCCGCCGTCGTCGCTGATCCCGCCGTCGTTCCTGCTCCCTGCGTCGTCTCCGATGCGGACGGTGCCGGAGGGTCGGGCAGGCACCCGAATCGGGAGAGCGTCGCGGTGGCGGGGTCGGACCCCGCCTGCATCCAACCGACGATCGCGTGCACATCGCCGTCGACGAGGGCATCACCGTAGAGCTCGTCCGGCGGTAGTTCGCTCACGGTGGCCGCGATTCCGGCACCGGACAGTACATCTGCCGCCGTGTGTGCCACGGTGCGCGCGGTCGCGGACCCTTCGACGACACCGAGCACGAGCACCAGCGGGGCGCCGTCGCGGACGAGTGCGCCGTCCGAGATCGGTTCTGCGCGTCCGGTGGACGGCTGCTCGGACGAACCGTCGCCCGAGGGCAACTCTGCCCGCGTGGTCGGGTCGGGTGTAGTCGGGTCGGGTGTGGCTGCTCCGGCCGGGGACGGGTGATCCGCGGGCGGCTCAGGGATTGGCGCCGCCGGCAGATTGGGCAGGTAACCGGCTTCCGCGAGCAGCGCAAGCGCGTCTTCCCGACTCGGCCATGGCGGCATCGTCGGCATGTATCCGGGATCGGACGGTGCGAGGACCTGAGCCCTGTCGGGGACTACCTCGGCCTCGGAACCCGCCGCGACCAGAGCGAGCATCTCCGGATCGAGCAGACCGAGAACCCCGCGGCGTACCCGCGGGTCGGCAAGGGTGGGAGTGCGGGTGTTGAGCGTCAGTTCGAGCGTCCTGGGCTCGAGCTGCACGTGGGTTCGCAGCCCCGGCACCGCACCGAGCTGGGCGAGCAGGGCCGATCCGCCGGAAACCTGCGCGATCTGGGTGTCGCCACTTCGCATGGACTCGGTGAGCTGGGCGTCGCTGCCGCCACGTCGCATGAGGATCTCATCGGGCAGAGCCGGCTCACCCCAGAACCGGTCGTTGCGCTCGAGCAAGACCTCACCGCGGCCTCGGTCGACGGACTCCACCTTGAAGGGACCGCCCGACACCGGGATCGTTTCCGACAGTCCGGTGTCGAAACCGCCCGGAGTGTCCTTGACGAGGTGGGCGGGGAGCATGTCCGTGAACAACTCTCGCCACGCAGGGTACGGCTCGCGCAGGGTCACGGTGACAGTCTTGCCGCCGCCAGAGGAGCGGACGTCTTCGATCAGCCGATAGCCCGCGGCGTCGACGACTCCTGGCTGCGAGGTCATCTGCCGCCAAAGATAGTGGAAGTCCTCCGCCGCGATGGGCGCGCTGTCCGACCACTGGGCGTCGTTCCGGACCTCGTATTCGATGGTGAAAGGCACCTGCGAGACGACCTCCGCGGACACCAGCACCGAATCGTCGAGCACCCATTCGGTGACAGCAGGATCCTCCGCGCTCGACACAGGGCGGAATGCGCTGGGCAGGACCAGTTGCGCGATCGCATCGCCGACGGGTGACTGATCTGCCAGCAGGTGCGGGTTGAAACCGGTCTCTACGCCGTCGATTGCGACGACCACCGTGTTGCGCGCCTGGGCGGGCGCGGGCGCTGTTGCGGACTCCGTCTGTTCAATCGGCGGAGGTGGATCCGCAGTACACGCCGTCGACGCCAGTGCGACTGTCACGACGGCCACCGGACCGATCCACCGCCGGCGCCGGAGGCGCGAACGCAACACTCGGAGTTCCTCTCGTCGACTGTCACGGCCCCGGGGAGCCGGGCTACCGGGGCCGCTCCACACTATTTCTACTTGTTGCGGGCTTTCTCGCGCGACCGAGCACGCGCACGGTCGGTGCTCGACAGGTGCACCTTGCGTACGCGAATCACCTCGGGGGTCACCTCGACACATTCGTCGACCGCACAGAACTCGAGCGCAGCTTCGAGCGTGAGTTCGATCGGCTTGGCGAGTGTCTCCATGACATCGGCCGTCGACGAGCGCATGTTGGTGAGCTTCTTCTCGCGGGTGACGTTGATGTCGAGGTCCTCCGCGCGGGGGTTGATGCCCACGACCATGCCCTCGTACGTGTCCGCGCCCGGGTCCACGAAGAAGGTGCCGCGATCGGAGAGCTGGATCATCGCGAACGGGGTAACCGAACCTGCGCGGTCGGACACGAGCGACCCCGTGTGGCGTGCTCGGATCTCGCCGGCCCACGGTGCGTAGCCGTGGAAGATCGCGTTGGAGATACCCGTGCCGCGTGTTTCCGTGAGGAAATCGGTACGGAAGCCGATGAGACCGCGGGACGGGACGATGAACTCCATCCGGACCCAACCCGTTCCGTGGTTGGTCATCTGCACCATCTTGCCCTTGCGGGCCGCGAGGAGCTGGGTGATCGAGCCGAGGTACTCCTCGGGGCTGTCGATCGTCAGCTCTTCGTACGGCTCGTGCAGCTTGCCGTCGACTGTCCTGGTGACCACCTGCGGCTTGCCGACAGTGAGTTCAAAGCCCTCGCGGCGCATCTGCTCGACCAGGATCGCGAGCGCAAGCTCACCACGACCCTGCACCTCCCACGCGTCCGGGCGGCCGATGTCGAGCACCTTGAGCGACACATTGCCGATGAGTTCGGAGTCGAGCCGGGTCTTGACCATGCGGGCAGTGAGCTTGTGGCCCTGCACGCGGCCCACCAGAGGCGACGTGTTGGTGCCGATCACCATGGAGATCGCGGGTTCGTCGACGGTAATGGTGGGCAGCGCGACCGGGTTCTCGACATCGGCGAGGGTGTCGCCGATCATGATGTCAGCGATGCCTGCGACGGCGACGATGTCGCCCGCGACGGCTTCCTCACCGGGCTGACGCTCGACGCCGACCGTCTTGAGCAGCTCTGTGATCTTCACGTTCTTTACGCCGTCCGAGTGCATCCACGCGACGGTGTCGCCCTTACGGAGCTTGCCGTTGTGGACGCGGAGCAGCGCGAGGCGACCGAGGAACTCGGACGCATCGAGGTTGGTGACATGCGCCTGCAGCGGCGCGTCCGCGTTGCCCTTCGGTGCCGGGATGCAGTCGAAAAGGACCTCGAAGAGTTCGTCGAGGTTTTCCGCATCGGGGACCTGACCGTTCTCGGGCTGCTTCCGGCTGGCCTTGCCCTCGCGACCCGAGGCGTAGAGAACGGGCAGCTCGAGAGCGAGTTCGGCGGCTTCCGCGGCCTCGTCATCGAGATCGGATGCAAGGTCGAGCAGAAGGGTCTGGCTCTCCTCGACGACCTCTGCGATGCGGGCGTCGGGTCGGTCGGTCTTGTTCACGACCAGGATCACGGGCAGCGACGCGGCAAGCGCCTTGCGCAACACGAAGCGTGTCTGCGGCAGCGGGCCCTCGGAAGAGTCGATGAGCAGGACCACTCCGTCGACCATCGACAGGCCGCGCTCGACCTCGCCACCGAAGTCCGCGTGGCCGGGGGTGTCGATGACATTGATAACGGTCACGCCACCGTCGGCATGGTGGCGGTGCACCGCAGTGTTCTTGGCGAGAATGGTGATGCCCTTCTCGCGTTCGAGGTCGCCGGAGTCCATGACTCGGTCAACGAGTTCAGCGCGTTCCGCGAACGCACCCGACTGGCGCAGCATGGCGTCGACGAGGGTGGTCTTTCCGTGGTCGACGTGCGCCACGATGGCGACGTTCCGAAAATCTGCGGTGCTCACGCGATGGCTCTCCTGGCTGTAGTCCGGCCACACGGCACTGGACCCGGTTGGCACCTCGCCCGTACGGCGCAATTTCTCATCTGGTCCGCGACGCGAATGCGAAACACCCGGCGCGGACTTCGAGATCGATTCTCCGAAGGTCCGTGCGGGCACTGCGGCCACGAGTACCCTACAGCCCGCACAGGCATGCACGCGGCATCGCGACCCTATCGGCCCAGCTCAGCGTACCCCGAAGTGACGTTCGACACGTCGAAGGGTCCGACTTCGAGTCTGAGTTCGAGTCTGAGAACGCCCCGCCGAGCACCCCTTGGCCTCCAACTGAGGGAACGCTAACCTGACTTCCACGCGCGTGGAAGTCAGGAGCAGGACGAAGATGGGCAAGAAGAAGTTCAAGGCAAGCACTGTCGCAGGCTTGAAGCCGAAGAAGAAATGCTGCCGCAAGAAGACGCGCTGCGTGAAGTGCCCCGTCGTGATCATGCGCATGAAGAAGGTCCAGAACGACGGGATGAGTGAGAAGCAGCTGCGCAAGCACCTCGAGAAGGTTCGCGCCGCCTGACCCGGCCGCGACCGATTGCCCCGGTTCGTTGCGGACGGCTCCGCAGAGGCCACACAATGAGTCATGGCCCAGTTGCTCACCGACGGCGAGATCGACGCCGCACTGTCCGACCTCCCCCATTGGCACCGCGCAGGCGACGCCCTGGTGCGCACCATCGAGTCACCGACATTTCCCGACGCGATCAGTCTGGTCGGCAGGGTGGCCGAGGTCGCCGAGGACGCGAACCATCATCCCGACATCGACATCCGGTGGCGCAAAGTGACCTACTCACTCAGCAGCCACTCCGCAGGGGGAATCACCGCGGCCGATCCGGATCTGGCTCACAAGATCGATGCACTGGCGGGGCCGTAGCGGAATCGGCGCCGATTCGGCGAGGCGCGACGATCATCCATAGGTAGACGACGAGAACGCCGACCACGTTCACTGCTCCGAGCCACGCGAGCGCCGCGGGGCGGTCGATATCCCACATCGACGCCTGGAAGGTGCTCAGCACCCACGGCACACCCACCAGTGTCACCGCGGCCCAGCAGGCCGCTACGACCCGGGTGCCGAGACGACCGGCGAGTGGCCCGTAGGCGAGCCACAGCAACATCGGAACGACCCACACCCAGTGGTGCACCCACGAGATCGGCGACACCAGCAGGCCGAACAGCTGAACGATGACGAGCGTGCCGAGCCGGTCGTGGGGGCCGAGTGACCGCCACGCCGCAAACGCGAGAACCGCGCAGGCAGCGACAGCGACGATCCACACCCAGCCGGTATCCACGTCACGGCCGAGAAGCCGACTGAGCGCACCCCGCAGCGACTGGTTCCAGACCGATCCCACAGGGCCGATCCGATCGGCATCACCGAACAGAGAAGTGAAGTAGGTGCGCGCCTGCTCTCCGAGCAGCACACTGCTGACGACCACGGTGGCACCGAACGCGACGGCCGAGAAGAACGCGGCGCGCCAACGTCTCCTGGCCAGGAAGTACATGCCCGTGATCGCCGGGGTGAGTTTGATGCCGGCCACGATGCCGACGAGCCCACCGGACAGCCACCACCGACTGCTGCGGACCGCCACCATCACGGCGAGCGCGAGAAAGACGTTGATCTGCCCGTAGTCGAGAGTGGTGCGCACCGGCTCGATCCACACCGCGATCGCCGTCCAGACCGACGCCACCGACGTCCAGTACGGTCCGCGTGCCGCCGGACCGACGAGCAGTTCGAGTGAGATCCGGATGACCCAGAACAGCGCTGCGATCGTCAGGAGTAACCACAGGATGCTGATCAGCCCGAACGGCAGATAGTGCAGCGGCAGGAACACGAGGGCCGCGAACGGCGGATAGGTGAATGGCAGCGGGAAATCGGGGGTGTCGCGCGAATAGGTGAAGTCGTACAGTTCGCCGCGCAGAAGTGCGGCGGAACCGTCGACGTACACATGAAGGTCGACGAGGTTCATGCCGTTGGTAGTCAGCAGGCCCAATGCGAGCCTGGCCACCACCGACAACAGTAGAAGCAACGCGCACCACAGACGGTACGACCGAGCACGTTCTGGCACCGCGGTGCGCCTCCCGTCGTCGTCGTCCGGGTGCTCCGACCCGGCGTCAGAGATTACCGGTGCGATACGACAGATCGAAAAGCGACAGCCGCTCACGTAACAATTTCATCTCTGGTCACAGCTTTCACATCCGTATCGCGTTACCGTCAACCTAGAACCACCATCGGAACACCCTGTGGCTACACTCCCCGCAGGTATCGGCCCAACGCCCTCGACAAGCGGGCGCTGCCGCTTGTACCGGACGGGGGGGCTACATAGAGTGTCTCCTCGAGCCGTCAGTAACCGATTGCCCGTCCAAAGGCACCGGGTACTTCAACGACAAGGATGGGGAACAGTGCTTCGTACTCGAGGAATGCGGAGGGCGCTCACCGTGTGCGCACTCGCCGCCGCCGCGGGACTTGCCGTGCCGACGCACGGAGTCGCGCAACCTGCACCGCCCGCGCTACCGGACCTGGCCGAGCTCGTCACGCTCCCTCAGTTCGCCGTGCCGGCCGATCTGTCCATCGAGTCGCTGACACAGTTCCTCCCCCGAACCGAGGTCGACCTCCGAGAGACCGAGGCACTCGCGTCGCTCGCCCCCGCCATCGTCGGCGCCGCGGCCGGCCCTTCCGATATCGCGGACGACGGCAAGAACGACATCCTCGCTCAAGCCAAAGAGCTACTCGCGAACTCCGAACTTCCGGATTCGGTGAAGGGCACGCTCGAGAGCGTCATCACGTTCCTCGACGGTAGCGGCGGCGGCGGCCCCGCTCTTCCGGCTCCGGGCGAGGTCGTGATCTCCCAGTTCCTGTACCCGACGCTGGGTCAGGACTGCATCGGCGACGGCGCAGACTCCGTGGGCACTGCACTCGCGGTCGCGGGTCCGGCACTGCTACCACCTCCGGGGCCGGGCGCCGGCCAGGCCGGATTCGTGTTCACTGCACTCGGCACCGCACCGGCCGCCGCTGAGCAGGCCGAGCCGATGACCCTGACCTGGATCAACGTCTCCAACGGCCGCTCCGGCACGCAGCCCATGACCAACCAGGCCAATATCAACCCGGACGGCCCGACCACACTGAGCGCGATCGCCGACACCGGACCCGGCCAGGTCGTCGCCGTGGTCTCAGGTGGCGTCACCACACAGGAGGAGGGCGCGGATCCGCGCTCGTGCACGTTCCTGCCGACCCTGGGGCTCGTCGCAGTTCCCTGACCGACACAGTCACCGCACGGGCCGCCGGAGTTCGCTCCGGCGGCCCCGTCGCGTATTCGACCGAGTTCCCGTGCCCTTCTCACCAGCCACCACACGTGATAAACCGGGATATGGTCCGCATGTCACAGTGTCGCCCCCCGCAGTCGACCCGCTCGCTGCGCTCACACCGCTCGACCCGCTCGCTGCGCTCACACCGGTCGTTCCTGTCGATCGCCTCGGAAGGATCCATTCTCTCGATCGGGTCCGCCTATTCGATTCTGTCGATCGGCAGCGTCGGTTCGATCCTGTCGATCGGGTCTGCCGGGTCCGCTGCCTCTGCGCTGTCGTCGATGTCGGTCGGCAGCGTGGGTTCGTGCATGTCGGCGCTCTCGCGGTGGTCGTTGATGTCGTGGCGCGGTGTGCATTCGATGCCGGACGAGCATCCACGTTTCGCAGTCATCGCCGATGAACAGGATCCCGCCGGTCACTGTCAATCGTGACCAGCACACGGTGGGTCCGTTCGGCTTCCGAACAGACAGCGTGTTAGACAAGTGCAACATAGTTGTTTTTGCACACATCACAGTTGAGGTCGCGCTCGAAGGGCCTCGGACGAGGATCCCATGGCCGTCGACAGCCCGACTCCCACCCGGGAGCGGCCCGTGCCACGCGCGATCGTTCCGGTCCTCGCGCTGTGCGGGATCAGCGTCTCGGTCATGCAGACGCTCATCATTCCGCTACTGCCGCAACTTCCGGTCCTCGTCGGCGCAACGCCCGAGAACACCTCGTGGGCCGTCACCGCAACCCTGCTCGCCGGTGCCGTCATCACGCCCATCTCCGGACGGCTCGGAGACATGTTCGGTAAGCGCCGGATGTTGATCGCATGCCTCGGCATGATGGTCGCCGGCTCGGCAGTATGCGCGCTGTCGACAACCCTGGTTCCCCTCGTGGTCGGCCGCACGATTCAAGGGGCAGCAGTCGGCGCAATCCCACTAGGCATCGCCATTCTGCGCGACGAACTCCCGCCCAGGAAGATCCCGGGTGCCATGGCAACCCTGAGCGCCACGCTCGGCGTCGGCGGTGCGATCGGCCTGCCGTTTGCAGCGGTCGTCGCACAGCTGACCAACTGGCACATCCTGTTCGTGGTGTCCGGCGTCATCGGAGCACTCGGAATCGCAGCCGTGCTTCGATTCGTTCCCGAGTCTCCACAACGCAACCCCGGCAGATTCGATTTCGTCGGTGCTGTCCTGCTGTCGATCGCTCTGATTCTGCTCCTCCTCCCGGTCAGCAAGGGCAATACGTGGGGCTGGTCGAGTCCGAATACACTCGGGATGCTCACCGGGGCGATCGTGGTATTCCTCGGGTGGGGCGGGTACGAACTGCGTCGGCCACGTCCTCTCGTCGACCTCCGCATCTCCGGGCGACGGCCGGTGCTCATGACGAACCTCGCATCGATCGCCCTGGGATTCGCGATGTATTCCAACATCCTCGCGTTCCCACAGTTGCTCATGGCTCCCAGCGAGACCGGCTACGGATTCGGGCTGTCGATGGTGGCCGCGGGGCTCGTGCTCATGCCGAGCGGACTCGTGATGATGGCACTGTCACCCGTGTCTGCCCGGATCACGAGGAGATTCGGTGCACGCACCACACTCGCGTGCGGCGCAGCGACCATCGGGATCGGATACCTGGTGGCGTACCTGGTGCACGCCGAGATTTGGCACATCCTGGTCGCGGCGATGATCATCGGTGCCGGAGTGGGCCTGTCCTATGCGGCAATGCCCGCACTGATCATGGCCGCGGTGCCCCTGAGCGAATCGGCGGCGGCCAACAGCCTCAACACCTTGATGCGGTCGATCGGGACGTCGACTGCGGCCGCGGTCATCGGTGTCGTGCTCGCCGCGATGACCACTCGAATCGGCGACGCGCTCGTCCCGTCGCTCGAGGGATTCCGGATCACGTTTCTCATTGCGGTCATCGCAACCGTCATCTCGTTGATCTTCACCGCACTGATCCCACCCGTACGTCCGACTGCTCATCGCGTCGGGACGTGATCGGAATCGTGGTGCGAGTCAGGGCTGCGGGGCGATCGGAACTGCAGGATGATCAGAGCTTCGAGAGTGACCACTGCCCATAGTCGACGGCCAGCACGTTGTTGACGTCGATACCGATGCCGTCGATCTCGCCTCCGGACACCTGGTGCAGATGTGCGGACCCGTGGACGAATCCCTTGGGAGTACCCCAATTGTGCTGCCAGTAGAAGGCCCCGAGCCCGACGGCAGACGCCCACCCGATGGTCGGCGAGTTCGCATACACCCCCGTGTTCGAGGGACCGACCACTTCCTGCCATGCGAGCAGGTACGGGACGATCTGGGTGGTGAACTGCACGAAGGTGGGGTTGTCGTCGATCGATGTGTAGATCGGGCGGTCGTCCGGACCACCTGCCGCGCGATGCAGTTCGAGCCCTCGCCGCGCATGCTTCAAACCCGCCTCGTATCCACCGAGCCAATCTGCCGTGTCCTGCTTACCGAACTGGTAGCACGACACCACTTCGAGACCGCTGTCGGTGAGGGCGTCGGCCTCACTCTCGGTCAGTGGCTTGGCGGTCATCCATTCGGCACCAGGCCGGCGGTCGGAGACGTAGCGGATCGCACCGATGTGTCCCGCGGCACTGATCGACGAGGGGGACGGCACTGCCGCGGAGTAGTCGACGATGGTGCCGAGCACCTCACGCCCCTGGGCGATCCCCGGCGCGGCGAACGCGGAAGCCGCCACCGCTCCTGACCCGATGGCCGTATACCGCAACAATTCCCGACGGGTAAGTCTCATGCATGCCTCGCTTCACAGGTGGGCAGATACCACCCGGTATTGCACCACAGCATCACGAGTCTCACCTGTCGCATCGGTGAATACGCCCGATTCGTCCGGGTCGACAAGCCAGGTGTCAGTGCCCCGCAAGCTCCGCGAAGAACGCAGGCACCAGGGCGACGTCCTTGACGGTCCGCAGCGTGGTGCGGACGCCCAGGCCGTGTTCCTCGAGCAGGTCGCACAAGCCTTCGCCGTCGACCAGATCGATCGGCGGAGCCCCATGCCTGTACGCCTCTGCCTTGGCGTCCTCGGCGAACTCACCGGTGGATACGAGTAGCCCTTTCTCGCCCCGACCGACCATTGCGGCACGGAACTCCCGTACGACGTCGGCACCCACCCGCTCACGGCCGCGAACGAAGCGGAAGAACACCGAGAAACTGAGCAGCGACACCCGCAGCACACCGGTGCCCTCGACGACGTCGGCGTGGGCGCTCTCATCCGGGTCCAGCGTCGTCAACGTGGTGAACCCCGCCGCGCGAAGTACCGCCGTCACCAACCGCTCGAAACCGTCGTCGGGCAGGTCGGCGACAGCACCCAGTACCGGCTCGCGCCACATTTCCGGATCCTCGGGCGCCGCGACGAGAGGCACGACCTGCGCGCCCGACGAGGTCCGCCCGATTCGCTTGCGTCGCTTCTCGGCGGTGTAGGCGATCTGCCTGGGCCGAATCTCGGATTCGCGCACCGTGCGCCCCTGGTCGGTGGCGCTCCACACCCCACGACGAGCATTGGCGAGCAAGCCCATGCCCTTGAGGTAGGTGCGCGCCCAGGCCACGCGGTATTCGATCTCGGTCCCGGGACCGTCGCCGTGCAGCACCGCGCGCGCCGCCGCCGACAATCCCACACGCTCCGATACGGCTGCGTCGATTTCATCGATCGCGCCGGATCCGCCCAGCCCGATCACTGCCTGCAGGGTCGGCCACAACAGATCCGTGTAGGGCGGTAGTGCACTCTCGGTACCGGCTGCATTCGCTGTGCTTCCGAGAGGGCTTCCGACAACGTTTCGGCGCTGCACACCTTCCCCAATCGTCGCGGCCTTGCCCAGTACCGCCGGTCGCTCCTGCAGGTCGGGAAACACCCTATCGGATCGACGGTGCCCGTTTCGGCGCGGGCACCTGCCGTGCCCCTACGATGGAATCCGTGCTCCCCGCGAACGAGCCGAACCCCGGTTCACTCACACGCGCAGTGATCTCCGACTCCGGGGTCACCCGGACACCGTTCGTCGAACGCGCCATCGAGATCTCCTAGTGTGAGCGGGTGGGTTTCACACGCGCCGAGCTCGAGTCCTTCCGCGATGCTGTCGTCCCCGACCTGATCGACGACGGCTGCCGTCTACTGTTCGTCGGCATCAATCCCGGATTGTGGACAGCCGCGGCCGGAGCCCATTTCGCGCGACCCGGCAACCGCTTCTACCCGGCTTTGCTGCGGGCCGGCATCCTCACCCGCGCGGTCGACCCCACATCCGGCCTGAGCGGAGCAGATACCGCGCACCTACTCGAGCGCGGCATCGGCATCACCAATCTGGCACCCCGCGCCACGGCGCGCGCGGACGAGCTCACCACCGACGAATTGCGCGCCGGCCCTGAGCGATTGGCAGAGGTGGTCACGCGATGGCAACCCCGCGTCGTCGCGGTTGCAGGAATCACCGCGTACCGCACAGCCTTCGGGCGACGCAAGGCCGTTTCCGGCGTGCAGGAGGAGACGATCATCGGCGTTCCGCTGTGGGTGGTCCCCAATCCGAGCGGCCTCAATGCGCACGACACCGTCGGCTCCCTGGCCGAGGCGTACGCGGCGCCCGCTCGGGCGGCAGGCATCCTCGCGCAGTGATCAGGCGCGCCCGGTCACCTTCGCGAGGTATTCGGTCGCGCGGTAGCCGTCTGCCGTTCCCTCGACGAGGACGGCGACACCGTCGGAGTTCTCCGTGCGGAGCGGGAGGATCTCCTGATACCCAGGTGAGTCGTACCACCGGCGGGCGCGCTCGATGTCGGGGAATTCGATGACGATCACATTCCCGGGGAACGGTCCTTCCAGCACCTCCGGGTCGACTCCGTGAACAAGGAAACGTCCTCCGTACGGAACGAGCGTGTCATCGATCGTCTCGAGGTATCGGATGATGTCCGCTCCGAAGTCGACGGAACGGAGGTGGGCGATTGCGTATGCGGTCATGCCGACGACTCTGCGACATCGGGCGCCACAGATCGATTACCTGCGAGGTAATGGCAACACTTCCCTCGCACCCATAGGGTCGACGCCATGACGACGATGCAGTCGGAACCGGCCGGCGCGATGCTGCGACACTGGAGAGAACGTCGAGGACTCAGCCAGCTCACGCTCGCGAACCGCGCGGGCGTCTCTGCGCGACACGTGAGTTTCGTCGAAACCGGCCGGTCACGCCCCTCCCGCGACATGCTGTTGAAGATCTGTGATGAGTTGGAAATATCTCTGCGCGAGCAGAATTCGATACTGATGGCCGCGGGTCTGGCACCGGCCTATCCCGAGCATCGGCTCGGCGACGTGCCCATGTCCGCGGTGTCCGATGCCATCACGCGAATCCTGCGATCGCACCAGCCGTTTCCCGCGCTGGTCGTGGATCGGCACTGGACGATGGTCGACGCCAACGAAGCCATCGGAGCGCTCGTTGCGGGCTGCTCACCGGAGTTGCTCGAACCACCGGCCAATGTGCTGCGCCTGTCGTTGCATCCGAACGGCCTGGCCCCGCGGATCGCGAATCTGGGGCAGTGGCGCTCGCACCTGCTGCTCCGGCTCCGTCATCAGATCGGCGCTACCGCCGACCCCGTTCTCCTGCGCTTGTACGACGAACTGTCCGGCTATTCGTGCGACGACCCGGACGAGCCGGCGGAGCCGCATTCGCTCGTGGTGCCCTTGCGGATACGCACCGACGACGGCGAGCTGTCGTTCTTGAGCACCACCACGTTGTTCGGGACGCCGCTCGACGTGACGGTCTCCGAACTCGCGATCGAAGCGTTCTATCCGGCCGACGACGCGACCGCCGCTGCGCTGCACCGCTGAGCGCGTAGCGCGAACCCTGTTCTCACCGGACGTCACGGGCGTACGGTTCGAGAGGAAGCTGTTCGAACTGATCCGGAGGCGACCGATCATGAGCACTGCCAAGTGGTGGGTGATCGACGGGCGGAAAGATGGATACGCCGTCGAAGAACGTCCTACCGGGGACATCGTGGTCACGAACAAGTCCTCGTCCGAAGAACACGTGCTCCACGGGTATGTGTGGAAGCACTCGCCGGTGTTCGGCATCCAGATCCAGAGCGAGGGACCGCCGCCGTACGGGCACTGGGTCGAGAACCCGGGCGACTGACCTCACCCGGGTAGATCGTCACGGCAGCGTCATCAACCGACGATGTTCGCCGGTCACGGTGTCGATGAGCGCCGCGCGTACCACGGTGGCTTCGAGAGGCAGCACGTCGTGTCGTAGGTCCGCAGTACCGCATACGACAGGTGCGGCACGTGCCTGCGATGTGTGTGGGTGAGGAGCGTGGAGATGCCGTCGCCCTCGAGGCGTTCCCACAGGCGCCGTACCGCACGGTCGGTGTCGGCGTCGAAGAGCAAGCAGACGGCGAGTGCCATCAGCCGAGACGTTCGCGATGCGGCATGGCTCCGTCAGGCCACGGTCACGTGCCACACGAGTGCTGCCGCGAGCGCCCCGGCGCCGTTGAGCGACCAGTGCAACGCGATCGGTGCGAGGATGCTGCCGCTCCGCCGACGGAGCCAGGTGAACACGAACCCTGCCGCTGCGGTCGCGATCACGGCGCCGGTGATCCCTGCGAGCTGCGCCCAGATTCCGGCGCCGAGGAAGGCGCTCAGTCCGGCGTTGCCCGCGGTCAGCCCGAACGACGACGCGATGTGCCACAGGCCGAACAACAGCGACCCGGCCGCGAAGACGCCGCGGGCTCCCCACACGCGTTCGAGGGTGCCGTGCAGGACACCGCGGAACGCGAGTTCCTCGGGGATGACAGTCTGCAACGGGATGATGATCATCGACGCCACCAGGGCGCCGGACACGGTCGCATACCGCTCGGACAGGAAGAACTGCCTGGTGAACGGCAATGCGATGCCGATGGCGACCACCGCGAGAACCAACCCGATCGCACCCACCGAGTAGAGCGTGCCGCGCTTCCAATGCCGCGGCGACAATCCGAGTTCGTTCCAGTGCATGCCACGCTGCCGCATGATCGCGACGAGCACAGCGGCCGCGATGGGGACAGTGGCGATCGACGCCCACACCGTGGTGAAGTGTGCGATGAGGTTGGTGACAACGAGAACGGACACGACCACAGCGACGTCGACCCACGCGTGGAAGTGCGGGGCCCGCCGGACCAATGGGACGATCCGTACGGCTTCGACGGTCACGCGGAACCACCCTCGATCCGGCGTGATCCGGGAGAATTGGTGGCGTCTTGCAGGTGACTCTGAAGCATCTCGTCCAGTGTACGGATCGAGGCACCACGTTTCCGTGATGCACATCACGAGCGGGGCGGAAGAGGGCCGTGTCACACGCCCCGTTGTCAAGGCCTTGCGTTGGCACCACTAATCTGATTCGCGAACCTCAGCCTCTTTTCAGGAGAAACAATGGCCGACTTCCTCTACGAGGACCTGCTGCCGATCGGGGAAGACCCCACCGAGTATCGGCTGCTGACCAGCGAGGGGGTGTCCACCGTCGAGGGACCCGACGGCCGCACTTTCCTGAAGGTCGAACCGGAGGCGATGCGGCTGCTCACGGAGACCGCGCTGCACGACATCTCGCATTACCTGCGCACCGATCACCTGAAGCAGCTCGCGCGCATCCTCGACGATCCCGAGGCATCGAACAACGACAAGTTCGTGGCCCTCGACCTCCTGAAGAACGCGAACATCGCGGCGGCCGGTGTGCTGCCGATGTGCCAGGACACCGGCACCGCCATCGTCATGGGCAAGCGCGGACAACACGTCCTGACCCCCGGCGACGACGAAGAATCGATCGCGCGCGGCGTATACGACGCGTACACACGACTGAACCTGCGCTACTCGCAGAACGCTCCCCTCACCATGTGGGAGGAGAAGAACACCGGCAGCAACCTGCCCGCGCAAATCGAGCTGTACGCCGACACCGCGAAAGGACACGAGAACTCCTACAAGTTCCTGTTCATGGCCAAGGGCGGTGGATCGGCCAACAAGTCGTACCTGTATCAGGAGACAAAGGCGATCCTGAACCCGGACTCGATGATGCAGTTCCTCGAGGCCAAGATCCGTTCGCTCGGCACTGCCGCGTGCCCGCCCTACCACCTCGCGATCGTCGTCGGCGGTACGTCTGCCGAGTTCGCATTGAAAACGGCGAAGTATGCGTCAGCGCACTACCTCGACGAGCTCCCCACCGAGGGCGCGATCACCGGCCGCGGCTTCCGCGACCACGAGCTCGAACAGAAGGTCTTCGAACTCACCCAGAAGATCGGCATCGGGGCGCAGTTCGGCGGTAAGTACTTCTGCCACGATGTCCGCGTCGTCCGGCTCCCCCGCCACGGCGCGTCGCTGCCCGTCGCGATCGCGGTGTCCTGTTCCGCAGACCGCCAGGCCAAGGCGAAGATCACTCCCGAGGGCGTCTTCCTCGAGCAGCTCGAGTTCAACCCCGGCCAGTTCCTGCCCGAGGTCACCGACACCCAGCTCGATGCCGAGACCTCCGGTGTCTCGGGCACCGGTAAGGGCGCAGCGGTCAGGATCGATCTGACCAAGCCGATGCCGGAGATCCTCGCGGAGCTGTCCAAGCACCCAGTCAAGACGCGCCTGTCGCTGACGGGCCCGCTGGTCGTGGCCCGCGACATCGCGCACGCCAAGATCAAGGAACGCCTCGACGCCGGCGAGGAGATGCCGCAGTACCTCAAGGATCACCCGGTGTACTACGCCGGCCCGGCCAAGACCCCCGAGGGTCTGGCGTCCGGCTCGTTCGGCCCGACCACGGCCGGTCGCATGGACTCGTACGTCGAGCAGTTCCAGGCGGCGGGCGGTTCGATGGTGATGCTCGCGAAGGGCAACCGTTCGAAGCAGGTCACCGACGCGTGCAACACCCACGGCGGCTTCTACCTCGGCTCGATCGGCGGCCCGGCCGCGCGTCTGGCCCTCGACTGCATCAAGAACGTCGAGGTCGTCGAGTACGAAGAGCTCGGTATGGAAGCTGTCTGGAAGATCGACGTCGAGGATTTCCCGGCGTTCATCGTCGTGGACGACAAGGGCAACGACTTCTTCGCCCACACCGGCGAGGTCACCCTCACGGTGGGCAAGCGCCCCGGCCTCTAGACATCCGGCGACCCGTTCCCGCGATTGAATTCGCTTCCCGCTACAGCAATTACCCGCGCGGGAAGCTGGAAAGGTCGCGGGAACGAGTGCGCGTCAGGCAGCGCAGGAATGTGTGCGCGAAAGGACCGCGGGTGACCGCGCGACGACGCTCTGCAGGAAGTCTGCGACGACAGCCGGTGTGGGTTCTTCACGCGGAGCAAGAATCTCGCACAGACGGCGGTAGGTGTCGATGCTCAGCACAGGCGCCACGCGGAAGTGCGTGGTCATCGCCAACGTGAAGCCGATTCCGTGCCTTCGGGAGCGCACCAACAATTCGGGTCCGTGTGCACCCTCGGTCAAACAGATTTCGAATACCGCACTGCCGGCGTCGTGCTCGAAGGACGCGGAGGCTACGTTGCCTCGGAGCATCTGACGATGGAGCGGCCGCAGTCCGCCGAGCACCAGCGGCGGAAGCGTCACGGTGCGGGAACGATCGGCGGTGAACATGCGAATCTCTCCTTGAGCTTCTCCGGCCATCGTACTCCGACCGGGATTTTTCTGGAATCAATCCAATAACTGGAACTATTCCAGAAAAAGTAGCTTGTCGCAATCACCCGATCCGAGGGGAGGTTCCGTGCACTATTCGATCACCGACTTCGACGCGCTGCCCCAACCCGGGCGGTCACGAAGTGCGGCTGTTCGTCGAGAGCGGAAGTGAACCCACTTCGCGGTCCGAAGCGCGACAATGAACCCCATGGAGCCGGAGCCACGGAACGTCGTCGATCTCGGAGCCGCGCGCGCTGCCCGCGAGCCGCGGCTGCTACGTCAGGTCTACGGAGAAGTTCTCCGCGGAGAGAGACGCGACCAGGACCGCAGCCTCGACGACGTTGCCCGCGCTGTGGGGATGTCGAAGCAGTATCTGTCCGAGATCGAGCGCGGGCGCAAAGACCCGTCGTCGGAGATACTCGGTTCTGTCTGCAGTGCGCTGGGCATGCCGGTGGAGCAGCTCCTCGAGAGGGGAATTCGCCGTATGTCGGCACATCGCGCGATCGGGACCACGCAGCAGACAACTGTGGAACTGCGCGCGGCCTGACGCTGATCAGCGAAGCGAATCAACAGATTTCGACACTTCTGTCTCCGGATTCGTTGTACAGTGCCACAATCGGCAGGGCAAGCAATCATCCACACGTGAGAACTCACGTTGTCGACTCGTGAAGGAGTGGTATGTACCGGAAGGTTCCCGGTCTCGTCGTCACCTCGTTCGTTGCCGCCACCGCTGCTGCTCTGACACTGAGCGCCGGAGCCCACGCGAACCCTCTGGGGTCCCTCGACCTCGATCCACCGGCCGATCCCGTCGAAACGCCGTTCTGCAGCATCGAATACCCCGACCCCAACCAATTCGACCGCACCGACACCAGCGACGTGACGGTCTCCTCGCCGGCGGGCGGGCAGGTGCGGTTCACCTTCCACACACGGTCGCAGACCTCGGCACCGTACACACAGGCCGCGTCGGTGACCTGGGCGAATCTCGACAGCGGGATCAGCGGTGTCGGCGACACCTCAGCACGAGTCGGAGCGGGTGAGACGACCCTCACCGTGCCGGTGCAGGAGACCGGCCCGGGTCGCATCACCGCGGTCACACGGGTCACCAACACTGCAGACAACGGGCAGGACGTCACCACACTCGATTGTTCCTCCGAGTACACGGTGCCCTGACACGCTTCGCTCTCACGGCTCTAGCCATCGTCGCGGTTGACGATGATGTGGTCGGCGAGCCCGTAGGCGACGGCCTCCTCCGGAACGAAGATGCGGTCGCGGTCGGTGTCGCGGCGAAGTTGCTCCACGTCGCGGTCGGTGTGCGCCGAAAGTATCTCCTCGGTCTGTGCGCGTACCCGCATCACCTCCGCGGCCTGCAACGCGAGATCGGAGATGGTGCCCTGGCCTTGCGACGACGGCTGGTGGAGCAGCACTCTCGAATGGGCGAGCACATGCCGACGTCCTTTCGTGCCGGCGGCAAGGAGAACCGCCGCAGCCGACGCGGCTTGCCCCATGCAGTACGTCGCGACCCCGGCCCGCAGGAACTGCATGGTGTCGTAGATCGCGAGCATCGCTGTGGTCGATCCACCCGGCGAGTTGATGTACAGCCCGATCTCCCGGTCCGGCGATTCGGCTTCGAGATGCAGCATCTGGGCCATCACGACATTCGCGACGCCGTCGTCGATCTCGGTGCCGAGGAAGATGATCCGCTCGTTGAGGAGGCGGCTGAAGACGTCGAACGATCTCTCCCCCGACGGTGTGCGTTCGATGACGTTGGGGATCGTGTACGAGCTCATCGGACGTCCTCCTGCCGATCGGCGAACAACCCGAGCGGACGTGTCGCCGCAAACGGGGCGATTTCCTGCAGCGAGCCCACGACGGCGTCGACCATCCCGTACTCGCGGGCCTGATCTGCGGTGAACCACCGGTCGCGGTCACTGTCGCGAGCGATCTCCTCTACCGAACGCCCTGTGGCGTCGGCGAGGATCTGCTGCGACTGCTGCTTCATGTATTCGAGGTGCTCGGCCTGGATCGCGATGTCGACTGCCGTACCGGAGAACCCGGCGGATGGCTGATGCATCATGATTCGGCTGTGCGGCAAGCTCAGCCGCTTACCTTTCGATCCCGACGCCAGGAGCACCTGACCCATGCTCGCGGCGAAACCGACAGCGACAGTGACGACGTCGTTGGGGATCAACCGCATGGTGTCGTAGATCGCCAGCCCGGCAAGGACAGATCCTCCCGGAGAGTTGATGTGGAGGACGATGTCGCGCCTGTCGTCGTCGTTGGCGAGCAGCACCAGTTCCGAGCAGACTCGTTCGGCCATCTCGTCGTCGACTTCGCCGGTGAGGAGGAGGGTTCGGTGCCGGAAGAGTCTTTCGACGAGGGTGTCGCGATAGGTGGGTGTTCCGTTCGTTGCCATGCGATCACCTTCGCCGCCGTCGGCGTGATTCGGTCCGTTTGTCCGCCCAGGGCAGACGGCGTCCCGGGGCAACCTAGTCCTCGAGCGCTACCCGGGCACGTTCCGGCAGGGTGAACGCGGCGACTGCCGCGACGACGAACGCCGCCGCAAAGGTGCCGAAGACCAGGGCGTTGCCGCCGCCATCGAGCAGCAACGGCACCAAAAGCGGGGCAATGATCGATGCGAGTCGGCCGAACGCTGCGGCGGCGCCCGTGCCGGATCCGCGTACCGAAGTCGGGTACAGCTCCGGCCCGATCGCGTACAAGGCACCCCACGCACCCAGGTTGAAGAACGACAAGGCCATGCCGGCGGCGATGATCGTTGCGGGTGTGTCGGCCAGTCCGAACAGGGCCGCGGACACGGCCGATCCCGCGAGGAACACCGCCAGGGTGATGCGCCTGCCCCACACCTCGATCAACCACGCGGCGACGCCGTAACCGGGTAGCTGAGCAAGGGTGATGATCAGCGTGTAGCCGAACGAGGTGACCAGGTCGAAGCCCTGTGCGACGAGCAAGCTCGGCAACCAGATGAACGCGCCGTAGTACGAGAAGTTGATGCCGAACCAGACGATCCACAGCGCGGCGGTGCGAGCGCGGAGACCCTCGTCCCAGATCGATCGCCGCGGCACCTCTGCCGGCGCTGCCCCGGCCGGTGCGTCGACGAGCTCCTCTCCCGGGGCCGCGACTCCCGCCGAGCGTTCGTAGTCACGGACGATGGCCTCGGCCTCCGCGTAGCGCCCCTTGCTCTCGAGGAACCGCACCGATTCCGGTAACCCGAGACGCACGACGAGCGCGTACGCGGCGGGAACCAGGCCGATCGCGAGAGCCCACCGCCACCCTTCGTCGTTCAGCGGCACGACGAAGTAACCGATCAATGCCGCGAGAAGCCACCCGGCAGCCCAGAAGGCTTCGAGCGCCACCACCACGCGACCACGGATCTTGCGCGGCGCAAACTCGCTGACCAGCGTCGACGCGACCGGAAGCTCTGCGCCGAGCCCCAGGCCGACGACGAAACGAAGAGCTATGAGCATCGCGACCGACGTGGACAGCGCCGCCGCACCCGTCGCCAGCCCGTACACGAGTAAGGTCGCGGCGAACACCTGCCGACGACCGATCCGGTCGGCGAGCAGCCCACCGATCGACGCACCGATCGCCATGCCGAGGAATCCGACGGAGCCGATCCACGACAGCTGGGTGGACGACAGATCCCACTGCACTGCGAGGGCTGCCATCACGAACGAGATGAGTCCGACGTCCATCGCGTCGAGCGCCCATCCGATTCCCGATCCGCCCAGCAACCGACGGTGCTTGGCTGTGAACGGCAGTTCGTCGAGCCGCTGGGTGCGCGTGGTCATGGATCGGAAGCTACACCCGGTGCCTCCGTGATCGGGTGGTCAGCCTCGCGCCGCCTCCTCGAGTTGCGCGATCTCGATCTTCTGCATCTTCATCATCACGTCGCTGACCCGCTCCGCGACCTTCGGATCGGGGCCGGTGAGCAGCTCCATGAGTCGCCGCGGTATCACCTGCCACGACACCCCGAACCGGTCCTCGAGCCAACCGCACTGCGATTCCTTACCGCCGTCGGCGATGAGCGAGTTCCAGTAGTGATCGACCTCGTCCTGGTCGCCGCAGTCGATCTGGAACGACACGGCCTCACTGAACGTGAACTGCGGACCGCCGTTCAGACCGGTAAATCGGGAACCGTCGATCTCGAATTCGACGGTCAGGACGGTACCGGGCGGAAACGGCCCGCCCTCCGGATAGTAGGAGGTGCTCAGGATCTTCGAATTGGGGAACACCGCGGTATAGAACTCGGCGGCTTCCTGGGCGTTCATGTTGAACCACAGGCACGGGGTGAGAGCAGGCATCACGAGGCTCCTTCATAAGTGGTGCGGCTGTCATATGGACTGACCGCCACCGAAGCCAAACCTCATCGCTCACGCGACGGCGTAACGCAGCGGGGGTTCGTACAAAGAACGGTCGGACCACAAGCTCGCACCGGCGTGACCGAGCAGCAGCTTGGTGTAGTACAGCGGTCCGAACCAGGGTGCGATACGTGCCGGACCGAGTGCCCGGTCCAGAGCGATGCCGCCCAGCGTCAGTGCCACACCGAGCGGGCGCCGATATCGGGGAGTGGCACGAATTGCGACGGTGGCAGCCATCATGTAGCCGTAGTGCGCGCCCGCCCACAGCCACACCGGAGCACGTTTCGGCTCATCGCGATCCCACCATGCAAACAACAACGGATGCACATGCAGTACAGCAAATTTCAGGTGTTCAGCGTCGGTTGCGGCGGGGCGCTCGTACCAGCGGACAGATGCCCGTGTGTTGTTCACCCATGCCCCTCCCCACAAGTCGACCGCGCACGCGCGAAGCGTCAGCGATTCGACGACAGACAGGTCGCGCGATCGACGTGAGAGTCTTGGCGGCGCCACCGCGCCGAGCACCGACAGCCCCGCGGTGGCGGTATTCTCCACCATCCCCGCTTCCGGCCCGACAAACCTGTCCCACGCTTTCCGAACTCGTTCTCGTTGATTCATACCCACGGAGTCTGTCAACCGTCCTCACCGTCAGCCATTCCGGGTGGAGCACCGTCCGTCAAGTCTCGCACGTCGGCGTACCGCTGACGGACATGCGGCGCCGGGTCGGCCTCGTAGCGTCGAATCTCGCCCTCCGCCCACTTCGGAGGTTCATCGCCACCACTGAGTACCCACGCCGCCTGCCTCGCCGCGCCGCGGGCGACGTACTCGCCCGGTTCGGGTACGTCCACCGGTAGACCGAAGATCGTCGGCGCAAGCTCACACAAGGCCTGGGACCTGGCCCCTCCCCCGACCATCAGCACCCGCCGCACCGGGGTGCCCTGACCGACGATGTGGTCGAGCCCCTCGGCCAGCGAGCACAGCAACCCTTCGACGGCAGCGCGGGCCAAGTACGCGGGCGTCGAATTCGTCAGTCGTAGACCGTGGATCGCGCCTGTCGCGTCGGGGCGGTTCGGGGTGCGCTCACCCTCGAGATACGGCACGAGCACCAAACCGCCGCTGCCCACCGGGGCAGACAGCGCGAGCCGGGACAATTCGGCATGTGCTACGCCGAGCATCGCCGCGGTTGCGTCGAGCACCCGGGCCCCGTTGAGCGTGCACACCAGCGGCAGGTGTCGCCCGGTAGCATCGGCGAAACCGGCAACGTATCCGTCGGAATCACGAGGCGCGGTCGTCGACACCGCACACACGACGCCGGAGGTTCCGATCGACACGATGACATCACCTTCGCGGGCATCCAATGCCAGTGCCGCGGCAGCATTGTCACCGGCTCCGGGGCCGAGCATTGCCCCCCAGGACGTTTCCCCGACGGAATCGCCCGGCCCCGCAATGGATGGCAACGCCGGACTCGGGCGTCGCAGTGCAAGTTCGAGCAGATCGCGACGATACTCACCGCTGGTGGCATCGAAGTAGCCGGTGCCGCTCGCGTCGCTACGGTCGGTGGCGATCGCGCGGATGTCGGTGCGGCCTGCAATTCGCCATGTCAACCAATCGTGCGGTAGGCACATCGCGGCGGTGCGCGCGGCATTGTCCGGTTCGTGGTCGGCCAGCCAGCGGGCTTTCGCGATGGTGATCGAGGCGACCGGCACGACTCCGACGGCATCCGCCCATGCCTCGGGCCCGCCGAAATCGCGGATCAGATCCGCCGCCGAAGGCGCAGATCGGTTGTCGTTCCACAGCAGAGCATCTCGCACCACCTGACCGGAGGAGTCGAGACACACCATCCCGTGCTGCTGCGCGCCCACCGACACCGCGGCGACGTCCTCGACACCCCCGGCCGCGGCGATCGCCTCGTCGAGCGCCGTCGACCATGCACGAGGATCCACCTCTGTTCCGTCCGGGTGCGACGCTCGGCCTTCCCGAACCACGGCGCCGGTGTCCGCGTCGCACACCATCACCTTGCAGGACTGGGTGGACGAATCCACACCGGCTACGAGCGTCATGGAGTCACCGCCTGGTTGCGTTGGGTCCGTGTGGGAAGGTCCGCACCGGGTCGAGCAACCGTGAGTCCCGCCATCAAAGAAGCTGTGTGTAATACGGATTCGAGGTCGTCGACTCCGATTTCGCGCAGCGCCTCGCGCTGTTCCGCGCCCAGAAGACCGAGTTCCCACAGCGCGTCGAGCAGCCCGACGGTGAACGCGTCGCCCGCACCGACCGTGTCGACCACATCAACTTTCAGCGCGGGCACCTCGACGGCACCGGTGCGACACACCGCGACGGCGCCGGCGGCTCCACGCGTGACGGCGACGATCGCCGGCCCTTGCGACAGCCAGTCGCGTGCGACGTCGAGCAGATCACGTCCCGGTGCGACCCATGCCAGGTCCTCGTCGCTGACCTTGACGACATCCGCAAGTGCCACCAGCCGCGCAATCCGGTCCCGGCCGCGCTGGTTGTCTCCGATCAGCGCCGGCCGGATGTTGGGGTCGAAGCTGATCGTCGATGTCCGCGCCTGCTGCTCGACGAGATCGGCGACCGCGTCGCATCCCGGCTCGAGTACGGTCGCGATCGAACCCGTGTGGACGAGCAGCACTTCGTCGGACGACGCCGGGAGCTCAGGGTGCCAGCTGATATCGAATTCGTATGTGGCGGCGTTGTCGTCGCCGATCCTCGCGGACGCGGTCGCGGTACTTGTCGGCGACACGCTGCCGTCGGTCAGGGCGACACCGGATGCATCGAGATGGCCGACGATGCGCCTGCCGCGTTCGTCCGCGCCCACACTCGTCGCGAGCCGCACTGCCCGGTCGAGCCGGCCCAGTCCGACGGCGACGTTCAGCGGACTCCCGCCGACGTGCTCGACTGGGTTGGCGTCACCGCGTCGGACGATGTCGATGAGGGCTTCTCCGACGATCAGTGCCCGGCCGCTCATTCCGGCTCCACAGGTAGGGCTTCGAGGGTGCCCTTCGCGCCCTCGTTGTGCAGGGAGTTGAGGGCCCAGGTGTACGCGTCGACAAAGCGCGTGCTCCGGGCGAGATCCCCGAACACCGAGGTGTTCTCGATGAACACTGCCGGGTGGGTGAGTTGCTTACGTGCGAGTGGCACCAGTTCTTCGGCGAGGCGATCCACCACCTCGATCGGGGTGCCTTGTTCGTCGACGCCTTCGGCATAGCGGGCCCAGGATGCGACGATCGCAGTGGAGCGGACGATGTGGCCGCCGCTCTCGAGATTCTCCCGGACGACCGGGAGGAGCCACTTGGGGATGCGATCGGACGATTCGGCGCACAGTCGCGCGATGGTGTCTCGGATCTCTGGGTTGGCGAACCTCTCGATGAGCGTCCGTGTGTATTCGTCGAGGTCGATACCCGGGACCGGCTTCAGAGTGGGTATCGCCTCGTTGGCCATGTAGTTCCGGAGGAACTGCGCAATCAACGGATCCTGCGCTGCGTCGTGCACGTACCGGTAGCCCATCAGGTACCCGAAATAACAGAGACCCTGGTGGCTCGCGTTGAGCAGTCGCAACTTCATCAGCTCGTACGGTGCGACATCGCCGACCACCTGCACACCTGCCTTTTCGAACGGTGGCCGCCCGTCGGTGAAGTCGTCTTCGAGGACCCACGTGGTGAATGGCTCTGCTATCACGGGCCAGCGGTCCTGTACATCGAAACGCGACGACAGTTCGTCGATCACGCTCTGCGTGGTGACCGGAGTGATGCGATCGACCATCGAGTTCGGGAAACGGGTGTTCTGGGTGATCCAGTCCGCGAGTTCGGGGTCCACCAGGCGGGCGTAGGCGGTGAACACCCGTCGGGCGACCACGCCGTTGCCTTCGATGTTGTCGCAGGACATGAGAGTCGGCGACGGAATGCCCCGAGCCCGCCGGCGCGCCAGTGCTTCGACGACCAGGCCGAACACCGTCGCCGGCGGTCCGGCGGAGCTCGAGTCCTGCCGCACCGCCGGGTTGTCGGTATCGAACTCTCCGGTGTCGTGGCGGATGTTGTAGCCGCCTTCGGTGACGGTGAACGAGATGATCTTCGTGGTGGGTGCGGCGAGGAGTTCGATGACGGCTTCGGGATCGTCGGGTGCGTACCGATAGTCGACGATCGATCCGATCACGCGGGGCTCCCACGTTCCATCGGCGTGAGTGAGGACGAGGGTGTAGAGATGATCCTGAGCGGCAAGTGCCTCCTGCATGCGCCGATCCCCCGGCATCACGCCGACCCCGCAGATCCCCCAGTCCTTCGCGAGGCCCTGCTCGAGCAGACGGTCGACGTACATCGCCTGGTGCGCACGATGGAATCCCCCGACACCGAAATGCACGATGCCGACGCTCACGTCGTCCCGGGAATAGGTCGGCGTAGGTATACCCAGTTCCGGCAGGGTCTCTTCACTCGGTTCCACGTTGCTCCTCCACGGTGGGTGATACGTGCACAACAGCCTTGATCGAGCCGGGAACCCGATCGGATTCGAGAGCGTCGGCCACTTTCTCGAGCGGGAAGTGTGCGGTGACCATCGAATCGAGGTCGACCCGCCCGGAGTGAAGAAGACTCAGAGCCGTCGGCCATGTGTTCGCATATCGGAAGACTCCGGTGAGCACCAATTCGCGGTTCTGAATCACCTGCACGGGCAGCGGCATCGTCTCGGCCCCCGACCCCACCAGCACGACGGTTCCGCCGGGGCGGACGGCCCGGATTCCCGAATCCACCGCCGCGGGCGAGCCGGATGCATCGATGTAACTGTCGACCCCCAGATCCGACGTGTCGTCCGATCGCGGATCGAGGGTGGCGGTAGCGCCGAACCTCCGCGCGACCTCGCGTCGGTGTTCGTCGAGGTCGGTCACGACGATGTCCACGGCACCGAATGCGCGCGCGACCTGGACGGTGACGATGCCGACCGGACCCGCGCCGCTGATCAGCACGCTCGACCCGGCCGTCACCTGCGCCTTCCGGACCGCGGCAATCCCCACCGAGAGCGGTTCGCACAGCGCTGCGGCGTCATCGGACACGGTGTCCGGGACAGGATGAGCGAAGTGTGCGCCGATGGTCACGTAGTCGCACAGCGCGCCGTCGACCGGTGGCGTCGCATAGAACTGCATGTGCGGACACAGGTTGTAGTCGCCGCGCCGGGTCGGGGCGCTGCCCGGGTCGGGGCGCTGCGGCTCGATCGACACCCGTTGCCCGACGCGTTCGGCGGGCACGCCGTCGCCCACCGCAACGACCGTGCCGGACGCCTCGTGCCCGAGGACGAGCGGTGCCTCGACCACGAATTCACCGATGCGGCCTTCACGGTAGTAGTGCGCGTCGGATCCACAGACACCCACCGAGGCCACACGGACCAGCACATCACCCGGTGCGGGCTCGGGAACGGGGCGTTCCTCCATGACGATCCGACCCGGCTCCACGAGAACCGCAGTGCGCATCGTGGCGGGAAGAGCCAATTGTGTTGTGTGGATCACACCTCGATGCTAACCTACTGAGCACATGGACGCACCCCTGCGCATCTGCTCACCATGTCGAATGCTTCTCGGGTGCAGAGGAGCTTCTCCGTGACTGATCCGCGTGCAGTACCGAAGACACCGGACGGCGATACCACCGCCGCACCCGAAGATCTTCGCCTTGCGCTGCGCGCGGCCTCCCTCTACTACCTCGACGGGCTCACACAAGCCCAGGTTGCCGACAGACTGGGTGTCTCCCGCGCAACCGCAGGACGCCTCGTGGCCCGTGCCCGTTCCCACGGACTCGTCCGCATCGAAGTCACCACACCACCCCATCTGCGCGACGATCTGCACGCCGACGTCGAACACGCACTCGAGAAGCGTTTCGACCTTGTCGAAGCGGTAGTCGTCGGCGTCCGGGTCGACGACCGCGGTCCGGTGGACAATTCGGCGAGCTTCACCTCACTCGGCCGGGCCGCCGCCTCACTTCTGACCCGCCGCCTCCGCCCTGCCGACACCCTCGGATTCACTTGGGGACCCGAAACCATCGCCGTAGCCCAAGCAATCCCGTCCGGTGTCGCGACCTGCAAGACGATCGTGCAATTGGACGGGTCGGTCACCACGAGCACCTACCAGACCGGAACCGAGTACGTGCTCGGTCGCTGCGCCGAACAGCTCCAAGCGCAGCCGGTCCGGCTTCCCACACCCCTGTACGCCGACGCCTCGACGGTCGCCTCCATGCGCACCGACTCCGTCATCTCCCGCACACTCGAACTCGGATCCCGCGCCGACGCGATGATGTTCGGCGTCGGCGCGGTGTCCTCGTCCACCACACTGTTCGAGGGCAGCTTCCTCGACACGGCAATGCTCGACACTCTCGACGAGCTCGGCGCGGTCGGTGAAATCGGAGGCCGCTTCTTCCGAGAAGACGGAACACCTGCCCACGCTGAGCTCGAAACCCGCACGATGTCGACACCGCTGTCCGACATCGCCGCATGCCCAGCAACGATCCTCATCGCCGGCGGCGCATCCAAGCACCGCGCAGTCCACGGCGCGCTCCGCGGCCGGTACGCAACCATGCTCGTGTGCGACATCTCGTGCGCTCAATGGCTTCTCGATCGAACCGACACTCACCCGTACGACTCGGACAGGACCCCACCGAAATGAGGTAGATGGCCGTGCAACCGCCCGGAAGCAGTACCCGCACGCTCGGTTTCGCCGGAAGGATGGTGGCGACCGCCGGCGCTCTGTGCCTGACACTGACCGGCTGCGCCGGCGCCGGGGCCCTCGGCGCGTCCGACCGGACCGTCACCATCGCGATGGTGTCGAATTCCCAGATGACGGACGCCCGGTCGCTCTCGGCACAATTCGAGGCCGAGAACCCCGACATCGACCTGCGCTTCGTCACATTGTCGGAGAACGAGGCACGCGCAAAGATCACCGCATCCACTGCGATGGGCGGTGGCGAATTCGACGTAGTGATGATCAGCAACTACGAGACGCCCCAGTGGGCGGAGTACGGCTGGCTGACGAACCTCGGTCCCTTCATCGACGCCACCGAAGGATACGACGAAGACGACTTCATTCCGTCACTGCGCGAGGCGCTCTCGTACGAGGGCGAGATGTACTCGGTCCCGTTCTACGGCGAGTCGTCGTTCCTGATGTATCGGCAGGATCTGTTTGAGGAAGCCGGCATCTCCCTCTCCGACCCGCCGACGTGGACCGAGGTCGCCGAGGCCGCAGCGCAACTCGACGGCCCGGACATCAACGGAATCTGCCTGCGTGGCAAACCGGGCTGGGGTGAACTCCTGGCACCACTCGACACCGTCATCAACACCTTCGGCGGCCGCTGGTTCGACGAGAACTGGAACGCTCAGCTCAACTCACCCGAGGTACAGCGCGCCGTCGAATTCTACGTCGACCTCGTCCGCAGTCACGGTCAGCCCGGAGCCGCCACCAGCGGGTTCACCGAATGCGCCACGCAACTCGCACAGGGCCGTGTCGCGATGTGGTACGACTCGACCTCCGCAGTCTCGACGCTCGAAGACCCGTCCTCGAGCAATGTCGTCGGCAAGATCGGATACGCACCCGCGCCCGTCATGGAGAAGGCCCCCTCCGGATGGCTCTACACCTGGTCGCTCGGGATCCCGGCGAGCAGCGAGAATTCCGAGGATGCATGGAAATTCATCTCGTGGATGACTGATCAGAGCTACATGCGCCTCGTCGGTGAAGAACTCGGGTGGGAACGGGTTCCCCCCGGTAGCCGGCTCTCGACCTACGAGATCCCCGAATACAAGGAGGCAGCGCGAGCGTACGGGCCCATCACCCTCGAATCCATCGAGGGTGCCGACCAATCGAATCCCACCGTCGAACCCGTCCCCTATACCGGCATCCAGTTCTTGGCGATACCCGAATTCCAGGACCTCGGCACCCGGGTGAGCCAACAGATCAGCGCCGCCATCGCCGGCCGCCAGACGGTCGCCGAGGCGCTCGACCAAGCCCAGAAGTACGCCGAAGCCGTCGGCGCAACGTATCGAGAGGAATCGCAGTGACTGCCCTCGACGTGTCTCAACCGACACCGGACGTGGCCGAACGCATCCGCCGCGTCAAGGCAGCGAAGAACGAGAAGGTCTCCCGCGCCGAAGGCTGGCGGCTGCGAGGCCCCCTCCTTCCCGCACTGATCTTCATGATCGTGGTGACACAGATACCGTTCCTGTTCACTCTCTTCTACTCCACACAATCCTGGAACCTCGTCAACCCAGGTTCCCGCCGGTTCGTCGGGATCCAGAACTACGTGGATGTCTTCCAGGACAGTCAGTTCTGGCAGGTCGCGCTCAATACCGTGATCCTCATCGTCGGAACCGTGCTGATCTCGGTGATTCTCGGGTTGCTGCTGGCGCTCCTGCTGGACCGGGCGTTTCTCGGTCGCGGCATCGTCCGCACGATGCTGATCACGCCGTTTCTCGTCACCCCGGTTGCCGCAGCGCTGGTATGGAAGACCTCGATGTTCGATCCGATCTTCGGCATCGTGAACTGGGTGTTGTCGCCGTTCGGCGTCGGTGATGTCGACTGGATCAGTCGGTACCCGCTACCCACGGTGATGGTTGCGCTGATCTGGCAGTGGACACCGTTCATGATGCTGCTGATCCTCGCCGGGCTGCAGTCGATGCCCCGCGACATCCTCGAGGCCGGCCGGGTCGACGGAGCGAGCGGGTTCTCGTTGTTCCGCGAGCTCACACTTCCGCACCTGCGCAGATTCATCGAGCTCGGCACCGTACTCGGCGCCATCTACCTCATCAACACCTTCGACGCCATCTACATGATGACGCAGGGTGGGCCCGGAACAGCGAGCGCTAACCTGCCGTTCTACATCTATCAGCGCGCCTTCCTCGGCTTCGACATCGGCCAGGCGGCAGCGATGGGGGTGGTCGTCGTGATCGCCACGATCGTCATCGCGACCTTCGCTCTGCGTCTGATCTTCAAGTCGTTCACCGGTAAGGAGGAAGCAGCATGAGCACCACAGCTGCGGGTCCGAAGGCATCGGACACCACGCTGCCGACCGGAAGAACCGCACGGGCGGTACGCAAACGCAAGAATCGCAAGATGAACCCGTGGGGTGTCCTCGCGTGGATCGCCGCGATCGGCTTCTTCTTCCCGGTGTTCTGGATGGTGCTCACCGCGTTCAAACAGGAGTCGGATGCCTACTCCGATCCACCGAAATTCTTCTTCACACCTACCCTCGACCAGTTCCGGTCCGTCTTCGAGACCGGTGCGAGCACGGCACTGCTCAATTCGGCGTTCGCGACCATCGTCTCAACCGTGTTGGTGCTCCTCCTCGGTGTTCCCGCAGCGTTCGCGTTGTCGCTGCGACCGGTCCGCAAGACCCAGGATGCACTGTTCTTCTTCATCAGCACCAAGATGCTGCCGATCGTCGCGGCGATCATCCCCCTGTACGTGATCGTCGCGAATATCGGTATGCTCGACAACATCTGGGCTCTGATCATCCTGTACACCGCAATGAACCTCCCCATCGCCGTATGGATGATGCGATCCTTCTTCCTCGAGGTCCCGGGTGAACTACTCGAGGCCGCCAGCATGGACGGCGCGAGTCTGTGGACATCCGTACGCGAGGTCATCCTCCCGCTCGTCTCTCCCGGTATCGCCGCGACCGCACTCATCTGCGTCATCTTCTCGTGGAACGAGTTCTTCTTCGCCGTCAACCTCACCGCGGTGCAAGCGCAGACGATTCCGGTGTTCATGGTCGGATTCATCACCGGCGAGGGCCTGTACTGGGCACAGCTGTCGGCCGCGGCGACCATGGCGGCTCTGCCCGTCATCCTCGCCGGATGGGTCGCACAGAACAAGCTCGTGCGCGGCCTGTCGTTCGGCGCCATCAAGTAAGCCACCGATACTCGTACATCTGCTGATTCGAAGGGTTTCCATTATGGCCGAGATCACCTACCGGAACGCCTCGTGCATCTACGAGAACTCCGATTCGCTCGCCGTCGACTCGCTCGACCTCGACATCGAAGACGGCGAGTTCGTCGTCCTCGTCGGACCGTCCGGATCGGGCAAGAGCACGGCACTGCGGATGCTCGCAGGCCTCGAGGACATCGACGAGGGCTCGATCTCCATCGGCGGCGTCGACATGACGGGCGTACCGTCGAAGGACCGCGACATCGCCATGGTGTTCCAGAACTACGCGCTGTACCCGAACAAGACCGTCGCCGAGAACATGGGCTTCGCGCTCAAGATGCGCGGGATCAGTGCCGAAGAAAGGCGGCGGAAGGTCGAAGAGGCGGCCAAAGTCCTCGACCTCACCGAATATCTCGACCGCAAACCCGCCAAGCTGTCGGGCGGTCAGCGTCAACGTGTGGCGATGGGTCGCGCAATCGTCCGCGAACCGCAGGTGTTCTGCATGGACGAACCGCTCTCGAACCTCGACGCGAAACTCCGGGTGCAGACCCGCACGCAGATCGCTGCGCTCCAGCGGCGTCTCGGCACCACCACCGTGTACGTCACCCACGACCAGGTCGAGGCGATGACCATGGGCGACCGCGTCGCCGTGCTGAAGAAGGGTCAATTGCAGCAGTTCTCGTCGCCGACAGAACTGTACGACCGGCCCGCAAATGCCTTCGTGGCCGGATTCATCGGGTCTCCCGCGATGAACCTGCTCCCCGCGACTGTCACCGACGACGGGGTGCTGTTGGGCAAGACCGTGATACCGGTCGAACGTGAACGGATCACCCGGCTGCACACGGCCGGCATCACCTCGGTCACCGCGGGTATCCGGCCCGAACAGTTCGAGATCACCGAGGGTGAAGGCGTGGAGGCCGTCGTCGAACTGGTCGAGGAACTCGGCAGCGAAGCGTACGTGCACACGCGGGTACCCGACAGCGGAAACCAGATTGTGGCACGGTCACTGACCCGCACGCCCGCCCGGCTGGCGGACACGATCCACTTGCGCAAACGCGAGGGCACAGTGCACCTGTTCCACCCCGACACCGGGGAGCGTGTGGGCGACTGACGTCGTGATCGTGGTGATGTGCCAGCGTAGAATGCCTCCTCGAGAGGATTCCGGCGACCACGGTCGATGGGAGCTCGGATGGACGCTACCGAGGCGCTCGAGCAAGCAGGTCTCGCGTTTCAGGACCGCAGGTGGACCGACGCGACCGCACATTTCCGCGTGGCCGACGAACACCTGCCGCTCGAAGCAGGCGATCTCGATCGTGCCGCGCAGTGCGCATACCTGACGGGCAACGACGACGAATGCGTCCGCTTGCTCGAGCGCGCCGTCGGAGCACACGTCAACGACCGACCGGCCGCGGGCCAGAGTACCTTCTGGTTGGCCTACATCCTGTCGAGCCGCGGCGACTCTGCACGCGCCTCAGGGTGGCTCGCACGGGCCGCACACGCCCTCGAAGACGAGCCGCCGACAGATGCCGTCCGTTCGGTCCGAGCACTTCTCTCGGTGCCGCAGGCGATCGGGGCACTACTCGGTGGCGACCCGGAGTCGGCCCTTCCCACACTCACCGCAGCGCGCGAGATCGGTGTCGCGTGTGGGCATCACGACCTCGTTGCGCTCAGTGGTATCGGCGTCGGGCAAGCGCGCGTGCTGCTCGGTGACACTCGTTCAGGGCTCGCGGTGCTCGACGAAACCATGGTGGCGGTCACCACCGGCGAGATCTCCCCCATCGCCACCGGGATCCTGTACTGCGCCGTCATCATCACCTGCCATCAGACCTACCAGCTCCGGCGTGCCGCCGAGTGGACCCGCGCGCTGGGCGACTGGTGTGATGCCCAACCCGACCTGGTGCCGTTCCGCGGCCAATGCCTCGTCCATCGGGCCGAGATGCTGCACCTGCGCGGCGCGTGGAGCGATGCGATGGAACAAGTGCGGCTCGCATGCCGACGCCTGTCCGAGCCGGTCACCGACCCCGCGATCGGCATGGCCCACTACGAACTCGCCGAACTGCACCGACTGCGCGGCGAATTCTCGGCCGCGGATGCCGCGTATCGGCGCGCGGCACTTTCGGGACATGAAATCCAGCCGGGGATGGCTCTGCTCCGACTCGCGCAGGGTAACTTCACCAGCGCCTATGCTGGAATCCTTCGAGCACTCTCCGAGACGACGTCGCTCTGCCGCCCGCGGCTACTCGAAGCGGCGGTCGAGGTGGCGCTTGCAGACGGCGACGTCGCGCAAGCACGGCGCTACGCAGAAGAACTGGACGAGGTGGCATCCCGTGCGGAGTCGACGGCGCTCTCCGCTATGACCGCCCATGCATTCGGTGCGGTGCTGCTCGCGGAAGGTGAGCCGCATCCCGCCCTCGATCGGCTCCGCGCCGCGTGGCGATTGTGGCAAGACCTCGACGCGCCCTACGCCTGCGCACAGGTGCGCGTTCTGCAGGGCCGCTGCTGCGAGGCGCTCGGTGACCACGACACCGCGCTGATCGAGCTCGAATCGGCCGCAACGGTGTTCCAGGAACTCGGGGCCGTACCGGATCTGCAGCAACTGCGACAGTACATGCCACATCCGTCGACGCGTACGGGGCTGACCGCGCGCGAACTCGAAGTGCTGCGAGTCGTCGCCGCGGGACACACCAACCGAGAGATCGCCGAGGCCTTGGTCCTCAGCGAGAAGACGGTCGCCCGTCACCTGAGTAACATCTTCGCCAAGCTCGGCGTCTCGTCGCGCTCGGCCGCCACAGCATACGCATACGCGCACCGTCTCGTCTGACGCCCTACACAGAATTACCCATGCCGGCGCAGGCGATGATCTGCACAGATCTCCCGATGCGACAGCAACTGCGCCGAATCTACCGTCGAAACATGACTACCGCATCGCTCTCCCAGACAGGTGCGCTCCCCCGGGCCGAGAACGTCGACACCGTCGTCATCGGCGCCGGACAGGCCGGGCTGGCCACCGGATATCACCTCGCCCGCGCTGGTCGGCACTTCGTGATCCTTGACGCGAACCCCCGCCTGGGCGACAACTGGCGTTGCCATTGGGATTCGCTTCGGCTGTACAGCCCGGCCGGTCGCGACGGTCTACCCGGCATGACGTTTCCCGCGGAGCCCGATTCGTTCCCCGGGAAAGAGCAGGTGGCGGACTATCTCGAAACCTATGCGGAAGCGGCCGATCTGCCGGTGCGCACCGCCACGCGAGTGCATCGCATTGCACGCAGCGACGACGGGTTTCTCGTCGAGTGTGGCACAGCGCGGATCGTCGCGCGCAACGTCGTGGTCGCGACCGACACCTTCGGACGGGCCCCGGCCGTACCCGGCTTCGCGCACGAACTCGACCCGTCGATCCTCCAGCTGCACTCGAGCGAATACCGCAACCCCGAGCAGTTGCAGGACGGTCCGGTACTCGTGGTCGGCGCCTCGCATTCGGGCTGCGACATCGCATTCGAAGTCGCAGGCACACACCCCACGATCCTGTGCGGGCGCGACACCGGGCAGATTCCGGTTCCGTTGGAGACCCGCCGGATGCGTGCGGTCTTTCCCGTCCTCTGGTTCGTGTGGGGCCACGTCATGTCGCTGCGGACACCGATCGGGAGGAAGCTCCGGAATCACGAGCGTCTTCATGGCGCTCCGGCACTACGTGTCAAGCGCAAGGACCTGGTCGCAGCCGGTGTCGAACGTGTCACCGACCGCATGACCGGCGTTCGCGACGGGCGCCCCACGCTCGGCGACAACCAGGTTGTCGATGTCACAAACATACTCTGGTGCACCGGGTTCCGTCAGGACTACGGCTGGATAGACCTCCCCGTCGTCGGCGACGACGGGTGGCCGCTCGAACACCGCGGAGTCGTCGCGGGTGTTCCCGGACTGTACTTCACCGGCCTGGCGTTCCAGTCGTCGTTCCGATCCATGCTGATCGGGGGTGCCGGAGCCGATGCCCGGTTCGTCGTCGATCATCTCGTGGCGCACCGTCCGGAGAGGGTCGTCGAACGCGGTGCATGAGGGTCGCTATGCTCCCGGGCATGATCAGTCGGGGCACTACCGCATCGTTCATCGCAGTCGCCGTAGCACTTGTCACCGTCACAGCATGCGGCGACACGGTTTCCGGAGAGGCCACCGCCGCTGACCCGGCCACGTCCGCGGCACAGACCACATCGGCCGCGCCGACGACCACGACCACAACGACCACCACGACCACAGCACCTGTTCAAGCCGATCCCGCGGACTACGCGGGTTCACAGCCCGGCGTGTATTACTTCCTCTCCGAGAGCGGAAAGTTCGAGTGCGCGATCCTCACTCACACCGATCCTGTTGCGGGCTGTCAGGGCACCATGCCGTCGAGCGCACCCCGTGTTCCCGGCAGCGGAGCGGCGGACGTCATGGTGCCTGCGAACGTCGTGATCGTGGAATCGTCCGGAGAAGGTCAGTTCAGCAGCATCGGCGACATCGCGTTCATGGACCCCAACCGGACCGCACAAGTCCTTCCGTACGGGGAGGCGTTGAAGGTCAGCGTATTCACCTGCACCATCGACGAAAGCACCGGTGTGACGTGCGAGTCGGACGCGCACGGATTCACCGTGTCCTCCGACGACTACGAGTTGTGGTGAGTGTCCGTGTGCGTGTGTATCGCCCGGTAGCGGCGGATTCAGAAGCCGGCCAGGTCGGTGCGCGATACCGGCAGCATGAAGTCGCCGTCCGGTGCCCGCACCCACCACGCGCCAGTCGCGCGCTGTTCCGCCCTCGTGGTGTATCGGTATCGGAACACTCGGGCACGGACCAAAGCGGGAGGTACGTCCGGAAACGGGTTGTGACGCAGTAACCGCAGGGTGTCGGGGTCGTTGTCGAGGAGTCGCGCGACGAAACGCGGGAACCAGCCGGCAGCGTAGTCGCGCGAGATCGCGGCGAACCACATCAGCCAGTCGAGTCGACGGTGGTAGGGCGCGCATTGGCGAGGCCGACGGAACACGTCGCCGGGCTTGCCGTCGAATTGGTACTCGAGCCATTCGGTTGCCGGGGTGATCACCGCATCGGTGGTGCCCTCGACGATCACTTCCCTGCGGATTCGGGTGATGCTGCCGAACGCGCCGTAGGTGTTGACGAAATGCCACGGGTTGTACGACGCATTCATCGCCTGCCGCTTCGATATCAGGTTCCGCACCGGCCGATAGCTCAGAACCGCAACCAGAGCGGTCAGCGCGAGGACTGCCGCGGTGAACGGCTCGGGCGTAGGACCGAAGTCGGAGTTCGGGGTGATGAGGACGGCGTAGAAGCCGTCGGGCAGCACCGACAACGCCAGCACAATGGTGACCCAGTTCAACCACGCGAAATTGCCGCTGAGCACCAGCCACAGCTGCGTCACGATCATGATTCCGGCAGCGATCCCCGCGACAGGCTGCGGTGTGAACAACGCGAACGGGATCACGAGTTGGGTCACATGGTTGCCGACGACCTCGATCCGATGCAGCCACCTCGGCAAGTGGTGGAACCACCGGCTGAACGGGCCGGGCATCGGCTGGGTTTCGTGGTGGTAGTACAGGCAGGTCAGGTCGCGCCAGCAGCGGTCCCCGCGCCACTTGATCAGTCCCGCACCGAACTCGAGACGGAACAGCAACCACCGCAGCATGATCAACACCAGGGCTGGCGGTGCGGTCTCCGCGTTGCCGAGGAAGATCGCGAGTACGCCGACCTCGAGCAAGAGCGATTCCCATCCGAACGAGTACCAGATCTGCCCCACATTGACGATCGACAGGTACAGCACCCACAGCGTGAACCACACGAGCGTGCAGACGATCAACGGCAGACGCTCGGTGACACCCAGAACAGTCGAGGCCGCCAGAATCGCACCGAGTGTCGCTACTGAGGCGAAAGTGCGGTCGGTGAACCGCCAGTGGAACAGGCTCGGGGACGAGCGGAACGGGTGTTTCCGCACGAAGTCGGGCACCGGCAACATTCCTCGTTCACCGATCAGTGCACGGAACTGCAGTAGGGCGGCGAGGAACGCAATCAGGTACAGCGCAGCAAGGCCCCGGGTGACCAGCAGCCGCCCGATCACATACTCGTCCGCGTCCAACCAGTGCACTGTCGTGAGATCCCGTCCGCCCCGGGTGCGGGGCCGAGCACCGTCCCCCTACAGGGTGTCACGGCGGACGGACCCCGGTGTCAGATACGAGTCGCGTGGCTGCGAATCGTCCGGCGCAGCCCGCTCGCTCGCAGCACTTGACGTTCCACACCCGCGCGCACCGCCGCTTCCGTCCCGACGACCCGCACCTTGGACCGCGCACGCGTGATCGCGGTGTACAGCAGTTCGCGGGTGAGCAGTGAGGATCGTTCGTCGGGCAGGATCACCGACACGGTGCCGTACTGGCTGCCCTGACTCCGGTGGATCGTCATCGCGTACACGGTCTGCACCGCCGACAGTTGGCTCGGGTGGAGTACGAACGGCTGCTCGCCGCGTGCGAAGGCGGCTGCGAGTTCACCGTCGTCGCGGCGCACGACGACACCGGTATCGCCGTTGTAGATACGAGCCTCGTGGTCGTTGGCCGTCACCAACAGCGGCTGCCCCGGATACCATCGCTCGGGGTCGAGTCGACGGCCCGTCGATTCGCCGATCCACTCCATGGCCTGCCGCGCCCACCGCTGCACCCCGTACGGGCCGTCGCGGTGCGCGCACAGCAGACGGTGCGTCTCGAACCGTTCGAGCACTGCTTGAACGTCGCCGGCCAGAGCGGCTGCGGTGACGTCCCGAGCCGAGCCCACCACGTCGTGCCGCAGCGACTCGACGTCGTCGGGCCGGTGGAACGCGATCTCCGGCGCTCCGCTGTTCAGAATCTCCATGACCTTGTCGCCGTCGCCGTCGCGCACCGCGACGGCCAGGTGCGCGATCTCCCCGCCGAAGCGGCGGCCACGGCTCAACCGCACGATCCCACCCCGCAACCGGTCGTGTTCGCGGGAGCTGAAGGTGGCCTCGTTCGGATCGCCCGAAGCCTCGAGGTCCTGGGCTGCGGCCCTCCTGAACGCCGGGTTCACATCGCCGGAGACCGGACGCGCGATCAGGTCGGCGAGCACCGCACCGGCGTCGACGGAGGCGAGTTGGTCGGGGTCGCCGACCAGGACGAGGCGCGCATCGGGGCGGATCGCTTCGAGGAGCCGGCACATCATCGTCAGCGACACCATCGAGGTCTCGTCGACGACGATGAGATCGTACGGCAGGTGATTGTCGGCGTGGTACCGGAAGCGGGTGCGCCCGCGTTGCCAGCCCAGCATACGGTGCAGCGTCATGGCCGTCAGTCCCGTCGGCAGCGACAACACCGACTCCTGCTCGCGCACAGACTCCTGCAGACGTGCCGCGGCTTTACCGGTAGGTGCCGCCAGGCCGATGCGCAGACCCGGTCCGTGCATCGTCTCCAGCAGCGCGAGGATCCGCGCGACGGTGTGCGTCTTTCCGGTTCCCGGCCCGCCTGCGATGACGGTGGTGCGGTGTGTGGCGGCGAGCGCCGCCGCGACACGTTGACGATCGGGCGCCGGAGACGGCTTCGTACGATCGGACTGGTCGCGGAACAAGTCGTCGAGTGTGACAGCGAGCCGATCGTCGTCGACGGCGGGGAAGCTGTCGGCGCGGGCAGCGAGGATCTCCCGGATCGACTGTTCCTGCCGGAAGTACCGGTCGAGGTACAGCAGCGGCCCTTCGACCGTGTCGACGAGACGCAGCGGGCGCAGCGACCCGTGGTCGCTGCCGATCACGAGCGGACTGCGCTGCAGCGCGCCCAGCACCTCGCGGTCGGGTGGCCACGGCAGCGACTCCGGGTCGACCACCGGATTGCCGTCCTCGTCCTCCTCGACGGTGACGTCGCGCAGTCGCGTCAGGTCGAGGCACACCGAACCGGAGCGCACGGCACGGACCGCGAGGGCGGTGGCGAGGTGCACGTCTGCATTCGGTTCGCCGCCGAGGTTCGCGAGTCTCAGCGCGACGTGGACGTCGGCGGCGGCCAGCACCCCGGCCTCGTTGAACTCGCGCAGTGCGCCTTTACCCCGCTGCGCAATTCGGGCTTCGATCACGGTAGTGCCCTTCCCGCAAGCAGATCCGACAGGTCGGTGACGAGCACGGCGGGTGGCGTCCAGTCGAACACGCCGCTGCCGGGGGGACTGGCCGGCCCCGCCATGCCGCGCACGAACAGGTACTGCGCGCCACCGAGATGGGTCTTCGGATCGTAGCCGGGCAGGCGCCACCTCAGATATCGGTGTAGCGCAACCGAATACAACAGTGCCTGCATTGGATAGTGAGCTCGGATCATCTCCGCTGCCATCGCGCTGCGGGTGTAGTGCCCCGTGGTCAGTTCCCCGGGGGCGAGCCGGTTGGTCTTGTAGTCGATTACGACGAACCGAGGTCCGTCGACGCGCAGGACGGCATCGATACTGCCCGTGAGGTATCCGCGCAACGGTACCGGCTCGAGAGTATGCACGTGATCGGCGTACCCGAACAGCGGATCGTCGGGCTCGAGGTGATGTCGTAGCAGGTCGGAGACCTGCCCCAGGGTGACCGTCGTGGCGGCGGGATCGTCGCCGCCCGCCAGCGGCAACTCGAAGTCGAGCTCCGCGAGCCTGTCTTTCGGCGGGAAGTCGGCGAGCGTCCGGCCGAGCCGGCCGAGCGGGGTGTGCAGGACGGGAAGCAGCGCGTGCGCGAGTTCGTCGGGATCGATGTCGGACAGCCGCTGCGCCACCACGATCCGACAGCATTCGGCGAGTTCGGCTTCGAGGTCTGCGCTGGCGGTGTCGACGATTTCGAGTACGGCGTGGACGAGCGTGCCGAAAACCGTGCCGCCGGGCAGGTGGTTCATGGTCGACGGGATTCCCTCCACCGGGGAATCGGGCGTCGCCAACGGAGGTTCTTCCGGCTCGTCGTCCGTCTCCGGTTCTTCGATCTCGCTGCCGACACCGACACCGTCGTGCGCCGAGGCAGTGAGCGCCGAATACGAGGTGCGCCGCCACGCGCTGTCGAGTACCCGGGTGAACTGTGCAGCTTCCAGAGACGCCGCACCGGGCCGCGGCTTCGACCAACTGATCGCCTTCTTACCGACGACCCCCGTGGCTTCCACGGAGATCCGGCCGCCGGCGGTCTTCGCCCACGACTCGAACTGATCGGCCATCACCGAGTCTGCGGGAATTCCTGCTGCAGGCGCAACCTCGGAGGTGCCTGGTTTGCGGGCGAACAACACACGGTGCAGCGGTGAGCGGGCGGTCCCGTAGGACGGAGCCCACCACAGAGTGAGCTGACAGCACGCGCGGGTCAGTGCCACATACAGCAGGCGGAGTTCCTCCCCGGCTTCCTCGGCCTCGTGGGTGCGGCGCCGCTCGCCGTAGCCCGGGCTCCCCTCACCGCCGACGTCCAGGATGCGGCGGCCGCCATCGTGCAGCAGCAGCGTGTCGGGGTACGGATTCTTGGCCGCATCCCATGCGTACGGCACGTAGACGACCGGGAATTCGAGCCCCTTGCTGCCGTGCACCGTGAGGATCTGTACGGCGGCGGCGTCGCTGTCCAGTCGGCGACTGCGGTCGGAGCTGCCTCGGCCCGGATCGTTCATCCGGTCTTCGAACCATCGCGCCAGCGCCGCAATACCGAACGAGTCGGAGGTGGCGGCGTCGTCGAGCAACTCCGCGATGTGCCGAAGGTCGGTCAGGTGCCGCTCCCCCGACGCCGTTCGCAGCAGCCGCGCCTCGAGTCGGCTCACGGTGGCGAGGCGCTCGAACAGGGCAGCGAATCCGGACTGTGCGAACACCATCACCAGGTCACGGAGCACACCCCCGACCTGCGCGATCAATTCGTCGCCGCGTGCAACGAGCTCTTCTGCGGTGTATCCGAGCAGCGGTGTCAGCGCTGCGAGACGCACCCGATCGGCGCGGTGCGCTTGCTCGAGCGCCTGCAGTACCCATAGCCACTGCTGGGCTGCGGGGGTGGTGAACACGCTCGTACCACCGGCGAGGACGCATGGCACACCCGTCCGTTGCAGTTCCTCGTACACCAGGGACACCTGGGCGTGCGTCCGCACGAGAATCGCAATATGGCCGGGTTCCATCGACTCCGGGCGCCCGCCTCGTTCGATCGTGGCGTCGCTGTCGAGCAGCGCGACCACATCGGCAGCGACGTCGCGGGCAACATTGACTCGCAGCGGCCCGATCGTCGGGTATCCCGACTTGCCCAGTGGTCCGGCGCCGGTACGCGGCAGGTGACGCAGACGCAGGGGAGGTCTTCCCGCGAGACGCGTCCCGTTGCGTGCCGCGTCGACCCGATGCACGACAATCCTCGAATCTCCCAGTGCTGCACCGCCATACACACATTCAAGTGCGGCGATCAGGTCAGGGTCGCTACGCCAGTTGGTGGTGAGCTCTCGGTGCGCGTCGGACGTGTTCACCGCATCGAGGTAGCTCAGCACCTCCGCTCCACGGAAGGCGTAGATCGCCTGCTTCGGGTCGCCGACCAGCACCAGAGTACTGTGGCCGTGAAACGCCCGATGGAGGATCTCCCACTGCTTGGGGTCCGTGTCCTGGAATTCGTCGACGAGGACCACACCGAATCGTGCGCGGATCCGCCGGCATGCGGCCGCACCGTACTCGGGATCGCTCAACACACGGTGCAGCAGCGCGAGCTGGTCGTCGAAGTCGCGCAGCCCCGTCATTCGCTTCCGGCGCTCGACCTCCGCACGTACCTGGTGCGCGAACTCGACGCGTTCCCCCGCCGGCGTTCCATCGGCGTGTTCGGGGGCGAGCGTCGCCTGCTGGTCGAAGATCGCTGCGCGGGCGGCGATCTTGGCTTCTGCGTAGGAGATCGGTGGCTCGCATCGAGCGTACCGACGCAGGTAGATGTCGGCGATGACCTCGAGCGTGAGATCGTCGACGTCCTCGACCACCGTGACGTGGGGTTCACGCTCGCCGGCGATACCGAGCTCGTCGAGCATGCGCTGGCAGAACCCGTGTGTCGTGGCGATGGTCGCGGCGTCGAAATCCGACAAGGCCTGCCGCAGGCGGGTGCGACGGTTGCCGACGTCATGAGCAGCCAGATACCGGATCAGCGGATCGCTGCCGGCTGCAGCTACCTGCGGGTGCGCAAGGGCATCGACGACCTCGGCGAACCGCGCGCGGGTCCGTTCCCGGAGTTCCTGCGTAGCTGCGCGACTGAAGGTGACGAGCAGTAGGTCGGACAGGTCGGTGATACCTTCGGCCACGTAACGGGTCGCAAGACCCACGATCGCGTAGGTCTTCCCGGTCCCGGCCGACGCTTCGAGTACCGTCGTCCCCGTCGGGAGCGCACCGAGTAGATCGAAACCCGTTGCGGTCGATACTGTCACGTTGTCCGGCGCTGTCGCGTTGTCGGTCATTGCGTCTTCCCGCACGATGTCACTTTCCATCACGGACGTCCCTGTGTTTCCGCTGCCAGCAGCGGTTCCCACAACCGGCGTGACAGCACGCCGAACCGGGTCGGGTCGTCGAACCAGGTGCGTTCGTCTACCAGCGGTTCGGCAGCGATCAGATCCCCGAACCCGACGCCGCTGCCGTACAGGTACTGCACGTGCCGGTCCTTCCCATCGCCGAATTTTCCGCCGAACTCGCCCCCTGCGGAATCAAGTGCCGTGTCGGCGGAGCCACCGCGGGCACGCTGCTCCGCATACGATGCGGACGCTCCCGTCGTCAGAGGGAGCGCCGCACCCAGGCCGCGGTCGCGGAGGTCTACGAGCTGCAGGAGCAGTTCGTGGGCGTTGTCGGGCGCCACCATCGTCGAACGCCACGCCGGCATCCGACCGCGGCCGCGCCCCGTGGTCACGGCCTGCCATCTGCCGTCATGGCCGGATGCGACGACGGCGAGGAGCTGGACCCATGCGGTGATCCGGTGCTTGGCAGACAACTTCGAGAAGATGCTGCGTGCGATCACGTTGCCGTGGAGCCCACCGACCGTACCGGTGAGCCGTCGCCCACCGCCCAGGTCCACCATCGTGTCGATGGTGGTGGACCGGCCGCGGTGCACGGCCGCACACGCGGACACAAGGTGTTCCACCGCATTGGTGATGTCGTCGAGCGAACTCTCGCCGAGTGCATACGGCGGGAGCGTCCCTCGGCGCCATTCCGCGGCCCGAAAGTCGGCTGCGGACACACCTGCGAGCCGAGATTCGAGCATGCGATCGCCGAGACTCCAGCGGGCCAACGGGTCGAGACCGACATCGAGCGCATCGGCCGCGCCTTCGTCGAGTTCGGGAATACGGATGCCGAGCCGTTGCCGCAGGAAACCCTGTGTGGGATGCACGAGATACGCGACGAGGTCGGCGAGGTCGATGTCGGTCTGCTGTTCGGGCTGGGCGAGGAGCATCTGAGCGAGAGCAGGGGTCGCGTCCGCCGTGACCGGGCTCTGTGCCGCGCGGGCACCGGCGAGCGCCGTCTCGTCGAAACTGAACGGCGCATCGGGCAGGAAGTTCCGGGCGTCGAAGGGCTGCAGCGGATGGTGTCGGACCACCGAAGTGACGCCGGCATCCGCGCCACCGATCATCGTGGCGACCACGTCTCGTACTTCGCTGAGCGGAATAGCGGGCGGTCGAGGTGCACCGGTGACCGGATCGGCACCGGTATAGAACAGCAGCACCTTCTCGCCCGCCGACATGATCGCGTCGAGCAGCAACTGCCGGTCTTCGCTTCGAGGATCGCGTTCACCGATGCGGGGGTTCTGAGTGAGCACGTCGTCGCCGTCGATGTGTGCGCTGCGGGGGAAGACGTCGTCGTCGAGTCCGAGTAGCACCACCACCCGATGGGGTACCGAGCGCATCGGCACCATGGTGCACACCGTCAGCTCGCCGGTGCGGAAGTTCGCCCGGGTGGGTCGACCGGCCAATCGGCTGGCGAGCATCGCCCGCACGTCGGCAAGTCGCAGCTCGGCGTCGCCGCTGTGTTCGACCGCCGCGCCGATCTCGCGATGCGCCTGCGCTCGTTGCCAAGCGTCGGCGGTGGGAACGTCCACCAACAGATCGAGTGCGTGGGCGAGCGCCTCCGCCCACTGCTCCGCGGCTTGTGGCCGACGCAGAACCCACAACGCTTTGTCGAGCCGGTCCACGTACTCGGCGAATCGCCCAGCGAGATCGATGTCGTTGCTCTCTACGTCGTCGAGCGGCATTGCGAGAGCGAGCCATTCGCTGTCGGTACCGTCTGCGGTGACTCCGAGCAGGACCCGGTCGAGTGCGGTGCCGAAGGTGTTCTGTGGGAAGTCGGCGAGCCCGAACGCGCTGCGTTGGCGTGTGCCCAGACCCCAGCGGGCGCCTGATTCGGTGGTCCATTCCTGCAGTCGCTCGAGGTCGTCGTCGTCGAAGGAGAACATCTGCCGGACCGGCGCCGATGCAGCGAGGTCGAGTGCGTCGCTCGCGGTGACGCGCGCATCGGCGAGGTCCAGCAGGGCGGCCACCACAGACAGCACCGGGTTGGTGCGACGCAGTCCGCGGTCGGCGAGGCGGACCCGCAGGCGGTGCCCGGGGTGTCCGCCGACGTCCTGGCCGAACGATGTCGCGACGAGCGGCGCGTAGGTGTCGACGTCCGGGCACATGACGATGACGTCGCGAGGATCGAGCGTCGGATCGTCCTCGAACAGGTGCAACAGACATTCGCGGAGCACTTCGACCTGGCGAGTAGGCCCGTGACACGCGTGGATCTGCACGGTGTCATCGACCCGTGGCCCTCCCGATCGCGTCGTTCGCCCCGAAACCCCCCGTCGCGTCGGAGCGCGATCGGCCCGGATGTCGGCCTGCAGCCTGCCGAGCAGCGTGTCGGGTGGCGCAGGCACGTCATGCAGTTCGTCCACCGCGCCGAGCTCGGACAACCTGCCCTGCAGTTCGCGGACGTCGCGAGCGAGCGCAGCGAGGAGGGGATGAGTGACAAGATCGACACTGCGGTCGTCCGCGCGCCGCAAGGCCGGCTCGCAGGCCGAGAGGTTCGCCCACATCCGAGGACTCGCGTGTGGCAACCACAGATGGACGTCTCGGCGGGCACCCAGCGCCGCCAGCACCTCGAGTTGCACCCGGTCCAGGCGGGTCGGCCCGAACAGCGACAGTCGATCGGGTAGCCCGACGATGCCGGGCTCGGCCCGCAGACGCGCGCACATCTCGTCGAGCCGCTGAGCGGGGCTGTCGACACCGAGGCGGTCGCGCAGGCGGCGCCACAGCTCGGCCTGCCACCTCAAGTGCTCGCCGAGCGGAGCGCCTGTGCCGTCGGTGTCGTGCCCGTCGGCCCAGTCGGTGAGCATGCGCGGCCGTTGCTGACCGTAGCTGCGCAGCAGGTCGCGGAGGTGTTCGGCGGTGGCGTAGCGACGGCCGGCCCGGTGATCGTCGGCACCGTGGCCGAGGTGCCGCGTCAGCGCTGCGCACCACGGTTGGCCGAGGCTTTCGTCGATGACGTCGAGCAGCGTCCACAGCACACGCGACGGATGCCACGGATCGTCGTCGGGGGTGGTTCCCGCGGCAGCGGACAACGCCTCGTCGACGAGGCGGGCCGGTGACGGGAAGGCGATGTTCGCGGCGACCCCATCGCCTGCGACAGCACCGAGCACGGTCGACAGCCGCTGGGTGAGCCAGCGCTCGATCCCGCGGGCCGGAACCGCGACGACCTCGTGGGCGAACGGGTCGGGCAGCGGGGTGGACAGAAGCTCGGCGAGTGCATCGGCCAACGTGTCGGTGCACTCGGCACGATGCAGTCTCAGCACGCGCAGCTCCCCCTCGTTGTCGTTCATCCGTCGGCTACGGCTTATCACACCGCGCCGACAGATGCCGACGGCCTGCGCTTCCCGAACGTCAGAGCAGGGACGTTGCTCCGAACACTGCAACCGCGTGGCTCCCCGACACCGACACCACATCGCCGGCCTTCAACTGCCTCCGTGGACTACGCACGGGAAAGTGGTTGACGCATACTGCGCCTTCCATGAGCAACGCTGCGGCTTCACCTCCGGAGGCGGCCAGGCCACTTTCCTGGAGGAATCCGAACAGCGAGTCGGGCACGAGTGCCTGCATGCATTCGATGGTCGCGGGGTAATGCATCAACACGGTCACCGGCCGGTGATGATCAGGTGAACTCGCGACGAACTGAGCTCACCCGGGCAGGAGCGGGTCGAGACGGCTGTTCTGGAACGAGCGGATGAGCCATTGCCCATCCGTCTTCAACGCGACAGTCGTATTCCGCGACAACGCCTCGTCGCTGCACTCCGTCTCGCCGTTCCAGAGCACACACCCGGTGCGGATGATGATGGCCATGTCCGGTCGGGGAAAGGCGATGTTCTCGGAGACTTCCTTCAGCTCGGTGCCGCCGACGTAGGTGTCGAAGAAGTACTGCATGCCCGATGCGATTTCGTCGTGGCCGTGCAACCGGTCGCCGCTGAAGGTCACCACGTCGGCATCGTGCGTGTGGATCGCGGCATACGCTTCACCGTCACCAGTGCTCCACGCGTCGTGCTGACGCACGCGCAGGTCTTCTATCGCTTGAAGGTCTGATGCGAGTTCTTGCGCTGCAGTCGGTGGCGCGGCCCCCGCAGTTGGGACACCGCCGAGCAGCGTGGCCGCTCCGAACAGGAGCGTGAGCACTGTGCTTCGCCGTTTCGACATCGGGACTCCTTCGACTGCTGGAGATTCTCGATGTCGAGTGTGCGTGGTACGACGTCGGGAGACATCCGGGACACTACCCATTTCGTCCCCCAGATCACACCCTCGAGGCACCACCTCCGCCGGGAATATCGAACAGTGGAAGCTGATCCCTCAGCGCCAACGCCGTGCATTCCGCGTGGTACTTCTCGCCGAGCTCGCGCGCCACATGTGCGGGGCATCCGAGCTCGGTCGCGATCTGCTCCCAGGTGTATCCGGCTTCGCGTTGCTCCCATGCGAAACCGCCATCGTCATCCCACGGCGCCGACATGGCCCGATACTGCGCCTACTACGTGCCGCCCGCAACGACCAGTGTCGGCGTGTCGCATATCACACGTCTCAGCTCGTCCCGGGGCGGATGCGCGACGCGACCGACCCCACGCATCTGCCCACTCCCACCGCGGCCGCAATCGACCGGCCGAGAGTGTTGGACATTCCTCTCTTCGGCAACCTCGACAACATGGGAACCAAAGAGGTCAGGCTCTCGAACCCGTTGCCGCCCCCCACCTCCGAGCATGCACCTGCAACCCTGACCGCCACGAGTTGATGAGTATCAAGCGCGCTGTGCGCCATCCCCGAGATCGGCACGAGGACCGCCCCGGGAATCAGTTCCACGATGCGTTCCGCGACGGGGCGCGGCGTGCGTAGATCACGCTCACCGGACAGCACCGCTGTGGGCCAGGTGAACTCGGGGATCAGGGAAGGTAGGTCGAACGGTTCCGCGTCGTACGCCGGATGCGGCCCCGCCGCCGCAAAGATCGACTGAGGGTCGAGCGGGTCTCCGTCGACGGGGAGGCCGAACCCCAGTTCGCGGTACATGATGCCCCGCACGAGATCGGTCTCCGCATAATAGGGCACCCCTGCGCCGCTGACCTCGGATCGGCCGAGTCCGCTCACCGTGCGCCAGGTTCGACGCAAGCGTCCACGAATGCGCTCGCGCAGGAGATCACGAAGCACGTCCGGCCCGGCGAATTCGTAGGTGATCTGCACTATTTCGCTGATCTCATCCTGCGGAAGGCCGGCATCGATCGCGTCCCGTACTGCCTCGGCGACCGATGCAAGTTCGGGGTCGGCGCCGTCCAGAAGCTGTCGTCGACGGTACGCACGCGCCATCTCGAGATCCTGTTCGACAGACAGCACCGGCGAATCCAGGATCATGCTCGCGACACGCGCCGGGTGTCGCACCCCGAACCCCTGCGCCAGGAAGGTCCCGTACGACGAGCCGTAGACGACCGCGCGCGGCACGTCGGCGTGGTCCAGGACCGCAGCAATATCGTCGACGGCACGCTCGATCGTCACTGCCTCGCCCGGAAGGTCGTGTCCGCGTTCGTCTCGGCGGGACAACCCGACGCCACGATGCTCCACCATGATCACGTCGAGTCCGTCGCGGGCCGCGAGTGCCCGAATCCGCTGGTACGGCACGGCCGATGCCAGCCCGGGCCCGCCGGGGAGGATCAGGACCGGAACGCGACCGCGCGGACCCGTACGGAGATAGGTGAGGCGAAAGCGGGCATCGGTGCCGTCGCCGACCGGCCTGTCCACCCGATGCCCATCGCGTTGCGCGATGCGGCGTGCGGTGCGCTCCGGTCCCGTTCGTTGTGCATCAGAAGACGTTCGAGTGGCACGCGATCGAAATCCCATACCACCCGAACATACGGCACGGGGGGCCGCCGGAGCGGCCCCACCGACTTACTTGGCTGCGAGCCAGTCGTTCAGTTCCTTCTGGTCGGCACTCACGATGCTCTCGACCATCTGGATGACGAGGCCCTCGACCTGTCCGCCGACGACCGGGATCTTCACGGCAACTTCGCCCGTGACCTCGACGACAGAACCGCCCGATGCGGAGGAGCGCAGTTCGGAGCGGCCTTCGATCGAGACGGGCAGGCTCGACGAGCCGCCGGTCATCGTGCCCTGCGCGTGGCCGCCGTCGAGTGCGTTCCACTCGTCTGCCCGGTTCATCTCCAGCGGGCCGCGCAGGATGCCACGAACCACGGCGGGTAGACCCGAGGGGTCCGTCTGCCCGGTGATCTCGACTCGGATCGTCCCGGGACCGCCCGGAGCGGACACGGTGATCGAGCTGCCCTCGGCGTCGGCTCCGCCTCTGCCCTTCCAGTACTGCTCGCTGGTCAGGGCAGCATGCACCGCGTCGACGCCGTGCTCGAATTCGGTGGTGAAGGTAAATGCTTTCGACATGGCGGGAAGAATAGCTCCCCCACATCACAGCTCCGCCACGGGATCACCCGCGTCGGCACGCACCCGTGACGCATGCCCGTCCGACGCGAGAACTTCACAACAGCGCGGCAAGAGCGGGTGCGCCGAAGCCGATCGCAGCGGCCGCCGCAGCTCCGAGTAGCGGAGAACCCGCAACGAAGGCCATTGCGAGACCGCCGAGTACGACCATGATCACCAGGAGCACGACGCCTGCCGCTCCGCTCTCGGTCAGCGCTCGGTCGCGAGTCGCGGTGTCGATCCGTACGGGTGTCGCAGTGACCATCGCTTCGTCCCTACTTTCGACTCATTCGATCTAGGGTTCGGGAAATCGTGTTCCCCGTTGCGGCGCTGCCCAAACACGCGCGACCGGTTCTTACCCGGTCGGTCGGATCGATTCTTCGCTGGGAGCAGTGCGCACGAGTTCCGCGAGTTCATCGAGGGGCACTGCGAGGACCTGCGCCAATGCGGCTACCGTCGCGAATGCGGGTGTCGCCATCCGACCGGCTTCGATCTTGCGGAGAGTTTCGGGGGAGATCCCCGCCTCACTCCCAATCTCGGCGAGCGTGCGCGTACCGCGCGCCGCGCGGAGGCGGCCACCGAGGCGCCGGCCGGCGGCGAGCTGTTCCGGGGTGAGCGGGAGACGAACCATACGCATGATCCTACACCGATTGGTATTAAAATACCGGTATCGTTGTTGTCTCCTACGTTCGAAGGACTGCAGATGCTCGAGCTCAAGACACCCGGAGAAGTTGCCGCCATGCGCGTCACCGGTACCTTCATCGCCGATTTGCTCGCCGACCTCTCGAACAGGGCCGAGCCCGGCGTGAACCTCCTCGACCTCGAAGAGCGTGCCCGCGATCTCATCGCAGAGCGCGGCGCGGTGTCCTGCTACTGGGACTACTCTCCCTCGTTCGGGCGCGGCCCGTTCCGCAATGTCATCTGCTTGTCTGTCAACGACGCCGTGCTGCACGGACTCCCCCACGACTACACGTTGCGCGACGGCGATCTCCTGAGCATGGACATCGCTGTCTCGATCGACGGCTGGGTCGCTGATTCGGCACGAAGCATCATCGTCGGCACACCGAGGGTCGAAGACCTACGGTTGATCGACGCGACGAGGCACGCACTCGACGCGGGAATTGCGGCCGCGCGCCCCGGCAACAGGCTGGGCGACATCTCCGCGGCCATCGGCACGGTCGCGGCCGAATACGGATATCCGGTCAACACCGAGTTCGGTGGACACGGCCTGGGGCGCACCATGCATGAGGACCCGCACGTCTCGAACACCGGACGAGCGGGACGAGGCCTGGTCCTGCGGCCCGGACTCACCCTCGCCCTCGAACCGTGGTTCGCGGCGGGAACCGACAAGATCGTGTACGACGCGGACGGTTGGACCATCCGGTCAGCGGACGGTTCACGCACCGCGCACAGCGAACACACCATCGCAGTCACCGATGACGTCGCGCAGGTCCTGACTCTCCCCGCCGCCTGACAGCTATGCAGTCACCTTCCGAACGAAGGTGATCGTGCGGTCGAGGGCATCGCGGACGTCGAACCAGAGTTCGCTCGGCTGTCATCGCGGTCTCCCTGTCGTGAGTCCGACCTTGCGCGGGTTCGCAACCCGGGCGACTTGATCATCGCAGGACACTCCTCCGAATGCCGCGAGTCGACCTTCAGGACGCGCTGCCCAGCTCGCGGGAACCATAGATCTTCAGGCGGAAAGCAACTCGTCGCGCGCTCTTCACGGTGCGACGTCATCCATGTCCGAGCCGGACGGCTTGTCGTCTGGGAGTCCGAGGACGAGGTCGAGTTGCTGATCGACGAGTTCGACAGCCAACTGCGCTGTGCCGTGGCCTTGAATCACCCCCTGGGCTATCCCGGCAATTGCCGCCGTGATGAGTTCCGCGACGAGGTCGGTCCGCTTCACTGCGGGTTCGAGATGGGAGACCTCCTTCAATTGCTCCGCAACGATCGAGACCAGCAGACGCGATGCTGTCAGCGTTTCCTCCGGGGTGATGCCTTGCCCGGTGACCGACCCCGTGCCGAACACTCCGAGAACGATCGTCTCCTCACGGCGCTCCTCGTCGAGGGGAAGTAGCTCGGTCAGCACTGCCCGAATGGCTTCGCGAGGCGTGACATCTTTCCCCAACGCGGACCAGCGCTGAGTGAACCGGGCACCCACGTTCTCCATCACCGACCGGTGGGTTGCCAGGAGGAGCTCCTTCTTGGTTCCGCAGTAGTACTGCACCAAGCTCACCGAAAAGCCCGCTTCAGCAGCGACCGACTGGAAGGTGACACCGTCCAGGCCACCGCGGACGATGAGTCGCCGCACGGCGCTGGTGATCTGCCGTCGCCTCAGCTCATGGTCGACCAATCGTGGCACTGATTCACTCCCTACTCCTTGACCTGCACAACCTCACCTTCATAGTATGCCCGTACTATCTAATATAGTATGTTCGTACTATAAAATGCGGAGGTAAGTCCATGGCGAAGATCGGACGATTCAAGAACGACACCTCGAAGCAGGCCTACCACCGGGCCTACCAGGTACTGGAAGGCAAGTGGCCGGTCCCCTCGACAACGTTGGACATCCCGACATCGTTCGGGTCCACCCATGTCCGACAGTCGGGCACCGGCACGCACACGCCGATCGTCCTGCTACACGCGGTCGGAGCCAATAATCTGCAATGGCACATCGTCATCGAGGATCTGTGCCGGGACCGGATCGTGTACGCGCTGGACACCATAGGGACCGCAGGCCGCAGCGTGCAGACTGCGCCGTTGTCCGGGGAAGGCGACTTCGCTACCTGGATCGGTGAGGTAGTGACCGAACTCGGCGTCGACCGCGTTCACCTCGTCGGCTACTCACACGGCGCATGGCACGCCGCTCTCGTAGCCCTCCACGCTCCTGAACGACTGGCCAGCGTGACGCTCATCGAGCCAGGAGGGGTCTTCGACAAGCCCTCGTGGCGCGTGTTGCTGAAGATGGTCCGCGCCGGTATGTCACGCACCGACAAGAGCATGCGCAAGCTCAACGAATGGATGTCGCCCGGCTACGACATCAGCGACCTGGAGTTCACCCTCGTCAAAGAAGCGCTGAACTACCGACCGGGGATCGGGTGGGCTCGAATGCTCGATGATGAAGAAGTGCGGTCGATCTCAGTCCCGATGCTCGTGGTCTCCGGAGCCGAGACCGTCGTTTCCAACCCCGATCGGGTGGCAGCGCGCCTGGCTGACCTCCTGCCTGAAGCGGAAGTGGAGATATGCGACGGAACCGGCCACGGCATCCTGGGGCACATCCCCGAGCTCGTGATTCCCCGGATCATGGAGTTCGTTCGACGTCACGACGACGCAACGCGGACTTGATCTCTCTCCCACCCTGTCACCATGACCGGCCGGCTGCGCTGCTCGCCGAAACTGCATCTGTCGGGATCCTGGGAGTCGACATCCAGGACGCGAAATCCCGACTTCGTTCCTGAGGCACTTCCGCGAGGATCCGAAGCGCTTTGAGCCCCACCCCGTAGAGGGCCGCCTTTCGCACCTGTCGCGCTGTGGTCATGGGTCCGATGGTAGGGCTATCGATCGCAGAGCGCGCCGATCCAGAGCGCGATCGCACGCTGCACCGATTGCCGGTGTTCGGCGAACCGAGTGTCGGTGTCCAGTGCCCGCGACCCGTAGGTGAGATCGAATACCAGCCCTTCGAGCAGGGCGATCAGGTCGCGCGCTGCAGCATCTGGATCGTCAGCTCCCAGCGAGTCCATCAGCGCGGTGGCGGCCGACCGAGAAAAGAGACATGCCGCCAGGGCTGTACGCAATTCGTCGTCGCCGGATGCGTCGATTGCGAGCGAGTATCTGGCAAGAACGTCGCGTCGACGGTCGACAACCAACGTCTCGAGTTGCGCGGTGATCAGCGTGCTCGCCTCCTCCGCAGACCGTAGCGGCAGCGTGGGCAACACAGCACGGAAAGACTCGCCTGAGAGCTGCGTCAAGTAGGCGATCGCGGCAACGACGAGAGCATGACGGGTTCGGTAGTAGTACGACGTGGATCCGCGTGCAAGTTCGAGCCGTGCGTCGATACCCCGGTGGGTAAGCGCATGATTGCCACCCTCTGCGGCGAGATCCAGGGCGGCGTCGCAGATGAGGTCGCGGCGGGAGGAGCGGTGAGGCATCTCTCCATGCTCGCAGACTCTACGATAGTAGAGTGCGTGAGCATGCGATGGTTTTCGATCACGGGGCGGTACCCACGCGCACTCCGAACAACCCCACGACACCTCGTTTCACCCGATGTATTCGACTCCGCTGCAGATGAACTCGGATTCGTTCTGGATACAGCACAGCGCCTGGCCGCGTTTGAACTCGCAACCGCCGCACGAGGCGTGTACCTGTGGGGGCCGGTCGGACGAGGGAAGAGTCAGCTGATGTCGATGTACTTCGAGGCCCTGCCGACTCACCGGAAGCTTCGCGTCCACTTCCACGAGTTCTTTCACGACCTGCACCTCGCCATCGGGCGTCACCGCCAGGATCTCGCTGGCGCCCTGGACGAACTCCTTCACAGAGTGGACGTGGTCTGCTTCGACGAGTTCCACGTCCATGATCCCGCCGACGGCACGTTCATCTCGCGTCTGTTGCCCGCGCTCTTCGAACGCGGGATCAGGGTCATTCTGACGTCGAACTATCCTCCGTCGTCCCTCCTGCCGAATCCGCTGTTCCACGATGATTTCGTGCCGACCATCGAATTGATCGAACAGTGCCTGACGGTCGTGGCGGTCGACGGTCCTGTCGACTACCGCACCGTGTCTACTCACAACACCGGATTCAGCGCCGGGCAGTGGGTGACCCCCGGCACACCGCAACAGTTCGACACTCTCGGCCTCGACCCACCGACGGCCAGCGAGGAGGTGATCCTCGTCCCGGCCGGCCACCCGATCCGCCTCCGGCGCGCCTCCGCCGGTGCACTCTGGATCGAGTTCGAAGACCTGTGCGTCGACACCACCGCGCCTTCGGACTATCTCGCGCTGGCCGCGTCGTTTCAGCACTGGGTCATCAGCGGAATTCCCGATCTGCGCAGTTCAGGGAGCGAACCGGCGCAGCGTTTCGCGAACGTCGTGGACGTACTCTACGACCGCGACATCACCACCGTATTCATCGCCGGCACTCCGCTCGGCGCACTCACCTACGATGCGCCGCTGCCCCACGACGTCGAACGGGTCATGAGCCGGCTGGGTCAACTGACCGGGGCGAGCGAAGCGACGGGGAGATGACGGGGCGAGCGAAGCGACGGGGGGGACGCGGCGGACGGAGCAATAAGGCCCGGACCATTGAGTAGCGCAGCACTCCGTCGTATCTGAGTAGCGCAGCACTCCGTCGTATCTGAGTAGCGCAGCACTCCGTAGTATCGAAACCGATACTCGAACGCCCTACCATCCGGAGTGATCTACCGTGCGCCGACTGGCACGATTGACGTTGCCGATCACCACCTGCCTGATTCTTGCGGCCTGTACCGGGGATACTCTTCTCGACTCTGCCGACGATTCACCTCCGCAGACATCGCGGTTCGTCACCCGTCCCGATCTGGCTCCACCGGCCGTAGACGTCGGAACGCCGAGTCAGGAATCGGGGGGCCTGGTGTTCTTGACTCCGCGAGTCCACGACCCCGGCACCGACGACCCCGATTCCGGCATTCTCGTCGTCGATCGCGATGGCAATCCTGTGTGGATGATGCCGCACGACGACCCGGACGGCGGCACCTACGTCAACGATGTCGACGTGCAGACCTACCGTGGACAACCCGTGCTCACCTATTGGGAAGGGTCGTCGTCCGGGATCGGCTGGGGTGAAGGCACGTACCGAATCCTCGACTCGTCATACCAGGAGGTGGCGTCCGTCGGTGCCGGAAACGGGCATGCCGCCGACTTCCACGATCTGGTGATCACACCGCGCGACACCGCGCTGCTCACCTCGTACGTCACCGAGCACCGAGATCGACCACTGCTTTCCGCGGTCGTGCAAGAGGTGGATATCGAGACCGGTGCAGTGCTTTTCGAATGGAACAGCCTTGACCATGTCGATCCGTCCGAATCGGCGCTCGCCGAGCCGGACGACCCGGAAGAACGCCATGATTACTTCCACATCAATTCCGTCGACGAGGACGCCGACGGAAACCTGCTGTTGTCGGCCCGACACACCCATGCGCTGTACAAGATCGACCGCGATACCGGCGACGTGCTGTGGCGCCTGGGCGGCACGCGCAGCGATTTCACCCTCGACGACGACGCCCCGTTTGCATGGCAGCACGATGCACGTTGGCTTCCGGACGGACAAATCAGCCTGCTGGACAACGTCTCCGATGACGAAGAGGCAGGATTGCCGTCGCGAGCTCTGATTCTCGACCTCGACGAACAGGCCCGCACCGCGTCGACTGTCCGAGCGTTCGAGAACCCCGATCCGCGTACCAGCTCGACGCAGGCGAACCATCAGACCCTGCCCGACGGGCACAGCTTCGTCGGATGGGGATCCCTCCCCACCGCTACCGAGTTCGATGCAGATGGTGCGGTGGTATGGCACTCGAGCCTGCCTGAAGGTATGTATTCGTACCGAGCTCACGTGTTCGACTGGATCGGAACGCCGACGGAGCCGCCGACGGTGGTGGCCCACCGCGTCGACTCCACGGGCACCGGTCCGATCGAAATCGCAGTGAGCTGGAACGGCGCTACCGAGGTTGCCGCGTGGCGTATTCGTTCCGGCCCGGAATCCGACGCGACGATCCATGTGACCGATGTCGCCGCAACCGGTTTCGAAACCGTCGCCACAATTCCCAGCGACAGTGCGTCGCCCATCGCACCTCTCTCGCCGACCTTCGTCACCGTCGAAGCGCTCGACGAGACAGGTGCGGTGTTGCGTGCGTCGGACCCGGTCGAGGCAGCCGACTCCCGCTGATCTGAACCCGCTCCCGGTCAACCCTGTTCGGTGTGCTCCCGGACGGCCGCGGCGACGTCTTCTGCCACGAGGTCGGCGTTGACCGCGGCACCGGCCATCACGCCTGCTCCCGAGGCCACCATCACCATCGCCGACAGATCACGCGCATTGCCCGCAGCCCAGACCCCGGGAATCTCCGTCTTCCCTGTCGGATCGGAGTCGATGAACACCCCGTGCGGGTGGTCGGTCACGGTACCACCGAGCTGTTCGTACAGGTCTGAGCGGGCGTAGAACCGTGGGGCGACCACCACCGCGTCCTGCTCGGCGTCGGGTGCGCCGTCGAGTACGGCGGTGACACCCTCCTCCCCTTGGTCACGCACACCCGCAACAAGGGCGTCGACGACGCGAATCTGCCGCGCCGCCAGCTGTTCGGTCACGTCGGCATCGAGTTCCGGCATCGCGTGGGTGAACAATGTGACGTCGGCGGTGAGCTGCCGGAACAGGAGTGCCTGGTGGACGCTCATCGGTCCCGACCCGATCACGCCGATGCGCTGATCGCGGACTTCCCATCCGTGGCAGTAGGGGCAGTGAAGCACCTTCTTTCCCCACATCTCCTTCACGCCGGGCAGGTCGGGAAGTTCGTCGACGAGGCCCGATGCCAGTACGAGTCGCCGCGCCCGGACGGTTTCGCTTTCCTCGAGGTGCACCTCGAACGCATCGTCGTCGCGTCGTGCCGCCACTGCGGTGTCGACGCGTAGTTCTACCCCGTACCCGATGGCCTCCTTGCGTCCGGCCGCGAGTAAGTCGAGCGGTGGAATGCCGTCCTGACCGAGGACGTTGTGCGCGCCTTCGGCCGGGGTGTTGCGCGGCTCTCCGGCGTCGACGACGAGCACTGATCGTCGCGAGCGGGCGAGCGCGATCGCGGCACTCAATCCTGCTGCGCCACCCCCGATCACGGCAACATCGTAGCGTGCATTGGTGGGCAGATCCGTGTTGGAATTCATCAGTTCTCTCCTCCATTGAGTTTTCTTGCTGCCCATGCGGTTCGGCACCCGCGGACCCTCAGGTCGCTCCTCTTCAGCACCGAGCGAGGGCCGCGGTCCGACACCAGTTGCGCCAGGGTGTCGAGATCGTCTGCGGTCAGGGCGCTTTCGAGCCCATCTTGGAGTCTACTCAACACCGTATGGGCGTAGGTTCTCGCGATCGGCGCAGTGCCATCGAGGTCGATCTCGGTGCGGCGCACAGCTTCGACGTCGAAGCCCGCACGTTCGAGGTCGTTGCTCCAGTCCGGGTGGTTGTTCCATCCGCATTCACGCGCGAGCGCGTGAGCGCGCGCCTCGATCCCCGGCGTACCGATTCCGATCTCGTCGGGAAGGAATCGCGGTTGGGATTCCATTTCGACGACTACCAGGAGCGCTCCAGGATTCAGCGAATGGTGGAGTTGCCGCAGGATGGAGGCAGGGTCTTGGACGTGATGCAACGACAGTGCCGCCCACACGAGATCGGCCGAGTCGACGGTCGGCCAGCCGGCGTCCAGATCCGCCTCGACAGTCTCCACCCGATTCCGAAAGCCGTGGCGAAGGGCAGTGTCGCGGACTCGCGCCAGCATCTGCGGCGACCGATCGATTGCAATCACCTCTGCTTCGGGGAATCGTGCGGCGAGAGTGCGCGTACCCGTCCCCGTTCCTGCCCCCACGTCGACGATGACACGGGGATCGACCCGATCGGCAACCCAGTCGACCAGGCCGGCCAGGTACTCGCGGTGCACCTCGGCATCGAGATCCAGCAGATCTACCGGGGAGTCGCTTCGCCCGTGCGCTTGATGATGACTGTGGTGATGCATTCCGCCAGGCTATAGCGAACAATGCGGATTCAGCATAGTATTTTGCCTATGGAGCAAGAACAGCTCGATCTGGACCAGGTCGTGCGGCAGCGCATCCGAAGTCTGCGACTGGCCCGTGGATGGACGCTCGATGCACTGGCAGCCCGCTGCCACATCAGTCCGTCGAACCTGAGCCGCATCGAAACCGGCCGCCGCAGAATTGCATTGGATCAGCTCGTCCCGATCGCGCGGGCACTCGACACCACAATCGATCACCTCGTCGAATCCCATGACGACCAGGATGTGGTGATCAGACCGCAATCGTGCGACACCCCCGGCTTCACCACCTGGCTTCTCTCTCGCGAACGATCCCTCAACGGAGTGACCATTGCGAAGATGCGCATCACCAGCGAAGACCCCCACCCCACGGACACGCTGCCGGTCCACCCCGGACACGAATGGTTCACGGTACTCGCAGGCACCGCTCGCCTTCAGCTCGGTGAACGCACCATCCTCGTCCAGGAGGGCAACGCAGCCGAGTTCTCGACGATGACGCCGCACGCGATCAGCGCCCACGACGGCGTCGTCGAAATCCTCACGATCCTCGACCACAACGGCGAGCGAGCGCATCTACACGGCAACGGGGCGTCAGCGGGCACCCGGCCGTAGAACCAACTGTGCGGTCGCGGCAAGTCCGTCCAACAGTGCGGTGGCGACGAGGAATACCCGCCCCGATCGTGACTGTGCCCGCGACAATCCGACGCAGCACGCTGCCACCCAGCACAGATTGACCACCCCGGCGACCTCGAGGTCGCGTCGTCGAACCGGACGACGGGCAGCTGCACGGCCCAGGACGACGCTGGTGATACCCAATGCGACAGCAACGGGTACGTGTGCGCGGCGCGACGGAGCTACCGAATCCGCGATCCGTTCGTCCACCGACACTGCCACTGCGGCCGCCACGCACCCGACACCGTCGAGCCCGAGCAGCACCCGAGCGAGTTCGTCCCGGTTCATTGCGGCTCCCCTGTATCCCCCGGATCATGGTCGGTGGCAGCGTAACGCGGTCAACGGGTGATCGACGCACGTAGTGTGATTTCCGAACCAGTGACGAACGGAGCGAACGGTGGCCGGAACCACAGTGGAACCGCCGACGGTGGCGGAGTTGATGGCCGAACTGGCGGAACTCGAAGACCCGAAGATCCGTGAGGTGAACGTCAGGCACGGCGACGACCACGGGGTGAACCTCAGTCAACTACGCGCAATCGCCAAGAGACTCCAGATCCAGCAGGACCTCGCTGGGGAACTCTGGGAGACCGGCGACAGCGCGGCGAGACTACTCGCGATCCTGATCAGCCGCCCGAAAGCATTCACGCGCGACGCGCTGGACACCATGCTGCGGGAAGCACGATCACCGAAGGTCCAAGATTGGCTGGTCAACTACATCGTGAAGAAGAGTCCACACGCCGACGAATTGCGCGGCGTGTGGTTCGATGATCCCGACCCTGTCGTGGCGAGCGCGGGCTGGGCCCTGACTTCCGAGCGCGTGGTGAAAAGGCCCGAGGGTCTCGATCTCTCCGGCCTGCTCGACATCATCGAAGCCCAGATGAAGGATGCTCCGGAACGCCTGCAGTGGGCGATGAACACCTGTCTCGCCCAGATCGGGATCGAGCACTCCGAGTATCGCGCCCGGGCGCTCGAGATCGGTCACCGCTTGAAGGTCCTCGAGGATTACCCGACCTCCCCGGGCTGCACGTCCCCGTTCGCACCCATCTGGATCACCGAAATGCTGAACCGGAAGACCGACAAGTGAGGTCGTTCATGAACCTGATGCGCGCCGTCGGCGTCTGCGCCACCACCATCGCCACGTCTGCCTTTCTCGCTGCAGGAGTGGCTTCGGCCTCGGTGACCGTCCCCTTCCAGATCGATCCGGCACCATTCGGGAATCCGAACGGAAGTTTCGACGCCCCGTCGATCCGCTGCGTCGCGGTGGTCGGCGACGAGCCGGGCGTCGTGACGATCACCGGCGGGAAAGAAGACGGCTGGGGCTGCCTCCTCTACGCGGACGTGCACTGGGTGAATCTGTCGACCGGCGAATCCGGCTCTGCCCGCCTGTCCGACGGGCTGAACGGTATTCCGGCCTTCACTACCATCGATACGGGCCCCGGGCAGGTCGCCGTCCTCATGACCTCGGCAGCGGGCGGACCGGTCACCCCCGGCATCGCCACATTCGAGGTGCCGTAGGCGCCACCCACCGAAGAAGCGTCACCTCGGGAAGGGGTGCATAGCTTGCCCGTCCGCTGACACCGCAGGGCTTGCTGCACCACGGGCGGTGCGGCAGGCCCTGCGAGTTCCCGTCAGATCCGGGTGATGTCCAGCCCGCCGTCGTGGTATTGCGACCGAAGGCGCTTCTTGTCGAACTTGCCGACACTCGTCTTGGGTACCTCACTGACGACAGTCCAGTTCTCGGGGACCTGCCACTTGGCGACCTTGTCCGACAAGAAGTCGCGCAGCGTATCGACGGTCGCGGTGGCCCCCGCACGAAGCACGACCGCGACCAGCGGACGCTCGTCCCACTTCTCGTCGGGCACACCGATCACCGCCGCTTCGAGGACATCAGGGTGCCCCATGACCGCGTTCTCCAGATCCACCGAGGAAATCCACTCGCCGCCGGACTTGATGATGTCCTTGGTGCGGTCCGTCAGCGTGAGATATCCGTCCGGGGTGATGGTTCCGACATCTCCCGTGCGCAACCAGCCGTCGTGGAACTTGTCGGGTGCCTCGACACCGTAATAGGACGCCGCGATCCAGGGACCGCGAACCTCGAGTTCACCGATGCTCACGCCGTCGTTCGGGACCACCTCGTCGTCGCTGACGAGACGCGCTTGCACCGACGCCGGGAATCGTCCCTGCGTGTACCGGTAGCGCCACCTTTCGTCGCCCTCGGCGGCCACCGGCGGTCTCGCCACCGAACCCAACGGCGACGTCTCCGTCATTCCCCAGGCGTGCAGGACCTGCACGTTGTGGTCGGTCTCGAACGCGTGCATCAGCGATGGTGGCACCGCCGATCCGCCGATGAGCACCTCCTTCATGCAGGAGATGTCCTGCGGGTGCTCCCCGAGATACTGGTGCAGGCCGAGCCAGATCGTCGGGACAGCAGCGGCGAAGGTCGGGCGCTCGGCGGCGATGAGCGCGGCGAGCGGTTCTGGCTGCAGGAAGCGGTCGGGCATGATCAGCGAGGCACCGATCATGAACGCCGCATACGGCAGACCCCACGACATGGCATGGAATTGCGGCACGACCGCAAGCGCCCGGTCGCCCTGACGAAGTGCCGGCCCGTCCGTCATGCACACCTGCATCGAATGCAGGTAGATCGAACGGTGCGAGTATGCAACACCTTTCGGGTCGCCAGTGGTTCCGGAGGTGTAGCACATGGCGGCCGCGTCCCGTTCGTCCACCTCGGGCCAATCGAATGCGGTCGGCTGATCCGCGATGAGCCCCTCGTAGGTGTGCAACTGCACACCGTCCGGGACCTCGAGACCGGCGGTCGAGTCGCCGGTGACAACTACGTGCTTCACAGTGCTCAACTGCGGCAGCTGCGGTGCGAGCAAGGGCACGAGGGTCGGATCGACGATGATCACGTGATCTTCGGCGTGGTTGGCCACGTGGATCAGCTGTTCCGGGAACAAGCGGATGTTGAGGGTGTGCAGGACGGCGCCCATCGCCGGTATCGCGAGATACGCCTCGAGGTGCTCGGCGTTGTTCCACATGAACGTCGCGACACGCTCGTCGCCATTCACGCCGAGTCCGCGCAAGGCGTGCGCAAGCTGCGCGCACCGTTGACCTACCTCGGCGTAGCTACGCCGACGCGCACCGGAATCGGTCCAGGTCACCACCTCCGCCCCGCTGTGAACGGAGCTGCCGTGGCGCAATATCTGCGCGATGGACAAGGGTGCGTCTTGCATGGTGCTCAACATGAATCGCTCCTCTTCGATCGGGTCGCGACCATTGTGTCGTACGCCGCCCGATTCCGGCCATCTCCCCGCCCCGGGCTCGGGCGCCGCGCACGAGAATTTTCCTCCTGTTGCTCGGCTTACCGCAGGTCGTGAGGCAACGGAAACCCGTATTACTGGAGGAAGGTGTCGCGACAACGACTGATCGCTCAGCGTTGGCATCCCCGCGGGTGGCAGTATCGAATCGCATGACCGTACTTGCCGCCGGCAGACGCCATTCGGTGGGACTCCACCCCGACGGAACCGTCGCCGCGGTAGGCAACGACTCCGCCGGCGAGTGTGACGTTCTCGGATGGCGGAACATCGTCGCAGTGGCTGCCGGGAATGTGCACACCGCCCGGAACACCGGACGGTCTCACACCGTCGGCCTGCGATCCGACGGGACGGTGGTGACCACGGGATGGAACGACGACGGGCAGTGCGACGTCGGCGCGTGGCACGACGTCGTAGCGATCGCCGCGGGATGGCGCTGCACCCTCGGCGTGCAGGCAGACGGCACCGTTGGGGCCGCCGGCCGCGACAACGAACTACAGTGCGACGTCGGCTCGTGGCGCGAGATCGTGGACGTTTCGGCGGGCGACTGGCACTCCGTCGGGGTCCGGGAAGACGGCACTGCAATCGCCACGGGCAACAACCGATTCGGACAGTGCGCGGTCGGCGAGTGGCGCAACCTCACCGCGATCGCGGCGGGATACCTGCACACCGTCGCCTTGAGAACCGATGGAACCGTTGCTGCCGTCGGACAACGCAAGTCGGGTGCGTGCGGCATCGACGAGTGGGTCGAGGTGACGTCGGTGGCCGCCGGAAGCCATCACACCGTCGGGGTGCTCGCCAGCGGCAGGGTTCGCGCAGTCGGCGACAACAGTCACGGGCAGTGCGATGTCCACCAGTGGCGCGACATCGTCGCGGTTGCGGCGGGCTCGGCCCACACGCTCGGTCTACGCATCGACGGTACGGTTCTTGCGTCGGGAAATCGGGGTGACGGTCGATGCGATGTCGAGGAGTGGCACAGCATCCGGTCACCCCGTTTTCGAGGTGGCCCGCAGCCGTCCTACCGATCGTGACGTCCGAGAAATCCGCGAACCCGGTCGATCACCTCCTGAGGCTCGTCCACCAGCACCGCGTGGCTCGCCGTGCGAAGTGTGTGCAGTTCGGCCTGTGGTGCGACTCCGCGAACCACCTTCGACGCCCGTCGCGACGGAACCAACCCGCTTCGACCTCCGAGCATGATCATCAGGGGCGTTCGGATTCCCTGCCACTGGGTCTTCGTCAGCTTTTTCGGACGGGGCGTTCCTCGCTGCACGTAATCGGATCGGGCCGCCATCAGCAAGTCGAGCGTCGCGGATTCCGGTAGCCGTCCGCCGCGCACCCATGTCAGATAAGCCAGGTACCGATCCTCGTTGCCGAACAGCATCCGCAGCATCTTCCACCACGCGCGCGGGGGCATCCCCACAATCGCTCCGGGCGGCTCGATCGATGTCACGCTCAGTAAACGTTCGGGCGACTCGACAGCGTGATTGAGCGCGACCCAACCACCGTACGAGTAACCGACGAGGTGCGCGCGATCGATGTCCAGGCCAGTGAGCGTCTCGTCCAGCCAGGCCGCTACGTCCCTCCCCTCGCCGACGGGCCTGCGCTGCACGCTTCTGCCGGCGTCCCACACTGTGTCCACCGCGATGATCGGTCGATCGGTTCGCCAAGCCTCGACGAACCGACCCCAGACTGCGATGGTGCTGCCCCCACCTTGCAGGAGTACGAGTGGGTCCCCAGCCCCCGAGTTGCGCACCGTCGAGACCATGGTCGACCCGAAACTCGTCTCCACCGAACGGTCTTCGCGATCGGGCCACTTCGTCATCGCCTTGTCGAAGGCATCTAGAAAATGCTCTTCGGACCGCGTGCTCTCGAACCTCCCGACCAATTCACCCACACGACGAACATAACTCGAGACTCCAGGTGCGGCCCCTCTGTCGATACGCCGACGCCAGGACCCGTACGACCGTGGATGTGCCGACTCCCTCGGCCGATGGATTCTGCCGCGATCGGCGCGGCGCCGAGGAGAAGGTACGCCTGCTCCGGGCTGCACCCGAACTTCGTGAGGTAACGTTACGCCCCTGTCTGCAGCGTGACCAATTATGCGAGGGAGACAGTTCCGTCGCTGTTCACGGTGACATTCGAAGTCATCGCAGCCATCAGGTCGATGCGCTGCCAGCCGCCGTCCACACCTTGCTTGTCGAGGGGGTACCCGGAGTCGATCGCGGTCAGCTCGAGCACCTGCTCGCGCTGTTCCGGGGTCAGGTCCGGGTGGCTCGAGATCAACAGGGCCGACGCCATCTCGGGTGTGGTGAACTCCTGTCCCGGGTCGCCGATCGGTTCGAAGCCGTAGGTCATCCGCTCCTGGTAGATCTCAGCAGCTTCACCGGCGGGGAGGTAGGGCGTGTCCTCGGCGATGCACTCCGACAGCTCCGCGCCGCATCCGGCCTCGAGCACCGCGCGCAGTTCCTCGGAGGCCTGTTCGAACAACACTCGGAACTCGGTGTCCGCCCAGCGTTTCGCAGCGATCGCCTGCCCCATCATGCGTCCGCCGACCACGTCGAGCGGGTAATGCACACCCATCACGACGCGGTTATGACCGGCTTCGGAGGTGCGGGCCAGGATGCCGTCGGCGAGTTCGGGGAGCATCGTCGCAAGCAGGGTTCCCTGCCAGTACGCCTGGCTGGTGTGCCCGCTGGGGAATGCGCCGCTCGTGGAGTCGTACGCATCGCCGCCTTCCTTGTCGATGTACTCGATGGCCTCGGGATCGGCGATGTACGGGCGTGGAAACGAAAAGTACTCTTTCGACGGGTTGGACGAAGCGCCGTCACCGGCCGCTCGCTGCTCCTCTTTCGAGATCAGAGCGGTTGTCTTCGGCAGCAGGCCGTCTGCTACCGCCTCGGCATAGATCTGCCCGAGGTTCTCACCAAGACCGTCGGCCATTGTCAGCGACATATCTTCGTACTGATCGATACGTGCCCGCTCGCGCTGCTCCTCCGATGCCGAGTGATTGATCTCGATCGTCATCTGCATGTTGCGGTCGATCACATCGCGACGTTGCTCACGAATGTCATCGAACGCGTTCAGGATCGGGACGTAATCGATCGTACGGTCGGATTCGTACACTGCATCGAGGACATCGGCACTGAACGGCGCCGATGTGTACTCGATCGATTCTGTCACGGGCGCGGCGGGGCTCGACGTGCAGCCACCGGCCAGAGCAAGCGCGGTCAACGTGACACCGACGGCCTGGAGGGTGCGTTTCTTCGGTGCACCGGATCCAAGAGAGCGGGGGGTACTCATTATCGTCCTTTCGTCGGCGGAGACGCTAGAACTGCCGGGCATACGACAAGTGAACGATCTCCCGCACAATTCGTTCAGACTTGTGTGGTACGACCATCAGAGCGCCCGACATGGGAGGACACTCCACGCACGCGGGGTGACAACCCGCCGCGCGGCGGAACGAGCAGTCGGTGGGATGATGGTGCGCGTGCCCATGCCCTCGCCACTACCCGTCAGGAACGGGGTCGGACCGACGCGACTGCGTGTTCCGACGACCGGGCCGTGGGCGACGATCGCCGAGTACGTCGTCGCAAGATTCGACCACCTGCATGCCGACGACCTCTACCGAAGGTTCGACCTCGGCGAGGTCGTGGGGGCCGACGGTCACCCGATCGGCTACGACGAGGAGCTCGGAGCACACGAATTCATCTGGTATTACCGCGATCTGGCTGAAGAAGAGCCAGTGCCGTTTCGCGAGGAGATCGTGCATGTCGACGACGACCTCGTCGTGATCGACAAGCCACACTTCCTCCCGACCACCCCGGGCGGACGATATCTGCGCGAGTCCGCACTCGTCCGACTGCGGATCCGCCTCGACAATCCGGATCTGACACCGATCCATCGACTCGACCGAGCTACCGCCGGTCTGGTGATGTTCTCGGCCCGTCCCGAGACGCGCGGCGCCTACCAATCGCTTTTCGAGAAGCGACTGGTCGCGAAGGTCTACGAGGCGGTGTCGGCGCTGCCGCCCGGATGGAACCCGGACGCCCCGATGGTGGCCGGGCGCCCCGTTCCCCTCGTCTACCGCAATCACATCGAAGCACAGCGCGGGGAACTACGCGTTGCCGTCGACGACTCCCGTGATCCCAACTCCGAGACGGTAATCGAGGTTCTCGGTACCGGTGTGAGCGCGTCCGGACGCCCCGTGCTCCACACGATTCTGCACCCACGCACCGGGCGGATGCACCAACTGCGGGTGCATCTGGCCGCGCTCGGCATCGGCATCCTGGGCGATCGGTGGTATCCGGATCTCCTGCCCGAGGTACCGGACGACCATTCTCTTCCGCTCCAATTACTCGCGCGGAAACTGGAATTCACCGACCCTCTGTCGGCGGCTCGTCGACAGTTCGTCACGGGCCGAACGTTGAGTGAGGCACCCGCCCGCGGGCACTGAGCCGAAAGAGGGCAGAGCAAGACTTGCCACCATTAAAATATGTTCGTAATATTTAGCGCATGGCGAGAACAAGCGATCACGAAGAACGTCGACAGCAGGTCGCCGATGCATTGCTCCGCACCGTGGCCCGACGCGGCCTACGGCAGACCACTCTGGTAGACGTAGCAGAGGAGGCCGGGGTCTCCGTCGGCCTGGTGCAGCGCTACTTCCGAACCAAGGACGACCTGCTGCGATTCGGTGTGACCTGCATGTACGAACGCGTCGAGGAACGCATGCGCCGAGTCGCGATCGTTCCGCCGCTGCGAGACCTGCTGAACCAGTTGCTCCAGACGATCCTTCCGGTGGACGACGACCGCCGTGCCGAACTCGTACTGTGGCTCGAGTTCCTGCCGGCGACCCGAAGCGATCCGGAACTGTCGCGGCTCCACCATGGCGCCACGCGTGGGCTCGTCGACAGCGTCACAGAGGTACTGTCCGGTGCTCAGCGAGCTGGCGAAGTCGCGAAATCGGTGGATGTGCGCGCCGAGGCACTCCTCCTGACCGCGTTGTGCGACGGCCTCTCCCTGCACTTGCTGGCAACCGAGCAGATCTATGACTCCGAGACCGTGCGAAAAACCCTGTCTGCTGCGATCGAGCGCATCTTCCTCGGTGACGTCCCTTGACCCCCGTCCTGATCGGTGGCCTATTCGGGCTTGCGCTGATCGACAGCACCAGCATCGGAACGCTGTTCATCCCGGTGTGGCTGCTGATGACCCCTGGACGAGTGCGCGCTGGGCGCTTTGCCGTCTACCTGGGCACCATCGTCACTTTCTACTTCGCGATCGGAGTCGTCCTCGCTCTCGGGGCCGACGCCGCGTTCAGTCACCTCAGCGAGGTTCTCGCCGACGACAACGACAGTCCAACGCTCCGGATCGCCCAGATCGCCGTCGGGATCGTGTTGTTCACGTGGGGCTGGTGGCTCGGCTCGAAAAAGCGGCGAGAACGGCAGAGTGGGGCCGGTCGCCTGACACGGTGGCGTGAGCGCGCCATGACCGGCACCGGCACCCCCGGTGCATTGGTAGCTCTCGCGCTCTTCGCTGCGGGGATCGAACTGGCATCGATGCTGCCGTACATTGCAGCGATCGGTTTGATGACCGCGGCCGACCTCGGCTGGGCCGGCACCGCTCTGACGCTCGCCGGGTACTGCCTGGTGATGATCCTGCCCGCGACCGCGCTTGTCGCGGCGAGGATCGTAGCTCACGATCGGATCGATCCGATACTGCGGCGACTCGCCAACTGGATCACCAAGCACTCCGACACCCTGCTCAGCACCGCCCTCTGCGGCATCGGATTCTACCTCACCCTGAATGCACTTATCATCCTCTTCATCGCGTAATATCTTCCGGCCCTGTGCATTACGCTGGCGATTGGTGCTCGACTGCTGGCGGCCCCGGGCGACCGAAACTCGGCCACGTCCCCACGTGTAGGGGCTCCGTCCGCGCGACTTCCGTGATGTGCATTCACGGTGCCGCAGACGTCCGGTGGATCAACTCGATCAACGACCGCGACAGAGCCGATACGCGCTTCGAGCCACGATCCCAATCGACCTGTTCCTCACCCCGGTACTCCCGAGCAGCAGCATGAAGCAGTTCCGCACCATCGGCGTCGACTCGCTTCGCTGCCAGGCCCGCCGCACGATCCTTCGCGACGATCTCGCCCGTCTCCACCGTATGAAGCGCACGCGCCAGGGTCAGCAGAACATTACGACCGTCACTGTGCAGATCTTCGACGAGTGCAGGCACGGCAGCGAGCTGGGCTTCCCGCAAGAGGGCGAAGGGTACCTCGGCGACCAGACTGTCGAGGGATGGACCATGCAGCACTCGGTGCGATGCCCGAGCTGTCGCGAGCAGGATCACCACGTCAGGATCGTGCTCTGGCTCGGGCACGTAACCCCGGGTGAAATCGCTCCGGCGCCACTCCCCGAACTGGAAGTCACGCCATGGGTCACCGGCCAGAGGATCGAGGGTGTCTGCGACCAGACTCGTCACCTCGAGCGGACGCCGGTCGGCGACATCCGGAAAGTCTTCGGCGTGACCCTTCCATCCCGAGAGCCCGAGCAACAAGGCGACCAGCGATCGGCGCTCCTCGACCATCAGCGACTTGCGCGTCACGAGCAGCAGGTCGACATCGCTCTCCGGGCCGAGCCCCGTCGTCGTGCTGGAACCATAGAGATACACCCCAACGATCCCGCCGGGGTCGTCTGCGAGCACTCTGCCGAGAACAGTCCGGATCAGATCGTCCATAACAGCCGAGACTACGCACCGGATGCCCTTCGAGAGCAAGCACCGAACCATTCGGCGGACACACGGAGCTCAGACGTTGAAGCGAAACTCATCCACCTGAGAAGTAAGCTCACGCATCACTCTGACCTGGGATTTTACATATCAAACCTGAACTCCACCGGGTTCCGGCACATACGGCCATCTGCAGGAAGCGACTACCAAGCGCGTCCGCGCAGGTCGATGTCGCCGTCCGGCCGCAGCTCGAGCGACGCGGCGATCGGCCGGACGAGGATCGGCTGGCCTGGCTCCTCCACGTCAGGTTCCTCATTCCGCCCGATCGACCTCTCTCGGGCAGCGATCCGCTTCATGCGTCGGCCTGCCATGGATCGACCAGCTCCACGCCGGTGTGCGCGAAGTCCTTCGCATTGCGCGTCGCGCAAGTCGCTCCGTGCGCCAGACAGATCGCGGCGATCTGCGCATCGGCCGCGCTGATCGGGGCGCCTGCAGCCTCCCGTGCCACGAGCACGTCGGCATAGCGGCCGGCCGCCAACTCGTCGAACGCCAGCAGGGCGCGACTGCCCCGGTATGACTCGATCACCGCGTCGAGGCGCGTGTCCAGCTCATTCTTGCGCCGGCCGTCAGGTAGCCTCCGGACACCTGCAAGCAGCTCCGCGAGGGTGATGGCCGTTATCGCGACGTCACCCGTGAGCGATGCGAGCCAGTCCACTACACGCGGCTCGGGCGAGGGACGAAAGACCTCAGAGATGACGTTCGTGTCCAGGACAATCACTCGAAGTCCACCGCCCGTGCGCCGTCAACGCGCTCCGGGATCTCCAGCTCTTCGACACCGCCGACGTCCTGCGCTGCAGCGAGCAATGCCATCCCGATGTGCGGCCGCCGAGCGGCTTTGGTGAGAATGTCGCGGACCTCAGCCTCCATGGACCGGCCATGTACTTTCGCCTGTGCGGCGAGCTGCTGCTTCACGCCGTCGTCGAGTCCGCGGACGATGATGGATGACATCGGCGACCACCTCCTTTGCTATCACATATGATAGCACTCAGGACACCGGCCCGCCGGAGCCATGTCGCGGTCCGTCGAGGTCGGCGTCACGGGCCACGCCCCCGATTACTCCGCTGACGCGACCTGCCACCGAGAACCCGACCAAGGCAAGTGCGAGGCACGCGCCGGCCAGACCGAAGAGGGCCTCGTGGAGGTTCCAGAGCGGATCCGCGCCGTCGTGCTTGCCGGCCCGCGCTATCGCCAGTCGAATACCGATCACGATGGTGAATGTGGCGTTCTGCCGGAACTCCCCCGAACCCCACGAGCGCCCAGGGCTGGCTCGCCGGTCCGCCGACGCGTGCCAGCATCCCCGTGGCGAACAGCATCGCGTCGGTGTGGCCGTCATCAACGTCCCGCCCCGCAACAAACTAGCCATCCGAGACGGCTTTTCATGGACTGCGAGCGAAAGGCTTCTGCTCCGGACCTCAGTTCGAAAATCGAAACTCCACCGCATTTCGGCACGTAGAGCCATCTGGCTTCCCGGTCGCTGCGCTACCGTTCCTCGGGCACCAACGCATTGGCGACGTCGCCCTCAGGCAAGATCAGGCGTGCGATCGCAGTTCGGTCGTCGTCATCAGACTCGTCTTCCCAGAGGTCCGTCAGCAGGTCACGCACTGCGCCAACAAAGTCCGACCACACCGTCCACGGCTGATCCTCCTCGGCATCCCACTGCAGGAACGACCCATCGCCGGCCGAGAAGACCGTCACGGTCCCGCATGTCCACAGCGGCACGAGGTCGTCCCTTCGCGAGGAGCGCACGATCGACCATGCCGGCCCGTCCAGGGACATCGACACCGATTCGGCCCGGTAGTCCAGCGCCGGATGCACGGCCGCTCCGCCGCGCGTGGCGATCTCGACGACACTCTCAGGCAGTCCGCGGGTTCGGATGCGCTCAGCCAGATCGTCGCGGGGGACGTTCGCCGGTTCGTCTGTGTCGAACTGATGGTTCATGGGTTCGTCCGGCTCCGGTTCTGCACATCACGCATCCTCAATTTGTACACTGAACAGATCGGGTTTTCACCCGACGATCTCGAGGAGAGTTCCATGGCGGCACGCGGTCCCCGCGGCGACATCACTGCGCAGCGCATCCTCGATGCTGCCGATCGGCTGCTGGCAGAGCACGGCCGGGTCGAGGGCATCTCGCTGCGGTCTGTCGCGGCGGAGGTCGGCGTCGCTGTCAACGCGCTCTACACGTACTTTCCGTCGCTGGACGCGGTCTGGCACGATCTCGCCGACGCGCGCCTGGGCCTTCTCGCCCCGCAGGACCTGCTCCACCGCGAGTGCGCGCACTGTGCGCTTCTCGAGCTCGCCGACCGTGCGGTAGTCGCCATGTCCACCCCTGGAACGATCTCCCTGCTGCGCCGAGGTCCTGTGCTCGGGCACTCGTCGTTCGTCCTCAGCGAGACGATCATGACGCTCACCGAGCGCGGGAGCCTCGACCCCCGGGACGCGCATGACCTCATCGTCGGCTGGTTCTACGGCAGCGCAGTGCTGGACGGCGAGGGATGGACCTCGGGCACCGACGCCATCCGAGAGGTCGAGACCCTCGCCGACTTCCCCCGGATCGCCGGGCGCAGCCAGCCCGACCGCCGTCGGCAAGCCGAGGCGATCCTGCGCGGCATCGGACTGACCTGCTCGGCCACGGGCACCTGACTCTCTCATCCCGCGCACCGAAAGGACCGACCCCATGGGTCTCCTCCGACATCGACCTGCTGAACCGGCACGGCCTCCTGGCCCGTCGCCGTTCATAGCCGAGGCACTGGGCCGAGTCTGCGAGGAGTACGGCGGCTTCGACACGCTCACACCCCTCACCACCGCCGACATGTTCGGCACGACAGAGCAGGAAGCGCACGTGACAACCTTGGTCCCTTCGCACCTCGCCGGCCGCGTGGCCATCCTCGAAACGGACACCGGACGCCGGTTCGGGCTGCGCTCCTCCGCAGGGGCCGACCGGTTCGAGATCCGGTACAGCGGCGAACTCCTGGCAGAGCACGGTCTCATCGTCGGCGGCGAGACTCCCACCCTTGTCGTGGCGCGAGCCGTGGACACCGGCGAGGAGATCGTCGTCTTCGACGAGGGTAGGCACGGCTACAACGCCATGTTTGTGGACGAGCACGACCCCGCCGTCCTCGACGCCCGCCAGGCCCGGATCGTCTTCGAGCATGAGGGACGCACCGAGTTCGCCGTCGAGATCGAAGTCATCGACAACATCGACTGGGACGACGAGGAGGACGAGGTCCGCGATGAGGACGGCACGCTGCGACTCCTCACCGGCGAGGAGATCAGCCCCGAGCGGCTGCGGGCCGATGGCTTCGACGTGCTCGGCGTCGCCGTCATCACCTCAGACGGGCGACGCCTCGACATCGTCGACGAAGAGCTCGCCTGATATCACTACGAGAGACCGAGGAACCACGTATGGCCAGATCGAAGCACGTCCCCTACCTCGACAGCGCTCAGGACGGTCTGTCGCCTGCGACAAGCCACCCGGACTACGTCGCCGTGGTCCCGGACTGGTTCTGGAGCGAGGACGATCCACGTGCGCCGTTCGGCAGCGACGACGGACACGACACCCTCAGCACCCTGCAGGAGCACTTCATCCAGGGCGGCGGCGACGAGCACGTCCCGGGCTGCATCGCGACCCTGATCTCCGACTGGACGCTGGTACCCGAGCGGATCTGGGAAAGCTCCGCGGACGAGATCACCGCCTGGCTCGACGCGGACGAGAACCACGTCCGGTGCCTGCACAGCGAGATCGACGCCTACATCGCCGCCGCGTGCGGGCAGTTCAAGACCTCCGGGTGGATCCACCCCGCACTGCGGTTCTGGGCCGAGCGCGCGATGATGCTCCTCGAGCACGTCCTGGACCCGTGGGAGCAGAAGACCTTCGGGAACGCGCCAGGGCGGTATGTCGAGAAGCTCGCTGCGACTCGCGCGGTCATCCACGCCGCCCCGGAGCCACCGAAGAGGATGCAGCTGCGCATGTACCGCAGCACGTAGGCCGAGGGCGAGTCGGCCCCACCGCCGCACGGCCTCCCCGGGGTGGATCATTCTGGGTGATACCGAAACCCGTGATGAAGTACTCCATGAGGACCGCGAATGGTCGACCGGCTTCTGGCGGCGGGACTCGTCACTCGAGAGGCCGACCCGACGGACCGCCGACGAGTCATCGTGACGGCAACGAACCAGGCACTAGAGCGTGTCGCTGACTTGTATGGACCCATGCATCAAGGCCTCCAAGACCATCTTGAAGGACTTCCCGACGACACCCTGCGGAACGTCTGGCACCCACAACCCGACGCGCTGCTGCTCCCGCCCCTTCGAAGCTGTCGTCGTGCAATCAGGGTCGACCCGCCGCGTCGACGGCCTCGAGCCGCGGCCCGATCGACTCGGCCATCATGATGATCTCCTGCTCGCGGATCTGATTCCTGCGCGACGCCGCCCGCCAGCCGGTGAAAACACTGGTGATGCGTTCGATCCTGCCGCGGGCCTGCTCGAGGCTGAGGCTGCACTCGTCGGCCAAGGCGAGCAGGGCTTCTGCCTCATCGGGCAGCGCTTCAGCCCCCATGATCGAGGTCGCGCGTACTCGCCACGGGTCGGGGGTCGGGTTGACGTCGAACGCTGGGCTGAGGGTCCAGTGGCCGCGGTCGACGAGGAAGCCGTGGTTGCGCAGATGGTCATCCGTGTTGCCGAGAACGACACTGGCGACCACTCGGTCGAACAGCTCATGATGATCCGCTTTGGGCGAGCGGGAGAGGTCCCGGATGGCTCCTGCGATGTCGGCGTAGTCGCGGTAGTCGCCGTCGCTGGCTCCCAGCGCCGTCATGGCGCTGATGTAGCCGACTCTGTGCTCGTGATCCGTGCGATCGAACCGGCGCAGAATGAGCACACTGCGTTCCCCCACTCGCGTCAGTCGACGCCATGGCGTCTTGATGCCTACCGCCTGCAGCAGGTCCAGCGCCGTGGCCTCCCAGGCCATGACGTCCCACCGATCACTGGAGTGCGGAAACTTCGCAATCGCCAACGCACCGTCTTCGAGGCGCACGGAGGCCTTCGGCCGCGCGCCGCCGAGGCCCGTCGTGCCCGTATCGAGGAGTTGCTTCACCGCTGCAGCAGGATCAGCATCCGAGGCGAGCTCGTCGGCGGCGTGCAGGAGCTCGGGAAGCGAGATCAACTGGGGAACGTGCGCCGGTGGACCTATGAAGGCGTCACTCCCGGCGAACCGATACCGCAGCGCACCCTGGCGGGTGTCGTCGCTGACATCGTGCAGGAAGTCCAGGTCGTCAAGCCGGCGCGGCGCGCGGTCCTCGGCGCGGGCACGCAAACGCTCCGCCTTCTCGATCAGGTTTCGGCCCCAGCGGTCCGGCGCACTGTCTGCGAATGCGCGCACGAGGCCGGTCTGGTGCTGCGCGCCGGAGACCAGCGGCAGCGCAGGATCGACGCTCGTGCCGTCGCCAGCCAGATAGCCCGCGTCGTACAAGAACGTGGTCGAGAGTCTGCCTCGCCGCCGGGTGAAGTGCGCTTGGCCCACCAAGCGCGGGCCACCAGAGCCATCGACGAAGACGTCGATCGCAGTCATCGGGCACGCTTCTTCGCGAGGTTGCCCGCCCGCAGTCGGCCGATGTCGCTCCCGAGCGGATCGATGGCGTCGACGGCCTGATCGAGCACGCCCACGGCACGCAGCACCTGGGCAACGTTGTCGAAACCCACGCCCGGATCTCCGGCCTCGATCTTCCGCAGCGTGTCGCGGGTGATGCCCGCACGCTCGGAGACCTGCTGAGCGGTGAGCCCGAGCACCATGCGCCAGCCGCGCACGTGCTCGCCGAACGCATTCAGCTGCTCCTCGATCCGGTAGCCAACCATGGGTGATCCTCCCGTATATGACGATATACGGCAGGCGTATCGTATAGATATGGCGAGTCACATAGCCATATGCTGACGACCCGGGACGAACACCGACCTCAGGGCCGATCCGCACCGGCGTCGTGGGGCGGAGTCCAGGTGAACTTTCGAACCGGGCTCAGCACGGCATCACTGAGCGGGGTAACGCTGGCCAACCCACGTTTGGGATGACAGCATCATCGACGGCACGGTGGCTGCCGCATGGAATGGATGTATGGATCATCTTCAGGCGCCAGCACGGCCTGCACCGACCATCCGTGCCGAGCAGATCGTCAAGAGCCGAGAGGCAGCATGGGGCAGCCACATCCTTCGGGGTGTCTCACTGGAGGTGAGCGGTGGCGGACTCACCGCGGCACCGCCGCCGACGTCGTTGGAGTCGTCGTTGCTGTGCACTACCGTGAGCACGGGCGTACCTTCCCGCCAGCGTTGGCGCGCTCGACTTGATCAGAAAACCTGGACTCGAACTCCACCGCATTCTGAGGCTCAGGAACGGTCGATCAACGAGCCGGACCGAGGGACCACGGCCAAGGTTCTACTGACAGCCGAACGCCACCTCATCCGAAGGTGAGGACGATCTTGCCTACGGTTTCCCTTGAGCGGAGCCGGTCCGTCGCATGTTGGAGATCGGCGACATCCAGGGTGGAGTCGATGACCGGGACGATGTCGCCGCGGGCGACCGCGGGCAGCACTTGTTCGCGAAGCGCCTCGAGGATCGGGACGGTCTCCCAGTCCCGGGAGAATCCGAACGAGACCCCGTGCACGGTCAGGTGCCGGTAGGACAGGGCGTCGAGGTCAATCGTCGAGGCGGGGCCGGCGAGCCGGCCGATGTTCACCACGTGCCCATCGACGGCGGTCGCGGGCAGGCACTGAGCGAAAGTGTCGCCGGCTACGTGGTCGAGGACTACATCCGCGCCCTCACCGTTCGTCGTGGCCAGCGCCGCTTCGGTCAGGTCCTCCTCGCCGGTGATGATCACCGCGTCCGCACCCAGGCCCGTGAGCAGGTCCTTCTTGACTGCGGTCCGCGTGGTCGCGATTACCCGCGCGGCTCCGAGGGCCTGGGCGATCTGGATGCCGATCATGCCGATGCCGGTGGTCGCGCCGGTGATGAGCACGCTCTGCCCGGACCGGAAGCCGGCGACGGTGAGCGCGCCGAACTCGGTCAGCAACGCGGTCGGCAGCGCGCACGCCGCCTCCGGTGCAAGCCCTTCTGGACGCGGCAGTACGAACCGGTGATCGGCGACCAGGTACTCGGCGAACGCGGACGGGAAGGTGCCCATCACCGCATCCCCGATCTTCCAGTCGCCGGCATCCGGGCCGAGGGCGGCGATCTCACCGGCGTACTCGAACCCGGCGATCGCCTCCTTGCCTGTTCCGCCGCTGCTGGGATCGGCCTCGGCGAGCATGGGCAGGTCGGCGTTGTTGGTCGCCGACGCCCGATTGCGGATGAGGACCTGCCCGGGCCCCGGAGTGGGGGTCGGCACCTCGTCGAGAATCCACTCCGGTCCCCGTCCGAGCAGGAGGGCTCTCATTGTGTCGGTCATGGGGTGATGCTCCGTTCGTTCTCGTGTGCAGTGCGTGTCCACTGTCGTCTCCTACCCTTCAGCGGGGCTCGATGCGCAGCGTTGCCTGCTCGGAGGTGGCGTTGGTGATGCCCCGGGTAGGTGCGCCGTCGACGATCGCGTGCCACACCGGAGTCACGCTCCGCAGCGTTCCGTCCCGGCGGCGACCGGCGACGCGGATCTCGTAGGCGCGCCCGATCGAGGCGAGTTCCTGCTCGGACCAATGGGGTATGTCAGATCGGCCTGCTGCTGTCGTCTGCGGCGACACGTCGGCTCAGAGGTTCTCGGTGAAAAATGATGCGAGCTTGTCGAAGGGGATCAGGTCGGTCTTGTCGTACAGGTCGACGTGGTTCGCGCCGGGCACGGTCAGCAGTTCCTTGGGCTCGGCGGCGGCGGCGTAGACGTCCTCGCTGAAGTACAGCGAGTGCGCCTCGGTGCCGGCGATGAGCAGGATCGGGCGGGGCGAGATCCATTCGATGTGCTCCAGCAGCGGGAAGTTCACGAACGACGGGGTGCTGGTCACGGTGAACTGGCTGAGCGCGTTATGGTGGTAACCGCGTGGGGTGGAGTAGAACTCGCCGAACTCGCGGGCGATCGGATTGGTGTTCTCGTCGAAGCCGATCGCTGCTCCGCGGCCGGTGAGCACCGGGGCCGGAGCTTCGAAGTCGGAGTATCGCTGCTCGGCGTTTGCCGCGAGGGCTTGTTTGCGGTCCTCCTCGGAGCCGGTGATGCTCTCGCGCTGCATGCGGGAGATGTCGTACATCGACACGGTCGCGATCGCCTTGATGCGCGGGTCGACCTGCGCGGCGCTGAGGGCGAAGCCGCCTGAGCCGCAGATGCCGATCGCGCCGATCTTCTCCCGGTCGACGAAGGCGCGGGTGCCGAGGAAGTCCACTCCGGCGTGGAAGTCCTCGACGAAGAAGTCGGGCGAGGACAGGTGTCGGGGCTCGCCGCTGCTGTAGCCGTTGAAGGACGGGTCGAAGGTGAGCACGGCGAACCCGCGCTGGGCGAGGATCTGCGCGTACAGGCCCGGGCTCTGCTCCTTGACGCCGCCGTAGGGTGCGCCGATGATCAGCGCCGGGTGCTCGGCGGTCTCGTCGAACTCCTTGGGCGTGTAGAGGTCCGCGGCGATCTCGATGCCGTACCGGTTCTTGTAGGACACCGGGGTGCGGGTGACGTGCTCGTCGAGGTCGAAAATGTAGTTGTCCATCATGTTTTCTCTTTCTGAGTTCTCGCAGATAGTCGTTCGGTCGACCCGCAGCCGGGTTCAGTCGGTGTAGACGTCCTTGGCCATGCTCATCGCGGTCCATGCCTTGGGCCAGCCGGCGTAGAACGCAGCGTGGGTGAGGATTTCGGCCATCTCTTCGGCGGTGACGCCGTTGGCCTTGGCGCGTTGGATGTGGCCCTGCAGTGTGGGGGTGAGCACGCCGCTGGCCATGATCGCGGTCACGGTCACGATGCTGCGGTCCCGCGCGGAGAGCTGGGCCTCTCGCGACCAGACCTGCCCGAACAGGACGTCGTCGTTGAGCTCGGCGTACTTCGGAGCGAAATCTCCGAAGGTGTCGCGGCCTGCCGTCACTTTCTCAGCCATGGTCCTTCTCCTCTCATTTGCCCGAGTAGACGGGGAAGTCGCTGTGCTCGCCGTAGTCACGGGCCTTCAGGTCCTGCAGCGCGGTCATGTCGGCCGCGGAAATCTCGAAATCGACCTGCGTGTTGGAGCGCATGTGGTCCGGGTTGGCGGTCTTGGGCAGCGAGACCGTGCCCAGCTGGAGGGTGTAGCGGATGCACAGCTGCGGCACCGTGACGCCGTACTTCTCGGCCATCGCCTGCACGTCCGGGTTCTTGAGCATCTCGCCGTGGGCGATCGGCGAGTAGGCCTCGACGAGGACGCCCTTCGATTCGCAGTAGGCGATGAGCTCTGACGGAGTGTTGCCGACGTGGGCGAGCAGCTGATTCACGTGCGGGACAACCGTGCAGGAGGCGAGGATGTTCTCCAGGTCGGTCTGCAGGAAGTTGGAGACACCGATGGCGCGGATCTTTCCTGCCGCATATGCCTTTTCCAGCGCCTTCCACGCCTGACGGTTGCCGTCGGCGTAGTCGCCGCCGCGGAAGTCGTCCCAGGGCTGCGGGGCATGGACCAGCATCAGGTCGACGTAGTCCAGGCCCAACGTCTGCAGGGAACCATCGATCGCGGCGACCGCGCCGTCGTAGTCCTTGATTTCGGCGGCGAGCTTGGTGGAGACGAACAGCTCCGAGCGAGGGGCGCTGGCGGTGCGTACGCCTTCGCCGACACCGCGCTCGTTGCCGTATGCCTGGGCGGTGTCGATGTTGCGGTAGCCGATCCGCACGGCGTCTCGGACCGCCTGCGCGGCCTTGTCGTCGTCGATGAACCAGGTGCCGAGCCCCAGCTTGGGGATTACGACATCGTTTGCGAGCGTGTAGGTCTCGTTCAGGATGCTCATGCGTTCTCTCCGTTCTTCGGCAGCCGGCCGTACATCTCGTCGGTGACCGGCTCGAGCCATTCGTTGCTGACGTCCTCGCCCGGGGTGACGAAGGCGACGTGGGAGAACCACGAGTCGGCCTTCGCGCCGTGCCAGTGCTTGGTGCCCGCCGGGACGCGAACCGTGGTGCCCGGCACCATGCTGATCGGCTCCTCGCCCTCGGCCTGGTACCAGCCGGAGCCTGCGGAGCACAGCAGGATCTGGTCGCCTCCGCCGTTGCTGCCGTGGTGGATGTGCCAGTTGTTGCGGCAGCCCGGTTCGAACGTCACGTTGCTGACCGGGACGCTGCCGTCGGTCAGCGGGGCCAGGTAGCTGCGCCCGATGAAGTATTGGGCGTAGGCGTCGTTGGACTCCCCGAGCGGGAAGATCTGGTCGAATCCGTTCTCAATCATGGCTATCTCCTTCAGTCGTTCTGGTCGTTGTCGACGGTGTAGCGCAGCCACACGGCCCCGCCATCGCGCGTCTCGGCCGCCTGCAGCGTGAACCCGCGAGGACTATCCGAGGTGCGGCCGGCTGTCTCGAACAGCGACGAGCTGTCCGTGGCGCCGTCCGCGGCGGGGGCGAGGACGATGCTGAGCTCGTCGCACAGCCCGGCCTGGATGAAGGACCAGTTCAGAACGCCCCCTCCGCCGAGCATCAGCGTCTCGATGCCGAACAGGCTCTGGAGCTTGTCCAGCAGCAGTTCGAAGTCGAGCTCCTCATCCCCGGCGATGACGTAGGAGATGCCCAGGTCACGCAGGAATGCCTTGTACGCGTTCGACGCCTTCCCGGTGAGGACTTCGAGCACATGCGCCGTGGTGGTCTGGTAGGTCACCTCCGGGCTGTCCCAGCCGAGCTTCCCGGACGGGTCGATCGACACGTAGCACTTCTCCGCGTCGCGCACGGCGACGAAATCGCCCTCGGGTACCGGGGCCGCGTCCTCATCCAGGACGGGGGCGCGGTGGTGGGTGAAGTTGTCGTCGGTCGTCACCCGGCCCGACAGCCACCCCTGGTGCCGGTAGTGCGCGTCCTCGCCGAACGCAAGGTCGTAGAACACCTCCCCGGCGGCCGACGCCTCCGGGGTGCGCATCCAGTTCCCGATGATCTTCCCGTCCAACGAGGTCATCATGTGGCAGAACACGTACGGCCGCGTCACTATCGCTTCTCCCCGTCCCTTGCTTCTCTGTCGTTGATTCACTTGTCAACAGTCCTGCGCGACTGGCAGTCCCACCAGAGGAAGGATTCATCCTGGGAGGGATTCCTCCCCCTCACACAGGGATGCTGTTCGAGCACAATGGAGACATGACCCCCGACACCCGGCAGAACGAGCTCGGCACCTTCCTCAAGGCCCGCCGTGCGGAGCTGACCCCGCGCAAGGCGGGGCTCCCCGACGGCGCGGGACCGCGTCGTGTCGCAGGGCTGCGGCGGGAGGAGGTTGCCACGTTGGCGGCGATCAGCACCGACTACTACACCCGTATCGAGCAGGGACGCATCCAGGTCTCCGCCCCCGTCCTGGGCACCCTCGCCGACGTGCTCAGGCTCGACGAGGACCAGCGCCGCTACCTGTTCAGCCTCGCCGGCAAGCCGTCCACCAGGACACCCCGGCAGACCGTGCAGAAGGTCAAGCCGCAGCTGCAGCGACTCCTGGACGACCTGGCCGCGACCCCGGCGATCGTGATGGGAAGGCGCATGGACGTCCTGGCGTGGAACCGTCTCGCCGCGGCGATGATCACCGATTTCGGCCAGGTCCCGGCAGCCCGCCGCAACTACGTGCGGATCCTGTTCACCGACCCGGCCATGCGCACCCTCTACAAGGACTGGGAATCGGTCGCGAAGACGGCCGTCGCCCAGCTGCGGATGGAGGCCGCGAAGTACCCCGACGACCCTCGACTCGCGGCGTTGGTCGGCGAGTTGTCGGTCCAGGACACGCAATTCGCTCAATGGTGGGCCGCCCGCCACGTCGCCAGCCTCTCCACCGGCACCAAGACCCTCGTCCACCCCACGGCGGGCGAGCTCGTCTTGGACTGGGACACCCTCGCCGAAGCCGGCGACGCCGACCAGCAGCTAGTTGTCTGGACCGCCCCACCGAACAGCCCAACCCGCGAGGCGCTGCGCTTCCTCGCCTCGTGGACGAATCATCCGCACCGATGGGGAGGCAAAGCGCTCGTGTCCCGTCAGACGCTTGCGGACGGTTGAGCCTCGTTCTCGACCACCGGACCCTGCACGTCGTATCGCAGCCACACACTGCCATCCTCGAGCGGCTCGAAATTCTTCAGTGAGAATCCGATCGGCACGGGCGCAGAGTACTTCTCATTGGCCTCGAACAGGGAGTTGGTGTCGTTCTCCCCATCCGCAGTCGGCATGAGGACCAGGCTGATCTCGTCGCAGAGGCCGTCGCGAATCATCGACCAGTTCAGTGTGGCCCCACCACCGAGGATGATCTCTCCCGTGTCAAAGACGTCGCCGATCTTGCGTACGGCTTCTGCCATGTCCAGCTGCTCGTCTCCCGCGATGAGGTAGGAGACGCCGACGGACCGCAGATGCGCCTTGAAGGCATCGCTGACCAAGGCCGGGATCAGTTCGACGATGTGGACGTCGACGTCGAAGTAGGTGAAGGTGTTCCGATCCCAGGCGAGTTTCCCGGAACGGTCGACGGCGAAATAGTGCATCTGCGCGTTGGGGTCGGCGATGAAATCACCGGCCGGCACGGGCTCGGTCGGTTCTGGGAGCTCGATCTCCGACTCGCCGCCCAGGATCGCCCGGCTCGTCCCGCTTCCGCTGATCCACCCTCGGTGCTTCGTGAAGAAGCGGTTCTCGCCGAGGAAAAGATCGAAGTACAGCTTCTGCGAGCGCATACCGACCGACGTCGGGTTAGCGACGCCGTCGATCTTCCCGTTGAGCAGTGTGTGCATGTGGCAGATGATTCGTGGGCGGGACATAACTCTTCCTTCTCCTCGTACAGCGGATGATGAGTGCTGGTGGCGGCCTCTCGCCGCGAGGCCCTGAGCCTTGGTCAGTTGTGTCCGGCGTAGATCTGGGTCTGCCCACCGTCGACGGTCAGCTCGATTCCATTGATGAAAGACGCCTGATCCGAGGCCAGAAACGCGACCGCGTTGCCGATATCGGCAGGCTGCCCCACCCGCCCGGCCGGGATTTCTTCGACGACGCGTTCCACGTATGCCTTGGCTCCGTCGATGCCCATGTCCTTTTCGTAGGACTCGGTCTCGATGACGCCCGGGCTGACCGCGTTCACCCGGATACGGCGATCGCGCAACTCGTTCGTCCAGGTACGCACGAAGCTACGCAACCCAGCCTTCGTCGCTGCGTACACACCGAAGGTGGGCAGACCCATGTCCTTCGTGATCGAGGTGTTCACGATGATCGTCGATCCGTCGGGCATGAGCGGCAGAGCGGCCTGCACGGTGTGGATGGTTCCTTTGAGATCCAGATCGAGTCCGTGCGAGATCTGTTCGTCGGTGAGCTTGTCGATCGTGTTGTACCAAGCCGCGCCAGCATTGGCGAAGACGATGTCGATCCTGCCGTGACGCTCACGGATCGCGTCGACGACGGCTTCCAAGTCGGCGGGCGCGGTCACATCGGCCGAGAGCACGCTCCCCCGGTCTCCGAGCGCGGAGGCGGCGCGTTCCATCTTCGCGGCGTCGCGTCCGGTGGCATACACGAACGCGCCTTCCTCAGCGAACTTCAGCGCGGTGCCCAGGCCGATCCCCGAGTTCCCGCCGGTGATCAGGGCGATCTTTCCTTCCAACATTCCCATGCGGTCCTCCTTGCCGTGGTGACCTGGTGTCACGCCTCGGGGACCTCGATGCCGAACGCGTCGAAATCGAGATCGTCGGGAACCATCGTCATGCCCTGTTCGAGGGCGTCGATGCGGGCGATCTCCTCGGCCGTGAGTTCGAAGTCGAACACGTCGAAGTTCTCCGCGATCCGGCTGGGCTTCACGGACTTCGGGATGACCTGGCGGCCCTCCTGGATGTGCCAACGCAGCATGACCTGGGCGGGCGTCTTGTCGTGCGCCGTCGCGATCGCGACGATGGCGTCGTCTGTGAGGGGGGTGTCGCCGTTGCCGTAGGTGCGCAGGCCGCCGATGGGCGACCATGCCTGGGTGAGGATGCCATGCTCGCGGTTGAACACCTGCAGCTCTCGCTGCTGGGTGTAGGGGTGCACCTCGATCTGATTGACCGCCGGGACGACGTCGGCCTCGGCCAGCAGCCGCTCCAGGCGCACGGGCAGGAAGTTGCTCACGCCGATGGCGCGCACCTTGCCGTCGGCCAGCAGGGTTTCCAGGGCCTTGTACGCCTGGATCGTCTTGTCGAACGCCTTCGGGTAGGCCTGGTGCAGGATCAGCAGGTCGATCTGGTCGACGCCGAGCTTCGCGGCGCTCTTCTCGAAGGCGTGCAGGGTTTGGTCGTAGCCGTAGTCGACGACCCAGACCTTGGTCTCGAGGAACACATCGGACCGGTTGAACCCCGAACGCTTCAGCGCCTCGCCGACTCCCTTCTCGTTGCCGTACGCGGCGGCGGTGTCGATGTGCCGGTATCCGGTGTCGAATGCCGTCTGCACCGCCTCGGCGGTCTCCTCAGGAGGGGTCTGGTAGACGCCGAAGCCGAGCTGCGGCAGCTCGACGCCGTTGTTGAGGGTGAAGTGAGACTGTGCGGTGGTCATCGCTGACTCCTTCCGAGAGCTATCGGGAGCAAAATCGGATACTTCGCATCCATATAGGCAAGAGTAGCACGCATTCGGATACATCGCATCCGCTTATGCGCGGATCGCGGGTCGCGGGTGCGGTTCTTGACGGTCATCTCCCGGCGAAGGAGCGACTGAAGCTCTGTCCGGACTGAACGAGGCGTCGGGCTGGCCCGAGCCGGTCGCGCTCGTAGGCGCGAAGCGCATCGGGAACCTGGCTGGGCGCCACTCCGCGGAGCGCATCAGCGAGGGCGGCCGCGTCGTCGAGGGCAGCCGCGAAACCGCTGCCGGTCATCGGCGTCGGCACGTGTGCGGCATTGCCGACCAATGCCGCGCGTCCGCGGACCAGCAGGTCGGGGACATACTCGGCGATCGGGGTCGCGGTGATGGCGCGGCGTCGGGCGCTGTCGGCGATCGCCGCCGCCCACGGCGCGGACCAGGCCCTGCCGGCTCGGGCCGGGAGCTCACGGTAGATGCTCTCCGGCACGTCGGAGGCGTGGATGGAGTGGCGCACCACGCCGTCGCGGACCGCGCCGGTCGAGGCCAGCAGCCTGCTGCGATCGGCGTCGTACCAGGCCCAGCCGAGACGCCGCATCCCCGGCTGCAGGCTTCCATCCGGGCCAGGCAAGGGATATCCGAGCAGGACATGATCCCCGCTGGACTGGATGTCCAGCCCAGCGGGCCACGGCCCACGCAGGTCCAGGTCGCGCTCGCGGGCGATGCCGACCCAGAGCAGGTAGCCGGCGAAGTCGGCATCCGGCCGCTCGGGCGCGACGTGACGTCGCACGCGGCTGCGATGACCGTCCGCGCCGATCAGGATGTGTGCGTGGTACCGGGTTCCGTCGTCGGTCCTGACCCACGCCGCCCCTGCATCCTCGCCGACGGACTCCACCTGTCGACCTTCCAGCAGTGAGATGGAAGGACTCAGGAGTGCCGCCTGGACCAGGCCCTCGCGCAGGTCTTCCCACGCCACGGACCGCAACCCGCGGGGCTGGCGCCCGGGCCCGGGCCCGGGCCCGGCGAGATGATCGAGCACCACGGCGGCGGCCTCGTGCCCGATCACCCACTCGAGATCAGCCGGGTGCACCGCCAGGGCAGCACCGCTGCGCCGCACAGAGGCGCGCTCCAGAACAATGGCTCGCGCGCCGATCTGCGCCAGGGCCAGCGCACTCGTCAATCCCGCCAGCGACCCGCCGACGACCAGCGCCTGCGGCCCGTGCACTTCTTCACCCCTCATATCTACTTCCCTCTTCCAGGACTCGATACACAATCCGGATGTCTCGTATCCAGATATGTCCACAATAACGTGCATGTGGATACACTGCATCCGCTTCGTGTAGGGTGTGACGCATGACTTCCACGAGCGCGATCGACCAGAAGCTGCGCAAGGACGCCGCCGCCAACCGAGAGCGTCTGCTCACCGCGGGGCGGGAGCTGTTCGCCCGGTACGGGTTGGGAGTCACGCTCAACGATGTCGCCCATCACGCCGGTGTCGGCGTCGGCACCGCCTACCGGCGCTTCTCGAACAAAGAGGAGCTCATCGACGCGATCCTGGAGCGCCAGGACGAGGAGATCGAGCAGATCCTGCATGCCGCGCTGGCCGAGCCGGATCCCTGGCAGGGGCTGGTGCTGTATCTGGAACGTTCCCTTGCCCTGCAGGCGAAGGATCGGGGCATGGCACAGATCTTCGCGGGGCGGCACGGCCGCCCTGTCAAGTACGACGAGAGTCGAGACCGGGTGGCCCCCCTGGTCAACAGGGTCGCCGAGCGGGCGCGCGATGCTGGCGTGCTGCGAGCCGACGCGACGGGCACCGACCTGATCTTCCTGCAGATCGCAATCAACTCGATAGCCACGGTCGCTCAGGACGGGCCGCCACTCGAGGGACGCGATGACGTCGAGCAGCTGTACCGCCGGCACCTGTGGATCGCACTCGACGGACTCCGCGCGGACCGCCACACCTCCGAGCTGCCGATCCCGGCACTGACCACCACACAGACCCATGCCCTGCTCCAACCGAAGAGACCGGACCAGCACATCGCGCGCCCTGACGCGACAGACGGAGCCGCCGGCACCGAAATGCAGAGTGCCCCATGAGCGAAACCCAACCCGACCGCATCCGTGTGCGGGGAGCTCGAGTGCACAACCTACGCGGCATCGACGTGGACATCCCGCTGCACTCGCTGGTGGGCATCGCAGGCGTCTCCGGCTCCGGGAAGTCGTCACTGGCCCTGGGAGTGCTGTATGCGGAGGGGTCCCGCCGCTACATCGAGGCGCTGTCGACCTACACCCGCCGGCGTATGTCCCAGACCCCACGCGCGGCCGTGGACTCGGTCGAGCACGTCCCCGCCGCCCTGGCGCTCCGCCAGCGGCCCTCCGTGCCGAGTATCCGCTCGACCTTCGGCACCTCCACCGAACTGCTGAGCGTGCTGCGGTTGATGTTCTCCCGGCTCGCCTCCCACGTGTGCCCCAACGGACATCGGGTCGCACCAACCATCGACGTAGCGGCCGAAACCGCCTTCTCCTGCCCGAAATGCGGCGAGCAGGTGCACCCGCCGAGCGCCGAGGACCTGTCCTTCAACTCCGCAGGCGCATGTCCGTGCTGCCAGGGGACCGGCATCGTCCGCACCGTCGACGACGCGGCACTGGTGTCCGACCCGTCCAAGACCCTCGACGAGGGTGCCGTCCTGCCCTGGCAGATGTTCGGGTTCAACGTCCAGCCGGCCATCGCCCGCGAGTTCGGCGTGCGCACCGACGTCCCCTGGAACGAGCTGACCGACGACGAGCGGCAGATCGTGCTCGACGGACCAGAAGGGAAGAAGCACATCACCGTCACCACCAAGAAAGGCGTCCACGAACTCGACTTCACCTTCCGCAACGCACGACTGACGGTCACCGAAGAGCTTCGACGCGCCGACACCGAGAAACGGCTGGCCAAGGTCAGCCGCTTCCTGCGCGAAGGGACCTGCCCCGACTGCGGCGGCACCCGCCTCAACCCGGCCGCCCTCGCACCCGGCATCGGGGACCTGAACCTGGCGGAGGTCACGGCCAAGCCCCTTGACGACCTGCTGACGTGGGCCCAAGGCATCCCGACAATCGTTCCTGCAGACATGCAGCAGATGGCCGCGGCCATCGTCGGTACCCTGACCGAGATGGCACGCCGACTGGTCGAATTGGGCCTCGGCTACCTCGCCCTGGACCGAGCCGGCTCGACCCTGTCCACCGGCGAGCGGCAGCGCGTCCAGCTCGCCCGAGCCGTCCGCAACCGCACCACCGGAGTCCTCTACGTCCTCGACGAACCGTCCATCGGCCTGCATCCGGTCAACGTCGACGGCCTGCTCGGGGTGATGCGCGACCTGCTCACCGACGGCAACTCGGTGGTCTTCGTCGACCACGACGTGCAGCTCCTCCGCGAGGCGGACTGGTTGATCGAGATCGGCCCCGGCTCAGGGGCCGAAGGGGGCACCGTCATCGCAGAAGGCGCGCCCGACGACCTTCCGGTGACCTCCGATTCCCTCCTCGCCGGCTTCCTCACCGGCGAAGAGCCTGTCGTCGTGCGACCCACTACGGACGCCGCCTCGACGTTCGGGCACGGCACGATCCACCTCGAGACCAATGCCATCCACACCGTCCACCCGCTGACCATCGACATCCCCCTCGGCCGACTGACGGCCATCACCGGCGTCTCCGGATCCGGCAAGAGCACTCTTCTGCTGGAGACTCTGGTGCCCGCCCTCCAGGCGCGCTCCGGCTCCGATTCCGCCGCGCCCCCGGATCACGTGCGCAAGCTGATTGCACCGGAAGGCATCCGGGCCCAGGTGGTCGACGCGACCCCGATCGGCCAGAATGTCCGTTCCACCGTGGCCACGTATTCCGGTGTCATGGACGAGTTGCGCAGGGCCTACGCGACGACCGAGGCCTCCCGAGCCGACAGGCTCACCGCCTCTGACTTCTCCTATAACACCGGCACGCTCGCCTGCCCCCGCTGCGACGGCACCGGCGAGATCTCCCTCGACGTCCAGTTCCTCCCCGACGTCGACATCGTCTGTCCCGACTGCGATGGGAGTCGATACGCCCCTCGCGCGGACACGTATTTGCGGGGCGGCATCTCACTGCCCGGCCTGCTCGGATGCACCGTGCGCGAAGCGCTGACCCACACCGCCGAGCTGCGACGCGTCCACCGGCGACTGACCGGACTGGACGACCTCGGGCTGGGCTACCTCACCCTCGGCGAGGCAACCCCCGCGCTCTCCGGAGGCGAAGCCCAACGCCTCAAACTCGTCAGCCAGATACACCGCGATCAGACCGACGCGGTCTTCGTGCTCGACGAACCCAGCGTCGGCCTGCACCCACTCGACGTCCGCACCCTTCTAGGCGTGCTCCAGGAGCTCACCGACCGCGGTGCCACAGTCATCCTGATCGAGCACGACCTCGACCTGATCGCCAACGCCGATTACGTCATCGACCTCGGCCCCGGCGGAGGTGAAGACGGCGGGAGAGTGATCGCCACCGGCACTCCGTCGCAGGTGGCGAACGACCCTAGCTCCGTCACCGGCAGGTATCTGACTCGGGCGCTGGGAAGCATCCGGGCAGGGAACACCGAGAGGCGGCCGACGTCATGAGCGGAGAACATCGCCCCACGGGGCATAGGACGCATCTGGTCGCCATGTTCCAGGGCTATGGCCAGGACGCGAACTGCTTCGACTATCTGCTCGCCCACCTGCCCCAGGAGGACGTCACCTACGAAGCCCTCCGAGCGCCGCACTCCCTCGGTGGACGATCTCGATACTGGTTCCCCTTGATCGACTCGCCGGAATTCAGTGTCTCGCACGTCATCGACGTGTCCGACGAGATCATCGGCTGGCTGGAGGAGTGCCGAGCGTCGTACACACCCATCATCCTGCTGGGATTCTCCCAAGGGGTCGAGGTGGCGACGAGCGTGGCGAGACACCGTCCTGATCTAGTCGACGGGCTCGTCATGCTTGCCGGAATCGCCGTCGACAGCCCGCACGAATATTTCAACGACGAGTCAGCGTCTGCGAAAGACTTCCCGATCTTCGTCGGGAAGGACCCACAAGATGGCGTCCTGCCCAAGACTCTCGTCTCTTACACCGACCGATGGCTGACAGGCTTTACGAACGTCACGGTCAAACACTACGAGGGAATCGGACACCGCATCTCAGAAAAGGAAACTGAAGACGTGGCGTCCTTTCTCGGCAAGATAACGAGATTCTCCACCAATTGATCTACACATCAAACTTCCATTCCACCACGTTCCGGTACAGACCGACCTGAGGTCCAATCCGTAGTCATCGCGAGCCTAGTCCCGAGCCACTGATCGATGCCGACCAGTGCCATCTGATCACGAGGCCAGTGCATAACGGACACCGCCATTAACGCTGAACGTCAAATCTGAACTCGACCGGGTTCCGGCGCGGACCAACCTCTGCCGCATGACACCGGTCTCGGGCATTCGATCTCGGTCTGGAGGCCCGTCAGCCTCGGTAGACGTCACGCCTGTCCCCCGCCGCGACGACCAGGACGAGGAGTTCGTCATCGTGGATCTCGTAGATGACTCGCCAGTTCCCCGTGCGAACGCGCCAGGCGCCACGGCCGGTGAGTTTCTTCGACGCCGGCGGTCGAGGCTCGTCGGCGAGCAGGGAGAGCACGGCAATGACCCGCTCCTGACCGTCACGCGGGAGCTTGCGGATCTGGCGACGCGCGGCGGACGCGATGCGAACCGCGTAGGTCACAGGCCGAGCTCGCGCCGGAGCTCATCGAGCGTGACGCCCCCTCCCCCCTCGGCCTTCGCCGCATCATAGGCCGCAATGTCCTCGAGCTCCTCGGCCGCTGCCATCAGCCGATCGAGGGTGTCGGCATCCACGATCGCGCCCACCCGCCGATTATGGCGAGTGAGATACACGGGCTCGCTGTGCGCCCGGTCAATGAGCCGACCGAGCTGGTCTCGTGCCTTGGTTGCGGTGACCTCCATGACCAGAGAGTACCCCAAAATGTACATTCTCGGGAGGGTTAGTGTCCGAGGCTCCGCGAGCGGTCTCCAGCCGATCGCCGCCTGGATCTGTCGGACCGCTGAGCCGAGCACGCCGCGCGACAGACGACCTTCTCCGAGCGGTCCGAAGGTGTCAGCGAAACGGTCTTGGCGGCGTAGGCGGCAGCCCCAGCACGTGGACACCCACGCGCGCGACCGCGGCCGCCTGGCCCACCGCCCGCACTGCGGCAGCACCGATCGCGTCGTCGCGGCCTTGGCCGCCTTCACAGCGACCAACCGCTTCTTGATCTCCTCGCCGGCGCTGCTCTCCCCGGCGCTGTAAGCACGGGACGGCCCACCGCATCGCGGATCTCAGCGTACGCAGCAGCGTCGGCAACGAACTGCGGAAGCACTCACTCAGCGTGTGCCCCGCCTACCGAGCGAGCACCCCTCGGCCCGAATCGCTCGAAGCCTGAAACGGCGCCACGTAGTGAGCATATTCGGCAAGATCACCACACGAGGGCCAAGACGGACGGACGACGACCCGGAGCCCGACTCACACGTTGAACCTGAACTCCACCGCATGCCCACACTCAGGGCAGTCACGCTGGACGAGGGGCGGCGATCCCGAACTGCGCAGTCTGTGTGAGGACTCAGCTCCACGGGTTGACGACCGGCACGTCGAGGGAGCCGAAGTCCTTGACGTTGCGCGTGACGAGGGTCAGACCATGGACTGTCGCAGTGGCCGCGATCAGGGCATCGCGCTCCGGCCTGGGATCTGGGACATGGAGTCGACCGGCGCAGCGCGCAACTGGCACATCGACCGCCAGAACTCGGCGGGCGAACGCATCGAGCAGCTCGTCGTCGAGCCACGCCTGCAGTCGATCAGCCTGAGCTGGCTCGCGCCTGCCCAGCCGCGCGATCCCCACCTCCACTTCCAGCACTGTGATCGCCGAGAGGAAGAGATCGGTGACGGCCTTCGCGGCCACCCAGGCACGCACACCGGAGTTCGCCCGACGCTCAGGCTTACGGAGCTCACTGACAACGTTGGTGTCGAGCAGATAGCTCACAGGTCGGGTACCGCGAGTTCGATACGGGCAGGCTCGAACTCGATGTCGAGGTCGTCGTCCATACTCAGACGATCGACAAGTGACGCACCCTTCTCCCCCATGCGGCGATACTCCTCGATCGACAGAAGCACGTAGGCCGGTTCGCCGCGGTCCGTGATCACAACGGGCCCCCTGTTGGCCTCACGCTTCGCGGCACTGACATCACGGTTGAACTCACGTGCGGTCATCATTGCCATCGTCATCACCCCTCGCGCTTCGTAGGTACGTACCTACGTTACGTCCGTCCCCGATGGGGCACAAGACTCGTCGCGCCGTCTCAGCTCTGGAGCCTCACCGAGCCGCGTGTGGACGGGACCCGCTCATCGCGAAGACTCCACTCCGCCACGGTCGACGTGCATGGCCATGTGCGACAAGGTCGCTCATACCAGGTCAAGTCCCGTTGAGTGGTGGCTTTTGGGTCAGGCGGTCATGAGGAGCCGGCTGGTGTTCTCGGGGGTGTTGGTGGTGAGCATGTCGGCGAGGCGGCGCAGGGAGATGTCGCTGATGTAGCGGCGTTCGCCGTACTGCCATTCTTCGTGCTGGTCTTGGAGGACGGCTCCGACGAGTCGGGTCGCGGAGTCCCGGTTGGGGAAGATCTGGACCACGTCTGCGCGGCGTTCGATCTCCCGGTTCACCCGCTCGATCGTTATCTCTAGTGAGGCCGGCGAGCGGAGCTGTGAGCAGCGGTTTCGCGATGTGGACGGTGTCCAGGAAGAGGGTTGATGGGTTCCGGGTGCTCCTGTCGTGGGTCGTCGATTGTTATCGGATTGCGATCGGTGGTCGTGGGCAGTCGTGTGTCGTCGCGGAGTCGGCCGAGGGCGTGGGCGAGTTGACTACGCAGGCGTCGGTTTTCGGCGGCGAGTTCGCGGTTGCGTTGGTTCGCGAGGTCGAGACGGTGCCGCAGCGAGGTCTGGTCGGCTCGCTGCCGGTCGGGAACGGCCGACCGGGGTTTCGGTTGCGATAGGGCGCGGAGCCTGCGGATCTCGTCTTTGATGTCGGCTTGACTGTAGAGCCAGGAACGTGAGACTGCTGCGGCTGTGGCGACGGCTTCGAAGGTGATCGGTTTCCCGGCCCTGTCGAGCTCGTGGATAGCCGCGATGGCCTTGGCCCGGGTGTACTCGTGTCTCCGCTTCGCAGCGGTGACGATATGAATACTGTTGTCATACTGCATGTTCAGGGACTTCCTGTGGGTTGTCGGGCTCGTCGAGCGCGGTAATGATGGTGTCGAGGTTGGCCAGCACGGTCTTGTTCATGTCGGCCAGTCGTTGCTGTCCGCGTGCTTCGGCGGCGGTGATCAACTCCAGGGTCTGTCGCCGTTGAGCGTGGTGCTGCGGCAGGAATTCGCCGGTAGTGAGGAACATCGGGCAGGTCAGGCAGGCGTTGGCGTGGGGGCAGCTCTGTTGGATCGGCAAGCCGCAGTAGCCGTTGGGTAGTGCCTGGGTGGCGCGGCCGAGTCGTTGCTTGGCCCACGCGGCGTCGGCGAGCGGCCCGTCCGGGTCGAGGGTGACCTGGTAGCCGCGGATGTCGACCTTGCGGGCGTTCTCCCAAGCCCGGCGGACGGTGGTGTCGTGCAGGCGGGCGTAGTGCGCGGTCATCTGAGGTGAGTCGTGGTCGAGGATGCGGCGCACGACTTCTTGGGGGACGTCGCGGTTGATCAGACGGGTGCCGAGGGTGTGGCGCCATTGATGCGGGGTGAGATGAACGCGGTGGCCGTGTTCGTCGCGGATGTCGCAGGCGTCGAGCCAGCGCAGCATCGCCGCCCGGTAGGTCGGTGAGGCTATCGGGTTCACGCCGTCGATGTTCTTGCTCGGCCGAGGGAACAACACCGGCGTCCCGGCCGGCCATCGTTCGGTGTTGCGGCGACGTTGGTCGCCGAGGGCCTCGACCAGTGTGGGGTCGATGGGGACCAGCGCGTCGCGTTTCATCTTGTGGTTGAAATACCGCAGGTAGGGTGCGCCGTCTGCGTCGGTGGTGACGCAGTCCGACCGCAGCCGCAATGCGTCGGTGACCCGCAGTCCGCAGGACATGAGGATCACGGTGACCAGTCGATAGGCGGGGTTGGCGAACCGGTCAAGGTTGTGGGGCTGTTCGAGTTGGACCATGACGTGTTCGGCCAAGGCTCGGGGCACTCGTTCGTCGCGGCGAGGGTAGTCCTCGGCGAAGAACATTGCTGTGGCGGGAAGGTCTGTGTCCCAACGGTGTTGGCGGATGGCGGCGAAGAACTCGCCCAGCAGCCCGAGGTGGCTGCCGTGCAGCTGCGGGCCGGCCATCTGACTCAGGTCGGCCAGATAGCGCTCCAACAGGGCCCGGTCGATCCGCTCGATCGTCTCGATGCCGGCGTCGGCGAGGAACCCGGCGAACCTGATCAACGCCCGCAGGGGCCGTGCGCCCGCTGCCTCCAGGCCGAGACCACGGGACAGTCGCAGCCGGATCCAGCGTTTGGCGGGTTCCCGCAGCCAGTGCTGGGGAATGCGGTCGAACCGTAGGGTGATTCGACCCTCGAATCCCAGGCGGTGCATCCGCCAGACGTCACGGCGATACTCGGATTCCCACCCGCCGGCTTCGGCCAGGTCCAGCACAACACGATGCGCGTAGAGCAGAAACCCTTTTGCTCGACTGTCGTTGGCCATGGTTGTGCCGCGTCGGACCCATTCGGGTTCGTCGTGGTCGACCAACGATCCGGCGCCGGAGTCGACCAGCAGCCGCACGACCCTGGCGACGACGGTGGGGGTGAGGGTGCCGTGCCGCTGATCGTGGCGATGCTGCAGCACGTACTGCATCTCCAGCTTCAACTGCGGGGTCAACTGGTGCAGGCGGATCGTTTCGTTCGCCGGTGTCGGTGTGGCGGCGAACCGCTCGACGAACTCACCGATGTCGGGTCTGCCTCCGGCTTTCCATGTGCTGCGGTGGGTCTGGCAGAACACCGAGCTGCCCTGGGGCCACAACCGGCAGTGTGTGATGCGGCAGGTCGCGCCGGGCGGCGGCTGTCTGACCTGCGGCGGATTCACCAGCCAAGCCTCGATGTCGGGGCGCCCGGCCCGGCTCCACCGCTGGGCATGCGACGAGCACAAACCCCGGCGGGCACTGCCGTATCCGCAGTCGCGGACCCGGCACTGCTGGTTGGGCTGTTGTCGACGCCACCGCGGATCGGTGGTCGCCGCGAATCCTGCCGGTTCGGGGCGGCCCGCGTCGACCCAGCGCTGATAGTGGCCAGGGCAGAACCCGAGGCCGCGGGCACCGCGCCCGCAGGCAACGACCAGGCAGGGGCCACCACCGAACACGGGATCGTCGGCGGGGAACTCCAACACGTCGCGCCGAAACTCGCCGCGAACCGCGGCCATCAGCTTCCCCAACAGGCTGGTGGGCTCGACCTGGTCGGGTGCGGTCACCATCGCACCGACCGCCCGGCGAACCAGCCCGCCCGCTCCATCGCCTCACGGGCGTCCTCTGCCGTGAGGTGCCCATAGGTCACGACGGTGACCTGGATGTTTGCGTGTCCGAGCAGTTTCGCCACGACCTCGAGTGCGATGCCGTCGCGCAGCATCCTGGTCGCTGCCGAGTGCCGCAACCAGTGCGGATCGAAGTCGATGCCGGTGCGGCGGCGCAGCCGCCGAACCAGGTCGTAGACCGCCGAATAGGTCAACGGACGCCCGAACGGGCGGCCCCACAGATTGACGAACACGTAGTCGCTGTCCAGGTCCCCGTATTCGGTGTGCAGGTAGTCGGCATACAACCGGACCAACTCCGCCGCGACCGGGACTGTCCGGGAACGGATCGACTTGGCGCGGGCCCGGTTGTCGTTGTCGCGGCGACGCACCGTGATCGCACGGTCGGCGGCGGAAATGTCGCTGTGCCGCAACCACAATGCCTCCCCGATCCGCATTCCGGTGTCATACAGCACAGCCAGCAGGAACCGATCCCGCAGGTGCTCGCACGCATCCAACAACGCCTGCACCTCGTCCGGAGCGAGGATCCGCGGGATCTTCTTCGCCGATTTCAAACCCACTGCCCGCCGCGGTCGGGGCTGATGCTTGTTGATGTGGTGCAGGAACGGTTTCCATCCGCCCCGTGACCCGCCGACCTGCCACGTCGTCAGCAGCCCAGCGACATCGACGCCGTCGCGGGCGGCGTGGACGTAGAACGCCGACAACGCCGACAGCTTCCGGTTCACCGTCGCTTCGCTGCAGTGGTGCTCCACCGACGGCAGGACGCTCACCAAGCCGGAGCGCGCTGCGGTCGGTAGTCGCAGCCATGCCACGAACGCTCCGACATCCTCCAGGCCCACGTCCGTCCAGTCCAGGCCACGGCCGGACAGGAACTCGAACCAATCCTTCAGATCGTGCGCATACGCCTTGACCGTGTTCGGTGACCGCTCGATGTCGGTCAGATACGCCAGATACCGATCCACCGGTTCCAGTGTCGCATCATCATCACCGAGAACGGTCCACGACTCACGCGACGAGACCGACGAAACCACCCGTACGACAAGCACTCCAACTCCCAGGGTTCTGCTTCATGGACCGCTGGAGATAACCACGTCCAGCACGCAGAACCGAACCACCCAAGTGTCCGTGGAAGACATCACGGACAGGCTCAGGAGGACTAGAGATAACGATCGGGTTGTTCGACCAGGTCTTCCGCCAGTGCTCGATCGGGAACGCCGCAAACGCTGTCAGGTCCGCTTCGGCGTCTTTCAGCATCGCCGCAATCTGCGGGAACGAGCTCTCGAGCGAGGCGGTGACCTGTTGATACGTGTCCCGGACGGTCTCCGGGCTGGTCTGGGCGAAGATCGTGGAGACCACAGCGTTGACGGGCTTGGACCGTGCCGAGCCGAGCGCCTGGGTGATGTTGCGAGCGAAGTGGACCCGGCAGCGCTGCCACGACGCGCCGGGCAGCACGGCCTTGATCGCGTGCTTCAGCCCAGAATGCGCGTCGCTGGTCACCATCAGCACACCCTCCGGCGCGGCCGCAGTGGAGACCTTCAAGCCTCGTTCGCGCAGGCCGCGGAGGAACTCGGTCCAGAAGTCCGTGGTCTCCGCATCGCCGATCGCCGATCGCCATGCCGAGCACTTCTCGGTGACCGGTCGCAGCCACCCCCGTGGCAACCACGACGGCTTGGGAGACGACGCGGCCGGCTTGGCGGATGTCGAGATAGGTCGCGTCCAGGAACAGGTAGGGGAACCAGGTGTGGTCCAGTCGGCGGTGGAGGAATGCGGCGACGACCTCGTCGATCTCGCCGCAGATCCTCGAGACCTGGGACTTGCTGATCCCGGACTCGTTGCCCAGCGCTCGCACGAGGTCCTCGACCTTCCGGGTGGAGACCCCGTCGATCCAGGCCGTGCAGATCACGGCCCAGAGTGCTTTGTCGACCCGGCGACGAGGATGCAGCAGGGCGGGATAGAACGAGCCGGCACGCAGCTTCGGGATCGCCAGATCCAGCTCGCCGGCCGGAGTGGCAAGGCGCTTCGCCCTGGTCCCGTTACGGCGGGTCGAGCGACGGTGAGCGCTCATAGCGGTCCGCACCGATCTTCGCGGACGCCTCGGCATCTCTGCGGTCTTGGAGCCCGGCCTGCAGGAGACGTCGGAACAGCTCCTCATGGGCAAGGTCAGGGTCGTGCAGCAGTTCACTGACAAGAGCAGACAGGGCAGACTGGCGCCGGGTCATCGCCTACCAGCAGCTCCAACGCCACCCCGGGAATGCCACCACGCTACGGGACGCACCCTCATACCATGCCGATGCACGCCCCGAGCGCGCCCACGCCGACGTGCCCAGCTCCAGAAGTCAAGCCCCGGGCTAGACGTTGAACCGGAACTCCATCGGTTTCCGGCACGGGCAACCATTACCGGATGGCTGACGATGCCCCTTCGCCCGTCGAACCTCCGCTGCCCCCGAGCACGATCTCACCGAGTCGCGCGCCGAAACCCGCACACAGCACGTGAGCCTGCACCAAGGGGATCCACCGACATGTCCAACGCTGCGGGGGTCCGCCGCCCGATGGGCTGGGCTCACCTGCGCTCCACTGCTCTTCGAGATCCGCACCCAAGGCAGCCAGTTGAAAGAAGTGCCGTTCGTGAATCTCGGGCTTCGATGGCCAGAGGTCATACCGCTCGACCCCTAGTGCCCGGATGACACGAGTCTGGAGGTTCGTCTCCTCGAGGACCTCGCGCACTGCCGCGGTCTCCGGCGCCTCCCCGTCCTCGATGGTGCCTGCCGGAACTTGGACACCCACGACCTCAAGCGGTATGTCGTCATGGCTGAAAACCAGTAGCCGGTCGTTGCGCACGACGTAACCGACTACCTTCCGCACGAGGCGGCGTTCCAGTCCGACCGGCACGCGCTACGCGACCTTCAGCGGGGTGATCGAGGCGATCTGCTCTCCCGCGAGATCCTTGGCACGGTCAAGCTCGTAATGGCTCTGGAGGTTGATCCAGAACTCCGCCGACGTGCCGAAGTACTTCGCCAGCCGCAGCGCGGTGTCCGCCGTGATCCCCCGCTTGCCGTGGACGATCTCGTTGATCCGCCGAGGCGGGACACCGATGGACACGGCGAGCTTGTTCTGAGTGATCCCGAAGCCCTCGATGAAATCCTCCATGAGGACCTCGCCCGGGTGGATCGGCTCGATCCTGTCAGTGGTCGTCAACGATCTGCACCTCCTCTGGTCCGGTGTCGGTCCACACGAAGCAGATCCGCCACTGGTCGTTGATCCTGATGCTGTGCTGCCCGGTCCGATCACCCTTGAAGACCTCGAGCCGATTGCCCGGTGGGATGCGCAGGTCGTCAAGAGTCTCGGCGGATCCCACCTGGCGAAGTTTGCGCAACGCGACCCGATGGATCCTGGGATCGATCGACCGTACGCGCTCTCGACGCCACAGCCGTTCGGTCTCCTTGTTGCCGAACGATCTGATCACGAGAGCAGTGTATAACGGGGAACGTCAATAACGCCAGACGTTAAACCGGAACTCCACCGAGCTCCGGCACGGACCAACCTCTGCACCGCCATCCACACCCAGGGTCCCGACCGACTGCGTGGCTCCAGTCGCCTCACTGAAGGAGGTCGGTGCACTCCTCAAGCGCACTGTTGATCTGCGTCGCGAAACCGAGCAGATCGGCACGCTCAGCAGCGGGGCGTTCGCTGATGATCTTCGAGTAGGAGTCGGCCAGCCGATCGAAGACCGCGGTGAGCTCGGCGTAGGGACCATTTCGGAGAAGCTCCACGGAGACCTTGCGGCGATCAGCGTTGCTGCGGGCGCGACTGACGAACCCGGCTCGTTCGAGCCGGTCGATGGCCGCGGTGATTGCCCCGCCACGGGTAAGTCCCGCGTACTGGGCCAGTTCACCAGGGCTCAGCGGGCCGTACTTATCGAGCACGCCTAGGCAGGTGACATCAGTGATGTTGACTCCGGCGTGAGCAGCGAGCGTTGCATGGAACCGGACGGCGAGGAAAGCCCCGGTACGCAGCTCGTCAACCAGACCATGAGCATCGTTCTGCATCCGGCACCATCCCCTGCTAGTCTCTCCATAAACGAGACACTCTATAGTCGCGTTTCTCTTCTTCTGGCAGGTCCAGTGTATCGGCGAACGGAGCCCCTGATGGTGGAACTTGGCGCACAGGCGCGGACGGGCATGGCGCGGAGCCGTGGACGGTGGGTCGTGCTCGCTGTGTTGCTGCTCGCGGTCTTCGTCGATCTGGCGGACGCGACCATGGTGAACATTGCCCTGCCCCAGATGCAGTCCAGTCTGGGCGCGGAATATGGGGCGGCACAGTGGGTGATGGCCGGATACTCCCTGACCTTCGCTCTAGTCCTGGTGACGGGTGGCAGGCTGGGCGACACGCTGGGTCGCAGGCGGATGTTCCTGGCCGGCATGGTCGGGTTCATGCTCTCCTCCATCGCGTGCGGTGCCGCCCCGAACGCCGAGGTGCTGATCGCAGGTAGGCTCGTTCAGGGTGTTGCAGCGGCACTGATGCTGCCTCAGGCGATGTCGGTCATCGTCGTGCTGTTCGATCGTGCCGAGCGTGCAAGGGCGTTCGTCTTCTACGGCATCACCCTCAGCCTGGCCAATGTGTGCGGCCCGTTGCTGGGCGCGGTGCTCACCGAAGCAGATCTTCTCGGCCTGGGCTGGCGCACCATCTTCTACATCAACGTCCCCCTCGGGCTGCTGGCCATCGCCCTGGCAGTGTGGCTCATGCCTGAGAGCCGGGCGGCCGATTCGCCACGCATCGACCTCGCCGGGATGCTTCTGGTGAGCCTGGCGATGCTCGCCGTGATGTTCCCACTCATCCAGGGCCGCGAGCGTGGGTGGGACAGCTGGACGATCGCGTCCTTGATCGCCTTCGTCCCGGCGATGGTGCTGTTCGCGTGGCAGCAGCGGCACCGCGAGCGCACGATCGGGTCTGCGCTCGTGCCACCCTCCTTGTTCATGCATCGTTCGTTCACGGCGGGCCTGGCGATCATGCTGGTGGTGTTCTCCGGGCTCGGATCGCTGTTCCTCGTTCTGACTTACAACCTCCAACTCGGTCAGGGCTGGTCAGTGCTGCGAACCTCCGTCGCGGTGGTGAGCTGGCCGGTAGGAATCGTGCTCACCTCGCCCATCGCACGCCGCTACGCCACCACCCACGGTCGCCGCGTCATCGCCATCGGCCTGGCCACCATGAACGTCGGCGCTCTCGCACTGATCGCCACAATCGCAGTCATCGGCCCTGCAGCGACGTGGTGGCAGATAGCACTCCCGGTACTGGTGATCGGGTTGGGCATGGGCATGGCCGTCCCCATCCTCACCGGAGTCGTCCTCGCCGACATCGACCAGGACCTCGCAGGCGCTGCGTCCGGCATCGCCAATGCCGTCATGCAACTCGGCACAGCACTGGGGATCGCCATCGTCGGAACCATGTACTTTTCCCTCACGGAATCCACCACGCCCACCAGATCCGAAGCCTTCTCCGACGCCGCAGCGACCACACTCTGGTATCAGGTCGCCGCCTTCACTCTCGCGCTCTGCGTGACGCCCCTGCTCCCCCATGCAGCCCGTGAAGAAGCCCCGCCCGAGGAAGCCGCACCACAACCGAGGTAAACGCGATCGCCGACACCACGGTCACCGGCCACAGCTTCACCATCGGAGCGGGACTGCAAACTACTCGCCGTAGGCCACGAAGATGCGATGAACACTCACGTGCCACTGGTCGACATCGAGGCGCGAAGCAGATCCGACTGGAATGATGCACGCTGCTGTGATCATCAGGCTGCGCAGCACCCCTCCGCGCTGCTGCGATAGTGTTGCCACGCGATGTGCCGCTGCGTGGTCTTGTACTACAAATAGTGTATCTGACCAGGGATCTAGACGTTGAACCGAAACTCCACCGCATTCCGGCACGTACAGCCATCTCATGGCCCGGCGACACGACCTCGATGAGTCAGACCAGCGCGAGCGTCTCCACGGACTGACCGGTGACCTCGGCGATGAGATCGAAGTCCTTGTCAACGGCCAGGACCGTGAGCCCGGCCTTCTCCGCGGTCGCTGCGATGAGCAGATCCGGGATGGACGGAGCACGATGCTGGCCACGGTCGGCAAGGAGCATCTGCACCTCGAAGGCGCGGTCCTCCATCGCGGGCGTGAGATGCTCGACCGGCATGAGCGACAGCGGTGGCAGCCCGAAAGCCTCGCGACCTGCTTCACCCGAGCGGGCGGAGAAACCAAGTTCGAGCCGCGTCACCGACGACAGACGCAGCAGCCCACGCTCGATGCGCGAGTTCCACACGGCAATGCTCGCCGCCTGGCCCGCCTGCATGCGCACGTATGCCGACTTGTCGACCAGCCAACTCGTCACTGCCACGCGGCATCCATCACGTCAGGATCGGCAAGGTCTCCGAAGGCCGCCGCCGAGCGACTCCAGTCATCGGCAGCGACCGTCGCGGCGACCGGAGTCGAGGCGTCCTGCTCCAGTCGCCGACGAAGGAACTCGTTGCGCGAGAGCCCTAGTGCCGCCGCCTCAGTATCGATGCGCTCGACGGCAGCCTCACTCAGTCCACGGATCAGCACGTTCGTCATCGTCACCACCTCCACCACGATGATATCGCGATATCACACGCAGAGTCGAGTGTCGCCTGATCAGTACGTCGTCGCTCGCTCGGCAGGTAGCCATCCGTACAAGCCGAACGGGTCCTGGCTCGCGCGCAGGCTCGCGACTGGGTGGACTCCCCGCAGGAGACCAGGACCCGCTTGATGCTGCTGCGGGCCGGATACGAGGAGCACCTTGGCGATGAGAGACTGGACTGTGCTTCATCGACCCAAGATCGTCTGAATCTGTGGCTCCGCCCGAGTACGCGCCCTCCACCCCGTCATGAACGGGAGGTTGCATGCGACGCCATTCGCAGGAGTCCCCGCGGGCAGTAGTTCCTTCACCACCGCCTCAGGGTCCAGCGAGCTAACCGCAGTGGGGCGAAGCCTGCTCCCCAGTAAGCGGCACTCTCGAAACCGAAGCTCCTAGAACTCCTGAAACGCTGGAGATTGCGCACGTTGAGTGGCTGCCGCAGTCGCGTTCAAGCCCACACACCAGTCGGGATACACGCGAAAGCCGCGCTTTCCACACCCCGGCTCCGATGTGATTCCAAGCCGGGCAAGGTGTGACGGGGTGAAGCGAAAGACACCGCGTTGACCCAGCTGTTCCACGAACACCAGCAGACCCGCGTTCACGGCATCAGTCGAGAAAGGAGTGGTCACACCGTCCGCATCGCGCGTCCAGAACGCAAGAAAAGCACCGGGCTTGGTCGGCGTGGTGCGCGCGGTCCTGATATGCCAGCACTCCTCGCCAACCCTGGCAAGCCCCGACTCGTAGTCACTGTTCTGCGCTTCGGGCATCACCGATGCAGTCATTCCGACCGTGGCGGTATACGCCTCAAATGCACTGAAAGTCACCCAAGGAATCTACCAGGGCAGATCGACCCGGCCCCAGCATCGCCCTGCACAGAGCACAAGCCCCGACCCCGCTGCGGATCCAGCGCTCGTCCAAGACGTTAAAGCGACACGCGACTACACGTTGAACCGGAACTCCACCACGTCCCCGTCGGCCATGACATAGTCCTTACCCTCCATACGCACCTTGCCCGCAGCCTTCGCGGCGTTCGTCGAGCCGGCGGCGTCGAGGTCGTCGAACGAGACGATCTCGGCCTTGATGAACCCGCGCTCGAAATCGGTGTGAATCACGCTCGCAGCCTTGGGTGCCGTGTCGCCCTTGTGGATCGTCCAGGCGCGGGATTCCTTCGGTCCGGCCGTGAGATAGGTCTGCAACCCCAGGGTGTGGAAACCCGCGCGGGCAAGCTGCTTCAGTCCGGCTTCTGTCTGACCGATGGATTCGAGCAGTTCCATCGCCTCGTCCTCCTCGAGTTCGAGAAGTTCGGCTTCTACCTTGGCATCGAGGAACACCGCGTCCGCCGGCGCAACAGCAGCGCGCAATTCGTCCTTGCGTTCATCGCTCGTCAGCACAGCCTCATCGGCGTTGAACACATACAGGAACGGCTTGGCGGTGAGGAGATGCAACTCTCGCAGCAACTCGGCCTTCACCTCGGCCTGAGCGGAGAAGACAGTACGGCCATCCTCGAGAATCGCCTGCGCCTTCTTCGTCTCCTCCAGCTGCGCGACGAGTTCCTTGTTCTTGCGCGCATCCTTCTCGAGGCGCGGCACCGCCCGCTCGATCGTCTCCAAATCAGCGAGAATCAGCTCGGTCGCGATGACCTCGATGTCGGCCATCGGGTCGACCTTGCCGTCGACATGCACGACGTCCGGGTCGTCGAATACGCGAACGACCTGGCAGATCGCATCGGCCTCACGAATGTTGGCAAGGAATTTGTTGCCCATCCCCTCGCCCGCGGACGCGCCCTTGACGATCCCGGCGATGTCGACGAACGACACGGTTGCCGGCAGGATGCGCTCCGACCCGAAGATCTCGGCGAGCCGATTCAGCCGCGGATCCGGCAGCTCGACGACACCGACGTTCGGCTCGATCGTCGCGAACGGATAGTTCGCAGCAAGCACGTCGTTCTTGGTCAGCGCGTTGAAGAGCGTCGACTTGCCGACGTTGGGAAGTCCGACGATTCCGAGGGTAAGGCTCACGGAATCAAGAGTCTACGTGGTCGTTGCGCGACCTACTCATCCGCACGCCACGCGAACCAGTTGGGCGATGCGCGCAGCCTGATCGTCGGTTGGCTCAGCGGAGCCGTTGGTTGCGAGCTCGCCGACTTTCGCGTTCACCTCGGCGTCGTCGGCGCCGCTCTCGATCAGCGGGCAGGTTTCGGTGACAATCGTTTCGATCGACTGAGTTTCACGGTCGGCAGACAGGTTCGGATAGGCAGCACGGAAGGCGGTGACGAATGCGCCGAGCTTGGCGTCGTCGAACCAGCCTCCTGCCCGTTCGGCGACACTGGACGCCGCGCTCTGCACGGATGAGGCTGCGCCCTCCGCGCCTTCCTGGACGGAGGTGACCGCGACACCCGCCGAAGAACGTACGCCTTCCGAAGTGGCGGAATCGTCGTCGCCGCACGCACTGAGAACTCCGGCACACGCGATGGCGATCGCTACACACATCACTCTGCGAGAAGGGCGATTCTCGATGTGCAAGGACATTCTTCGAGGATGCCACCCGTTCGCGGTGGACACGGCTTTTCCGGCAAACCCGTATCCCACGGCACATCCGGCACTCGAGCCGTAGATTGGCGAATACCGATCGAGGTGATCAACACATGCGCGCGGAAGGACCCCCGTTGAGCGAGTCGAAGAACACCCCCGACCACCAGGCGGGCGACAAGACTGCCGCCAAGCCCGATCGTGGGACGTTGATCGGGATCGGTGGGATCTGGTTGGCGAAGTGGTCGGGCTGCCTCGTTCTCATCGCCGCCGGGGCATTGGTGCTCGGCTGGATCATCGAAAAGATGTGGGTGATCGTCCTGCCGGTCGCCCTCGCCATCGTCATAGCGACGATCCTGTGGCCCCCGACTCGCGGCATGACCAAACGCGGGGTGCCTCCCGCGGCAGCGGCCGGCCTGACGCTCGTGCTGTTCTTCGCGATCGTAGCCGGGATCATCGCCGGTATCGTCCCGTCCGTCGTGGCGCAGGTTCCCGAACTCGCGAACAAAGCCACCGAAGGCATCAACACCGTGCAGGACTGGGTACAGGGCCCACCGATCAATCTGCAAGACGAACAGATCGACAACGCGGTGCACGTCGTCGTCGAACGTCTGCAGGGCAGTGCCGCCTCCATCGCGGGAGGTGTGTTCTCCGGGGTGAGCACTGCGGGATCATTGCTCGTGACCCTGGGTCTGACGCTCGTCCTGATCTTCTTCTTCATCAAGGACGGCCCCCGGTTCCTACCGTGGTTGCATGGGGTGAGCGGCAGCAGGGCAGGCCGCCACATCGAGGAAGTCCTCACGCGGATGTGGACGACCCTCGGCGGATTCATCCGCACCCAGGCATTGGTGAGTTTCATCGACGCGCTGTTCATCGGCATCGGGCTCGTCATCCTGGGCGTCCCGCTCGCCCCGGTACTCGCAATCCTCACGTTCATCGGCGGCTTCATCCCGATCGTCGGTGCGTTCGTGGCAGGTGCGCTCGCGGTGCTCGTCGCACTGGTCGCGAACGGGTTCACCACCGCAGTGATCGTGCTGGTTCTGATCATCGCGGTGCAGCAGATCGAGGGCAATGTGCTGCAACCGGTACTTCAGTCCAAGAGCATGAAACTGCACGCCGTGGTGGTCCTGCTCTCGGTGGCGGCAGGTTCGTCGTTGTTCGGGATCATCGGTGCCTTCCTGGCTGTCCCGGTCGCCGCGGTCACCGCAGTGGTCATCCGCTACGTGGGCGAGCAGATCGACGCACGTGCGGTCGAGCGGGAACCAGAGGAAGACGAGGACGAAATCGAGGACGAAACGAAGGCGTTGCCTGCCCCGGGCGACACTCCGTCACCCGCACCGGACTCCTCCCCTACCAACTCGTAGGCACGATTCAACTCGCCATCTGCACGGTAGAGCCGGTGCGTCCACGCAGCACGTGGAGACGGCTCGGGATTCGCTGCCGCAGTTCGTCGACGTGACTGACCACACCCACCACGCGACCACCGGCACGCAGTTCGTCGAGGACCCCCATCACCGCATCGAGCGCGTCGGCGTCGAGGGTGCCGAACCCCTCGTCGATGAACATGGTGTCGATCACCACCCCACCGGCTTCGGCGGCGACGACATCTGCGAGCCCCAGAGCCAGCGCCAGGGACGCCTGGAACGATTCGCCACCCGAGAGCGTCTTGGTGGAGCGCACCGCCCCCGTGTACTCGTCGTGGATATCGAGACCCAGTCCACCGCGCCTGCCGTGGTTTCCGGCCGCGTCGCTGTGCACGAATTCGTATCGGCCACCGGACATTCTGCGCAGCCGGTCGGACGCCGCTTCCGCCACTTCCTCGAGTCGTGCGGCGAGCACATAGGAACGCAACGACATCTTGCGATTGTTCGCTCCGCCACCGGCGACGACGTCGGCGAGCGCAGTGAGTTCCGCCTGCTCGTCGCGCAACGGAACCAGCTCGTCGTAGGCCTGCTCGAGCCGGTTCGTATAGGTGGCGATATCCGTGTAACGGCGATGCGCTTCGGTCGCTGAAGTGAGCGCCGATTCGAGTGCCGTGGCACCGGAGGTCACCATCGCGCGCGCAGCCTCGACATCGACGACCTCCTCGCCTGTGAGCGCGTGGATCTCCGGTTCGTCGAGCACGGCCGCGACGATCGCCCGACGGTTCTCGGCGTCGCGGATCTCACGGTCGATCTCGGCGATCCGCACCGCGGGACGCAGAGCAGCACGCGCCTGTAGTAGGTCGGCGAAGCCTCCGTCGGTTGCCGCAATCTCCGCCTCACGCACCCGTTTCTGCGCGACCGCGCGTACCTGAGCCACCCGCAGTCGCGCGTCGAGCCATGCGGTGGCGGCTTCCACCAGAGCAGCGAGACGCTTGCGCTTGGCCGACAACGATTCGTTTCCGTCGACTGCCAGCGCGACACGGCGACCGATCTCGTCGGCCTCCGATGCCAGTACGGCGTCGTCACGGGCGATGGCCGCCAGAGCCGCCTCCGCTTCCCGCTCGCGTGATCGGAGTGCGAGATCGCGGGCGTCGAGGTCGGCGACCGCGCGACGGCGCCGATCCAGCTGTGCCGCCGCAGACTCGGCGGTGTCGTGCACCTGAACGGCGTCGGCGTGCGCTACGGCCAACTCGTCTTCGGAGGCGTCGCCGCTGCGTTGCCGCAGGACCGCCACTGTGTTCGCGGCATCTGCGACGGCCTCACGCGCCTCGGTAAGCACCTTCGCTGCCTGCCGTTCAGTGGCGTGGGCACGTTCTTCATCGTCTTTGGTCGCGGCGTCGGGTTCGGGTCGTGCAGGTGACGGATGCTCCACCGCGCCGCAGACCTCGCAGGGGTCCCCCTCGACCAGTCTCGCGGCCAGTTCGGCCGCCATACCCGCAATTCGACGAGTACGAATGTCGAGCAGCGCCTCGTGCGCCAGGTTGTGCTCCGCATGGCGCTGCGCGGACGCCCGCTCCCGCTGGTCGAGTTCTGCACTGCGCAAGTGCAGTTCACGCGCGGCAGCAAGCGCGTCGGCAGCCCGGTCGCGGGCATCGCGGAATCCGGGGAGCGATGCCGCCGCCTTCTCCGCCTCCGCGGCTGCACCCGCAGCCTGGGCCACCCTACCGGGAAGCGCGGCACGCTCCGCGACGATACTCGCGAGTTCTGCGTCGGCAATCTTCCGATTTTCGTTCAACACCTCACGTCGGGAGCCGATCTCGGAGATTCGTTGCTGCTGGTCGATCAGGGAGTCGAGTCGAGTCACCTCACTCGACCACTGCTCGCAGCGGGGACGGATCACCGCGCGATCGCGGTCTTCGGGTGGCCCCGGAACCTCGTCGAGCAGCTCACGCCCCTCGGGGGACTTCGCGAGAACCGCTGCGGTGGAGTCGAGTTCGTCCAGCGCGGTCTCCGATTCAGCAACGGCTCCGGCCGCTTCACGATCGAGCACCGCCACCAGCTGCGCACGATGTGCTGCGTCGCGTTCGACGGTCATCTCCGCGCGCTCCGGCTCACCGGCGTCGAGCCTGGCTTTCATTTCGAGGGCTTCGCCGCGACGCCGGATGCGTTCCTGTAGCGCTACCGCGCGGTCGAGCGCCGCCCGGTTGCTGCGGTCCAGCTCGCGGGCGTCGGCGTGCAGGGCCGCGGTAGCGTCGCGAACATCGGCGGCGTCGGCCAGCAACCTCCGGGCCCATTCGACGGGCTCGGCGTCTGCCCCGGCCTCGATCCCCGCGGCGGCACCCACCTTTGCGGCGAGAACGTCGACGGTATTCTGTTGTTCGGCAAGCGCTTTGGCGCCCGATCCGCGGCGCTCGCGGAACCATTGCTCGACGTCGCCGAATCTCGCGGTGTCGAACAATCGCTCGAGAAGCCTGCCCCGCTCGTCGCTGGCCGCCCGAAGGAATTTGGCGAACTCCCCCTGCGGGAGCAGCACGACCTGGAAGAACTGTTCAGCGCTCATCCCGAGCAACCCTTTGACCACGTCGCCGATCTCCTGGGCGCGCGACAGGTTCTCCCCCACACCGTCGAGCCACGTCAAGGTTGCTTTCGCCTGCTGCTTGGTAGTGCCGACGCCCCGCTTCTTCGCGCGTTCGAACTCGGGACTTCGCTCGACGCGCAGTCGCCGGCCGGCAATCGTCGCCTCGAGGCAGACCTTCGGTGTGGCGCCTGCGGGCGCGTGATCGGACAGCAGTCTGCGTCCGTCGGCGCGGGCACCGGGCACCGTCCCGTAGAGCGCGAATGCGACGGCATCGAGAATCGACGTCTTCCCTGCGCCGGTCTGCCCGTGCAGAAGGAACAGCCCGTCGGCGCCGAGGGCGTCGAAGTCGACAGCGACGGTGTCGGCGAACGGCCCGAAAGCGGTGATCTCGATGGAATGCACCCTCATGCCGGCACGTCCGCCCGCTCGTCGCGAGCGGAATCGTCGCGCCGCGATTCGTCGCCGATACCGCGCCTGCGATCACCGTCGCGAAGGGCCTGTTCGAACCATTCCGCTTCGCGTGTGGACGGCTCGGATCGGACGTCGGTGAGGAACGACGAGGCGATCTCGAGATCGGTGCGGCCACGCACCTTCTCGCGGTAGCTACCCTCGGACTCCGAGGCGCGGCGTTCCCACTGCACGTGCACCGCATGCGGGAACCGTTCTTGCAGCCGCCGCATCGCGTCCACCGGGCGAGCGCGGTCGGTCAGGACGGCGGCGACATAGTGGTCTTCGGCGGTCTCGTGGCCCGGATCGGCGAGCAGGTCGTCGAGGTCGCCGGTGAGCTGGGTCAGTTCTCGCACCGTCGGAAGGTCGACACGTTCGACGGACGCGAGGCCCGTCGCGTCGAGGTCGACGAGCCACACCGCCTTGCGGTGCGAGCGTTCACCGAACGAGTACGGCAGCAGCGATCCCGAATACCGGACGTGCTCGGACACCGTCTGCGGCGAATGCAGGTGCCCGAGGGCAACATAATCGGCACCGTCGAAGGTGGCCGCGGACACCGTCTCGACACCACCGACCGAAATCGACCGTTCCGACTCTGTCGGCGCCCCGCCGACCACGAAGGCGTGCGCCAGAACCACGGTGCGGCCACCGCAGGTGGTGTCGGCCTGCACCCGCGCCATCGCTGCGTCGAGGATCTCCTGGTGCGATCGGGCACCGGGCACGTCGAGTTCGGAGCGGGTGATCTCCGGCTCGAGATACGGGATGCCGTAGAACGCAACCGGCCCGTGCTCGTCGTGCAACACCACGGGCCGATCGATCTGCGAGACCCGCGTGATCAGGTGCAGTCCCCCGTGCGCGGCGAATGCTGCACCCGCTCCGAGGCGGACAGGCGAGTCGTGGTTGCCGGACGTTGCCACGATCACGGCACCGGCAGCACGGATCGCTTCGAGCCCGGCATTGCACACCGCGACCGCATCGGCGCTCGGGATGGCGCGATCGTAGATGTCTCCCGGTACCACCACCGCGTCGACATCGCGCTCGGCGACGAGGTCGGCGATGGCGGTGAGCGCGACGCCCTGGTCGGCGAGGAGGTCGACACCGTGGAAGGTGCGACCGATGTGCCAGTCAGAGGTGTGCAGGATCCGCATGCCGTCAGACGGTAGAGGAGGACACCGACACGCACGGGATCCGGGTAAGTGTCGCCACAGTGCGGCATCATGCGGCTCATGTCAGTTCTCACCGCACTGGGTCTCGTCGTTGCACTCGTCCTCGGGGTGGTGCTCGGCTGGCTGCTGCACGCATCACGCAGCGGCGACCGGGCAGCGCGCGCCGAGGCGAAGCTCGCCGCGCTCGAGGCCAACGAGTCGCAGCTCCGGCAGTCGTTGAGCGCAGTGAACGAGGATGCCGCGAGACGGCAGTCCGGAGCCGTAGGTGAGCAGGTGTCGCGGCTGGTCGGACCACTGCACGAAGCTGTCGGTGCGTTGTCCCGGCAGGTCGAGAACGTCGAGCGGAGCCGGATACACGCGTACGCCGGCCTGACCGAGCAGGTGGAGGGCATGCACCGCGCCTCCCAGTCGCTGTCGACGCAGACTCAGCAACTCGTCACCGCCCTGCGGGCACCGCAGGTGCGTGGCAGGTGGGGTGAGATCCAGCTCGAGCGGGTCGTCGAGCTGGCCGGGATGGTGCGGCACTGCGATTTCGACACGCAGGTGTCGAAGGAGGGTGTCCGGCCCGATCTGCTGGTCTACCTCGCGGGCGGCAAACAGATCGTGGTGGACGCCAAGGTGCCGTTCGCCGCATACCTCGACGCAGCGCAGGAGGAGGATTCGACACAGCGGGACCGACACCTGACCCGGCACGCACGCCAGTTGCGTACCCACATCGACCAGCTTTCCGCGAAGTCGTACTGGGAGTCGTTCGATCCGACACCCGAGTTCGTCGTGCTGTTCGTTCCGGGCGACCCGTTCCTCGATGCGGCGCTCGGCGCAGACCCGGATCTGCTCGAGTACGCGTTCGCGCGAAACGTGATCCTCGCCACCCCGACCACACTCGTGGCCCTGCTGCGCACGATCGCCTTCACGTGGCGTCAGGAAGCCTTGTCACGAGACGCCGCAACCATCCACAGGCTGGGTAGAGAGCTGTATCAACGCCTCGGCACGGTAGGCGATCATCTCGATCGGCTCGGGGGGCAACTGGGCAAAGCGGTCGATTCGTTCAACGTCACGGTGTCGTCGATGGAGACACGCGTGGGAGTCACGGCCCGAAAACTCAATGAGCTGGAACTTTTCGACGGCGACGTGCCCGAGGTTCGGCGCGTCGACTCGTGGCCGCGCCGCAGCACACTCGCAGAAACTGCCGAAACCGACGGTCCTGTCGACGAAGCAAGCTGATTCTCTCGGGTTACTGTTTACCTTGTGTCTGCATCCCAACGCGCTCGCTCGGCAGTGCCGCTCGACATGCGGTCGTTGGTCCCGTCGCTTCCCGGTGTTCCCTGGTGGGGGGCGCCGCTCATCGCGGTCGGCGTGACCCTCGTCGGGCTGCTGATCGATGCGGCCGGCGGCGACCAGTTGACCTCCACCTTCACCGCGTTCTATGTCCTCGGATGCATCGTGGCCGTTGCGGCGGTCCGCTACCGCGGACTGTTCACCGCGATGGCCCAACCACCGTTGTTGTTGCTGGTGGCGGTGCCGGTCGGTCAGGAAGTCCTTGCCTCCGGCAGCACGAGCGGCCTCAGGGACTTGGCACTGAACGTCGCATATCCCATGGTCAACCGGTTTCCGGCCATGTTGCTGGCCACCGTGGTGGTGCTGGCGATCGGTGCCGCACGGATCTTTCTCGCGAAACAGAACGCAGGTGTGCGTGCGCGTGCTCCGCAATCTCGTAGGTCCGCACCGGCTCGCGGTGCCGCTGCCGCGACCGGGCGTCGAGGGAGCGCGAAGCGCCCCACATCGGAGGCACCGAAACCGGCCGACGCTCCTCGTAAGGCCTCGTCATCACGGACGTCCGCGATGCGCAACCCCGCGGCGCGCGCAGAACGAGGCGAGCCACCCATGACGAAGGCCTCGGTGCGCGACGTCGCAGATTCACGCGGCCGGCCGGCAGCACCTCGTCGCCGGAACACGATGCCCCGGGCCGGCGACCCGGCACCGCGCGCAACAGCTGCGCCGCGCCGTGGCGATATCGATCCGAGGCGGGATCCTCCGCAGCGGCGACGCCCCCGGCCCGAGGAAGCATCCTTCCGAGCACCGCGGCCGACACCCATGGCAGGTGCCCCGAGGCAGGCCCCGGGGCACAGTCCGCCGGTGGCACGCTACCGGGATCGCGTCGAAGACTGACACGGAGCCCTCCGACGAGGGACAACCGCGACGAAAGGGCGACCGCTCAGCGGCGAGCGTCCCGTAGCTCCCGCGGCAGAGCGAACACGAGGGTCTCGTTCGCGGTGGTCACCGACTGCACGGTGTGGAATCCGGACTCGTCGAGCAGGTCGATCACGCCACGGACAAGGATCTCCGGCACGGAGGCACCCGAGGTGATTCCGATGGTCTCGACCCCTTCGAGCCAGGCTGGGTCGACTTCGCGGGCGTAGTCCACCAAGTGCGCCGCCCTTGCGCCGGCACCGAGCGCGACCTCGACGAGCCGGACCGAATTCGAGGAGTTCCGGGAGCCGACCACAATCACCAGATCGCATTCGGGAGCCATCGCCTTGACCGCCACCTGACGGTTCTGGGTGGCATAGCAGATGTCGTCGCTCGGCGGATCCTGCAGCTGCGGGAACTTCTCGCGCAGCCGCTGCACGGTGGTCATCGTCTCGTCCACGCTCAGGGTGGTCTGCGACAGCCAGATCACCTTCGACGGATCGCGCACCGTCACCGCGTCGACCGCGTCGGGGCCGTCGACGAGCTGGACGTGGTCGGGTGCCTCTCCTGCAGTGCCTTCGACTTCCTCGTGCCCTTCGTGACCGATGAGCAGGATGTCGTAGTCGTCGCGGGCGAATCGCTTCGCTTCCTGGTGCACCTTCGTCACCAGGGGACAGGTTGCGTCGATGGTGTGCAGGTTGCGGATGGCCGCCGACTCGTGCACAGCCGGAGACACTCCGTGCGCGGAGAACACGAGCACCGATCCCTCAGGGACCTCGTCGGTCTCGTCGACGAACACGACGCCCTGCTCGGCAAGAGTCTCCACGACGTGGCGGTTGTGCACGATTTCTTTGCGGACGTAGACCGGAGCACCGTGCTTCTCGAGAGTCTTCTCGACGGTTTCCACTGCACGGTCCACACCGGCGCAGTAACCTCTCGGCTCGGCGAGAAGGACGCGCTTTCCCGGCGCAGATGCACCGGGTGACCGTGTGATTCCTACTTCGAGCGGAACAGGCGCAGACATACCTCCAGAGTACGGGCCGAGCGGCCACCTCGACCCGCTCGGCTACCAATGACACCGTTCGTGAGGCAGGGTGAGGGAATGATCCGTCCACCGTTCATGGCACGGGTGGCCGCCGGCGTGGCCGTCACCGCGTACGAAGAGACCCTCCGACTGCCGAGTACTGCCGTCGCGCTCCCGATGACCACGGTGAGCCAGATCCTGCAGACAGCGATGCGGATGCAGCAAGTGATGACCGGCCTGGCGATCAAGGGCGATCAGCTGTTCGACGCGTTCGGATCCGCGCCCTCCGCGGAACCCGAGTGGGCAGTGTTCGACGAGGACAAAGACCCTCTCACCAGCAACGATGAACCCGCAGAGAAGGACTCGACTCCGACGCCCGCATCGGCGTCCGGGCGCTTTGCGCTGTACTCGACACCACCAGGCGAGGTTGCGGGGAAGCCGACCCCTGCCCCCGCGTCCACCACTGCCCCCGCGTCGAGGCAGTCGTCCAGCACCGCTGCTGCCCCGTCCGAATCATCCGCGATCGAGGCAAAGACTCCTGCCGCGGCCGAGGCGAAGCGGCCGCCCGCAGGCAAGCCTGCCGCAGAGAAGTCCACCGCGAAGAAGGCGCCCGCGAAGAAGGCTGCCGACACGCGACCCTCCTCCTCGAAGCCAACTGTGACGAAGGCCTCACCAGCAAAGAAAGCCTCACCGGCGAAGAAGGCAGCCCGGAAGTCTGCCGCGAAAGCAACCGCCGACTCGGCAGCCAAGCCGACACAGCCGGCCGAGATCGCCGAGTACCTCGACTACGACTCGCTGACGCTCGCGCAACTGCGTGCTCGTCTCCGCACGTTGTCGGTCGAGGATCTCACCGCGCTGCTCGCCTACGAGAACGCGAATGCCGAGCGGGCACCGTTCGTCACGATGCTGTCCAATCGCATCTCCAGCGCCGAACGCAAGTGAACACCGGTCCGTCCGGCGCCCGCGCCAACACTGCGGACAACCCGTGGCCGGTGCGTACCGTGTCGCAGAAGATCTCCGGGTGGATCGACAAGCTCGGCACGGTATGGGTGGAAGGGCAGCTCACCCAGATCAACGCCCGGCCCGGGACCCGGACCGCGTTTCTGACCCTGCGCGACCCGTCGGTCGACATGTCGTTGCAGCTCACCTGCGACCCGCAACTTCTCCGCGCGTCCGAGGTACCGCTCACCGAGGGCACCAGCGTCGTAGTGTTCGGCAAGATCACGTTCTGGCCGGGTCGCGGCAGTCTGGCATTGCGGATCACCGAGATCCGTCCCGTCGGTATCGGCGAACTACTCGCCCGCCTCGAGCGCCTGCGCAAACTCCTCGCCGCGGAGGGACTGTTCGATCCCCGGCTCAAACGCCCCCTGCCGTTCCTCCCGCAACGGATCGGGCTGATCACCGGCCGAGCCAGCGCTGCAGAACGCGACGTGCTGTCGGTCGCGGAGCGGCGGTGGCCGGCCGTGCAGTTCGATGTGCGCAACACCCCGGTGCAGGGCCCGACCGCGGTGCCGCAGATCCTCGACGCGCTCGCCGCGCTCGACAAGGACACCGACGTGGATGTCATCATCCTCGCGCGCGGCGGCGGCAGTCCCGAGGATCTCCTGCCGTTCTCCGACGAGGCCCTGTGCCGCGCGATCGTCGCGTGCACCACACCCGTCGTCAGTGCGATCGGGCACGAACCCGACAGCCCGCTGTCCGATCACGTGGCCGACTTGCGGGCCGCGACCCCCACCGACGCCGCGAAACGTGTGGTGCCCGACGCGGTCGCCGAGCGCGATCTCGTCGACGATCTCCGGGCCCGGGCGGCCGGCGCGCTGCGGAACTGGGTGCGCAGAGAAGAACACGTCGTTGCCCAGCTGCGCGACCGGCCGGTGCTGGCCGATCCGATCGCCGCACTCGACCGGCGGACCGACGAGATCGACCGGCTCCGGGTGGCCGGACGGCGCGACGTCTCGCGGACGGTCGCGGCGGAGGCAACGACCGTCGAGCATCTGCGGGCACGGCTGTCCACACTCGGACCTGCGGCAACGCTCGCCCGCGGCTACGCCGTGGTGCAGCGGATCGTGGCCGACGACGATCCCGAGGTGGTGCGATCGGTCGACGATGCCCCGCCCGGCACACAACTGCGGGTGCGAGTGGGTGACGGTGCGGTGCGGGCCGTCGTCATGGGACGAGAGAATTAGAGGATCACACTGTGAGCGACACGAACTCCGATATTGCCGAACTCGGCTACGAACGCGCACGCGACGAACTGGTGAACGTCGTCAAGATGCTCGAACAGGGCGGTCTGGACCTGGACGATTCACTCGCATTGTGGCAGCGCGGTGAGGCACTGGCCAAGCGGTGCGAGGAACACCTCGCCGGTGCACGTCGACGTGTGGAAAACGCACTCGCGCACGCGGACGACACCGACGACGAGTACGACGACGGGGACTAGACGAGTCGCGAGCCGGTCAGGGCTGCAACGGCTCGGCGACGCCGACCGTGGTAGCGAGCTCGGTGAATTCCTCCGCGGTGCCCGAACCGCCGATCAGGATGCGAACATCACCGAAATCCGACACCCACAGCGCTTCGACACCCTCTCCCCCGTAGACCGTCCAATCGCGGGTTCCGATCTGCTCCGCGCCGGTGACGCGACGTGATTCGCCGGCCACGAACCGAACGAGTTCGTCCTGGCCGGCATCGGACTGGGTGAGGCGCACATAGCGGCCTCCGGCCGTGACGAATCCCACGGTGCTCGAATCGCCGCCCTGGTTACCCGCGATGATGCTGCGGCTCCCTGAATTGGACTGCCAGCCCTCGGGCACCTCCGGGTGCCGAATGGGGAAACCCAATTCCTTCGCGTCGTACTTCAGGCCCGCATCGAGATCGAAGCTCGGCGCAGGACCGGCCGTCGGACCACCCGGGCTGAAGGAGCATTGGCTCGCGATCCCGGCAATGACCAGCATTGCGACAACCAGCGGAATCAGCGACCAGGCCATATCGCGGGTGTCGTTCAGGATGCGAGGTTTCTTGGAGGCCACCGGTCCAGTCTGACAGCCCGCCCCGATGTGCAATGCGCCCGCCCTGGGTCCGACACGTCATCCCGGCCCGGGTGATGAGACAATAACCACGCGAAACACCATCCGATCGTGCGGCCCCGATCCCGGCGGCCACGAATGCGTCGGCGTCACTCGAGCGCCGACCCACTTTCATCAGGAGGCAGTAGCCCATGACGGCCAGCACCCCACAGCGCCGCGAAGCTCCCGACCGCAACCTCGCGCTCGAACTGGTGCGCGTCACCGAGGCCGCAGCAATGGCAGCAGGCCGCTGGGTCGGACGCGGCGACAAGGAGGGCGGTGACGGAGCCGCCGTCGACGCCATGCGCCACATGGTGAGCTCGGTGTCGATGCAGGGCGTAGTCGTGATCGGTGAGGGCGAGAAGGACGAAGCGCCCATGCTCTACAACGGCGAGGAAGTCGGCAACGGCGACGGTCCGCTGTGCGATGTCGCTGTGGACCCGATCGACGGGACCACCCTCATGTCGAAGGGCGCCCCCGGTGCGATCGCAGTGCTCGCTGTTGCCGAGCGCGGCGCAATGTTCGATCCGTCGGCCGTGTTCTACATGGAGAAGATCGCGGTCGGCCCCGAAGCAGCCGACGTCATCGACATCACCGCCCCGGTCGCGGAGAACATCCGTCGTGTGGCGAAGGCCAAAAACATCGCGATCCCGGACCTGACCGTCACGATCCTCGATCGTGAACGTCACACGGGAATCATCAGCGAGGTGCGTGAAGCGGGTGCCCGGATCCGGTTGATCACCGATGGCGACGTTGCCGGCGCCATCGCGGCGGCACGACCCGGTTCGGGTGTCGACATGCTGCTCGGTATCGGTGGCACCCCCGAAGGCATCATCGCCGCAGCCGCCATGCGCTGCATGGGTGGCGCGCTGCAGGGCCGGCTGGCGCCGAAGGACGACGCCGAACGCCAGAAGGCCGTCGATGCCGGGCACGACCTCGATCGGGTGCTCACCACGACAGACCTGGTGACGGGCGAGAACATCTTCTTCTGCGCAACCGGTGTCACCGACGGTGAACTGCTGCGTGGCGTCCGCTACACGCCGGGTGGAGCGGAGACGCAGTCGATCGTGATGCGCAGCAAGTCCGGCACGGTCCGCATGGTCGAGGCCTACCACCGGCTCAAGAAGCTCGGGGAGTTCTCGTCGATCGATTTCCAGGGTGTCGACGGCGCGGCGCCGCCGCTCCCCTGATCCTGAAGCACCACTGTGGGGTGCCCCGGACATGTTCTGTCCGGGGCACCCCACAGTTCTATGCGGCGGGCCTACCGTAGACGGCATGACCGACACTTCCGAGCAGTCTTCCCCTCAGTACCGCATCGAGCACGACACCATGGGTGAGATCAAGGTCCCGGCCGACGCTCTCTGGCGCGCGCAGACACAGCGCGCCGTCGAGAACTTCCCGATCTCCGGGCGGGGCCTCGATCGCGCACAGATCCGCGCTCTCGGACTCCTCAAAGGCGCATGCGCGCAGGTCAACAAGGATCTCGGGCTCCTCTCCACCGAGAAGGCCGACGCGATCATCGCCGCCGCACGCGAGATCGCCGACGGCAGGCACGACGACCAGTTCCCGATCGACGTGTTCCAAACGGGTTCGGGGACGAGTTCGAACATGAACGCCAACGAAGTCATCGCGTCGATCGCCGCGCAGGCCGGTGTCACTGTGCACCCGAACGATCACGTCAACATGTCGCAGTCCTCGAACGACACGTTCCCCACCGCGACACATGTCGCTACGACCGAAGCTGCGGTGACCGATCTCGTTCCGGCGCTCCATCGGCTGCAGGGTGTGCTCGGCGACAAGGCCACCGAGTGGCGGACCGTCGTCAAGTCCGGTCGCACACACCTGATGGATGCCGTGCCCGTCACCCTCGGTCAGGAATTCGGCGGCTACGCCCGCCAGATCGAGGCCGGTATCGAGCGGGTGCAGGCCACCTTGCCGCGCCTCGGTGAGCTTCCCATCGGCGGGACTGCCGTCGGCACCGGGCTCAACGCTCCGGATGATTTCGGACCGCGGGTCGTCACCGAACTCGTCAGGTCCACCGGTATCGATGCGCTGAGACCGGCACAGAACCGGTTCGAGGCGCAGGCCGCGCGGGACGGTCTCGTGGAGGTGTCCGGTGCGCTGCGCACGATCGCGGTGTCGCTGACCAAGATCGCCAACGACGTGCGCTGGATGGGGTCGGGTCCGTTGACGGGTCTCGCCGAGATCCGGCTGCCCGATCTGCAGCCCGGAAGCTCCATCATGCCCGGCAAGGTCAACCCCGTTCTCCCCGAGGCTGTTACACAGGTTGCGGCACAGGTCGTCGGGAACGATGCCGCGGTTGCATGGGGTGGTGCGGCGGGCGCGTTCGAACTCAACGTCTACATCCCGATGATGGCGCGGAATGTGCTCGAGTCGATTCGACTCCTCGCCAACGTCTCGCGATTGTTCGCCGATCGGTGCATCGTGGGCCTGGTTGCGAACGTCGAGCATCTTCGGACACTCGCCGAGTCGTCGCCGTCGATCGTGACCCCGTTGAACTCCGCGATCGGCTACGAGGAGGCCGCCGCAGTAGCCAAGGAAGCCTTGAAGGATCGGAAGACCATCCGGCAGGCGGTGATCGACCGCGGGCTCATCGGTGGGGACCTCAGCGAAGACGAGCTCGACCGTCGCCTCGACGTGCTCGCGATGGCGAAGGTCGAACCCGAGCAGTGACCGATGCCTCGGCAGACCTTCCCGGCCCCGAAGTCCGGGGCCGGGATTCGTGTCATCCCATCGTCACTTCGGTCTGACCGTCGATGTAGGTGATGTTGCCATTGGCGAAGTCGCTCTGCAGCCCGTTCTCGATCGGGTGTTCGTCGCTGACCGGGAAGCCGAGCTCGCCGCCGGCTCCACCTTCGGCCTCCCACGCAACCCGGATCTCACCCCACACGACGTGGGCGTCACTGTCGGGACTCCACGCGATGATGCCGCCCTCGAATTCTGCGACGTTGCCGTCGCCGACATCTTCCTGGTCTCCGGTGGCCATACCGAGCGGGCTCGATTCACCGCCGACCTCGTTGTACTTGGCGAGGATCTCCCCGCTCAGTTCGACTGATTCGCCGTCTGGACCTGGAACGGCACTGGTCTGATCCACTGCCGGTTCAGTGCCTTCCGTCCCCTCACGTTCTGTGGTTTCCTCGGCACCGGTGGTCTCACCAGCGCCCTGTGCCTCGGATACGACGCTCTCGGCTACGGACTCCACCGCGCTGGTGGCACTACCCACCGCATCCTCGGCCGAGTTGTCGTCGCCGCAAGCCGAGGCCACCAGACCGACTGCAGCAAGCGCAGCAACGGTGGCTGCCATTCGACGGTTGATTCGGTTCATGGATCTTCTCCTGTCGGGCCACCCGCACCGATCGTGGCGCACGAGAGTGGACAAGCGGACCTCCTGACCGTAACCGCGGATGACCGGTGTTCGTCGCGGTTCGGCGTGCATGAGTCCACTTTCCCCTCCGAATGCCGACCTCTGAGCGAATGTCACATTCAGTTCGGTAGTCGTACTGAATGTGACATTCGGTCAACGGGTTACGCACCCGGCGCGAACTCCTCGAGCATCTCGGTGACGAGTGCCGCGATCGGCGAACGCTCGCTGCGCGTCAGCGTGATGTGCGCGAACAGCGGATGTCCCTTCAGCTTCTCGATCACCGCTGCCACACCGTCGTATCGACCGACACGCAGGTTGTCGCGCTGCGCGACATCGTGGGTGAGCACGACCCGCGAACCGGCACCGAGCCGCGACAGCACCGTCAGCAGCACATTGCGTTCGAGCGACTGCGCTTCGTCGACGATCACGAACGAGTCGTGCAGCGATCGTCCGCGAATATGGGTGAGCGGCAACACTTCCAACATCCCTCGGGCCGCTACCTCCTCCATCACCTGTGCGCTCGCGAGTCCTTCGAGCGTGTCGAACACGGCCTGGCCCCACGGGTTCATCTTCTCCGCCTCGGTCCCCGGGAGGTAGCCGAGTTCCTGTCCGCCGACGGCGTAGAGAGGCCGAAACACCACGACCTTGCGGTGGGACCGCTTCTCGAGTACTGCCTCCAGGCCCGCCGTCAGAGCAAGCGCCGACTTGCCGGTTCCTGCCTTGCCGCCCAGCGACACGATGCCGACGGATTCGTCGAGCAACAGATCCAGCGCGACCCGCTGCTCGGCGGAGCGTCCGTGCAGACCGAATGCCTCGCGGTCTCCGCGGACCAGCTGCACCTGCTTGTCCGCGGTGACCCGGCCGAGTGCGCTCGACGATCCCCCGAGCAACCGGATGCCGGTGTGGCACGGAAGATCCCGGGCTGTGTCGAGATCGACGACGCCCGCGGAGAACAACTCGTCGATCAGCGCCTTGTCGACTTCGAGTTCGGTCATGCCGCTCCAGCCGGACGTGACCACATCCTGGGCGTGGTATTCGTCCGCGGTCAGGCCGACCGCTCCGGCCTTGACCCGCAGCGGCGTGTCTTTGCTGACGAGCACGACGTCGCGACCCTCCGCTGCGAGATTCATCGCACACGCGAGGATCCTCGAGTCGTTGGAATCGGTGCGGAAGCCCGAGGGCAGGACCATCGGGTCGGTGTGGTTGAGCTCCACGTGCAGCATCCCGCCGGCGTCGCCGACCGGAATCGGCCGATCGAGCCGACCATGGCGCTGCCGCAGGTCGTCGAGCAACCGCAGTGACTCCCGTGCGAACCACCCGAGTTCGTGGTGATGGCGCTTGCCCTCGAGCTCGCCGATCACCACCAAAGGCAGCACGACCTCGTGTTCGGCGAATCTCGTGACCGCCCACGGATCGGAGAGCAGGACGGAAGTGTCCAGCACGTAGGTGCGTACAGCCGGGACGGAGCGTGTTGCGTTCACGTGAGGCTCCTCGACCTGCGCGGCACCGCGCAGATTGTTCGGTGGCCGGTCGTTCCCTGGTGGTCCTCACGGACACGAGGGCCGGGTGCCGGCCCCTCGCTCGGACTGTTCTGCCGCACGATCAGGGACCTCCCGTGTAGCCGGCACCTGCGCCGCCTACACCATCGACGCTAACCCCGACGTGCTCCCCCCGCTCGGTAGCGGTGAGGCGTGTCGGTGAAGTTTGGGTTAACCCCGATCGTCGTGTCGCTTCACCGTGTCACGGTCAGCTGCTCCTCGTGTGGCACATTGCGGTGGGCCGTCGCTTCGAGTGCCTCGATGACCGTGCCGGTCGTCTCGACTCGGCCTACTCGTTTCGCGACGTAGTCGAGGGCCATGACGTGCTCGTCGCGGGAGAAGTCGGCGGTGCCGTCCGCGACCATGAACGGCGCGACGTCGCTCATGAATGCGTCGGCCGCGCTGAGCATGCAGCCCATATGGGCGTAGACGCCGGTGACGATCAGCTGATCACGGCCGTAGTGCGCGAGCAGTTGCCGGAAATCAGTGCGCTGAAACGCCGAGTAACGCCACTTGGTGACCTGGATGTCGGCGAGGTCGGGGGCAAGTTCGTCGATCACGTCGGTGTCACGACCCGCGGTCAGACCCGTACCCCAGAAGTCGGCGAGGATGCCTCGGCGCGACGGGTGCTGGTCACCCGGCTGCATCGTGTACACGACGGGCACACCGGCGGCCTTGCACGCCTCGCGGATGCGAACGATATTGGGAACCACGACCGACAGCGGTTCGGCGTCCGGTTCGTATGCGTCGATGAAGTACTTCTGCATGTCGTGGATCAGCAGGACGGAACGCGAGGCATCGAGAGCCCACTCGACTCTGGCATCCGGGAGTTCGTCACGGGTGGGCATCGAGTACGGAGAGATGGCGGGAATGGCCATGCGGCGTCGTCCTTCTGGTCTCGGGGGCACAAGGGTGGTCTCGAACAGGTGCAGCCATCGACACGACCGCAGCAGAGCATAGGCTACCCTAATCGCATACCCGAGATGGGTGCCGGACACGCCCGCTCGAACGACATACCACGTGAGCCCGGTCCACACCGACGTCGGTGTGGACCGGGCTCACAGGAAGAGCTGGTCGAGACCGGAGGCCCGGTCTGCACAACTCAGATCAGAGGCCACCCCTCCAGTCCGTCGTACAGCGGAATGTCCTGCGCCAGCCTGCTCACGCGGGCACGCAGCGCATCGAGATCTGCGCCACCGACGAGGGTCTGCGCGATGATGTCGGCGACCTCGGTGAACTGCTCGTCACCGAAACCGCGGGTCGCGAGCGCCGGGGTACCGATACGCAGGCCCGAGGTGGTCATCGGCGGGCGCGGGTCGAACGGCACCGCGTTGCGGTTGACGGTGATGCCGACCTCGTGCAGCGCGTCCTCACCCTGCTGCCCATCGAGCTGCGAATTGCGCAGGTCGACGAGAACCAGGTGGACGTCCGTGCCACCGGTCAGGACCGAGATGCCCTTGTCGGCCACATCGGCCTGCGACAGCCGCTCGGCCAGGATGCGGGCACCCGACAGCGTGCGCTGCTGCCGATCCTTGAACTCGTCGCCCGCGGCGATCTTCAGCGCGACGGCCTTCGCGGCAATCGCGTGCATGAGCGGACCGCCCTGCTGACCGGGGAACACCGCCGAGTTGAGCTTCTTGGCCCACTCCTTCTTCGCGAGGATCAGCCCGGACCGAGGGCCACCGAGGGTCTTGTGCACCGTGGTGGACACGACGTCGGCGTACGGCACGGGTGACGGATGCAGATCCGCCGCGACCAGGCCGGCGAAGTGCGCCATGTCGACCCACAGGTAGGCACCGACCTCGTCGGCGATCGCCCGGAACACCGCGAAATCCTCATGCCGCGGATACGCGGACCAGCCGGCGACGATGACCTTCGGCTTCTCACGAAGCGCGATGTCGCGGACCTCGTCCATGTCGATGCGGTGATCGTCCTTGCTGACCCCGTAGGACGCAACGTCGTACAGCTTGCCCGAGAAATTGAGCTTCATGCCGTGCGTGAGGTGACCACCGTGCGCGAGGTCGAGACCGAGGAGCTTCTCCCCCGGTGTCATCAGAGCCATCAGCACTGCTGCGTTGGCCTGTGCGCCCGAGTGCGGCTGGACGTTCGCGAACTCGGCGCCGAACAGCTCTTTCGCACGGTTACGGGCGAGGTCCTCGATGACGTCGACGTGCTCGCAGCCGCCGTAGTAGCGGCGACCGGGGTAGCCCTCGGCGTACTTGTTGGTCAGGACACTGCCCTGAGCCTGCAGGACCGCGCGCGGCACGAAGTTTTCCGACGCGATCATCTCGAGGGTGTCGCGCTGACGAGACAACTCGCCGGCCATCGCCTGCGCAACCTCCGGGTCGAGATCGGCAAGTGAGGCGGTGTTGACGTCAGCGCCGGGCACAGTTGTCATCGAGGATTCTCCAAGCTGAGGGCGGCATGATTCGGCGACCAGTCTACGAACCTCGCCCCGGCTCGAGGAACTCGGTCCCCGCAGGTGACCGGGGTCACCGCAACGAACTCGGCACGAGCGGTTCGTCGAGCAGGCGAAGAAAGCGCGCCGAGCGCTCGTCACCGACCGGGACCTGAGCGAGCCAGCCACCGAGCAGCCGGTACCCCTCGACGTAGGTACTGATGTAGGCGCGCCACAGCGGCGACGACAGGAACCGCAACGACTGCCGTGCGCGTTGCGGGCTCGACAGCGACCAGCGCTGCAGGAATTCGGCGACGTCGTCGTGGCTACGCCCGCGGTCGTGCAACAGCAATGCGGCGTCCTGACGCACCGACAGCAGCCCGGAAGATGCCTCTCCCAGCCGCTCGGCCAGTTCACCGTCGAAACGCAGGCCGAGATCCGCGTAGATCTCCTGCGCCCAGAGTCCCCACCCCGGCCCGACGACAGCTTCGAGCGCGAGGTCCGCGAGCCCTTCGGCCATGAGGCACTGCGGGGTGTTGACGAGGAACAACGTCTGCTCACCCTGCCCGGCGGCGACGAGGCCCGCTTCCTTCCGGCAGTGTTCGGTGTGATGCCCGGGATAGGCCTCGTGCGCGATCAGCCGCGGCAGATTCGACATCTGCTGCTCGAGGTCGGAGTTGATCGCGACCTTCGACCGATAGTCGCCGAGGTAATAGTTGAACCCGGACCACGGCTTGTCGCCCACCACCTCGTACTCGACGCGCTCTGCCTCCGGCAGCGGGTACACCGCGCGAACCTTGTCGCGGAGCGCGCTGGAGAACGCGTCGACGCATTCGGCGAGCCGGTCTGCGGGGATCACCTCGGTCTTGCGGTGGGCCTGCAGCCGCTCGGCCAGCGACGCTCCGCTGCCGTCTCCCGGCAGGAGCGCGTCGAGGCGACGATGCGCGTCGCGGTAGTCGTCTTCGTTTCCGGGCTCGATGTGCACGTCGAAATAGGTCTCGACCTCGTCGACGAATCCGATGTCGTCGCCCGCGAACTTGCGTGCGGAGCAGTCCAATGCTCGCAGATGGGCGTCGAGAAACCAGGTCCGCTCGTCCGAGAGCCCCGCCGCCGGGAGCTCATCACGGAGCCGCCGCGCCGTGTGGGATAAATCACGAGGAACCGGCGCGGGCGCGTTCTCCGTTCGGCGACGCAACTCCGGGTCGCCGGTGTAGGCGTCGACGAATCCTTCTTCGAGGCGGTCGAAAGCCAGCCCCAACAGCAGGTATTCCTCTACGAATGCGTCCGATCCCATATTCGGCAACCCTAGTCGCTCCCCCGACGGGACAACACGCGCTTCTGTCGCATGCAGGGACCCCGGCGAGGCATCATCCTGTGTCAGCGAGCACAATCCCCTGCATGGACACGCAGCGCCACGACCCACACAGGGGCCGCATCGACGGGATGCGCGTCGTCGGAGGGACGTGCCGATGGCGCGTCTGAGCGAACCCAGCCCCTACGTCGAGTTCGACCGCAAGCAGTGGCGCACACTGCGCAAGTCCACCCCGCTGGTACTCACCGAGGACGAACTTGTGGGGCTACGCGGACTCGGTGAACAGATCGACCTCGCCGAAGTCGCCGAGGTGTACCTACCTCTCGCTCGACTGATCCATCTCCAGGTGGCAGCGCGGCAGCGCCTGTTCGCAGCAACCGCGACCTTCCTCGGAGAGAAACATCCCGACCGCCAGGTGCCGTTCGTGATCGGTGTCGCGGGCTCAGTCGCCGTGGGCAAATCCACCACTGCGCGCGTGCTCCAAGCCTTGCTCGCGCGATGGGAGCATCATCCCCGCGTCGACCTGGTGACGACCGACGGATTCCTGTATTCGTCGAAAGAACTGATCCGCCGGAACATCATGCACCGGAAGGGATTCCCGGAAAGCTACGACCGGCGCAAACTGCTGCGCTTCGTGACGGAAGTGAAGTCGGGCGCCGAAGAGGTTGCGGCACCCATCTATTCACACATCTCGTACGACGTCATCCCCGGCCAATACCACGTAGTACGGCAACCGGACATTCTCATCATCGAAGGCCTCAACGTCTTGCAGACCGGCCCCCGTCTGATGGTGTCCGACCTGTTCGATTTCTCGATCTACGTCGACGCCCGCATCGAAGACATCGAGAAATGGTACGTCGACCGGTTTCTCGCCCTGCGGAAGACGTCGTTCTCGAATCCCGACGCGCATTTCCACCACTATGCGGAGCTGTCCGATCGCGACGCGATGAGCGCCGCAAAGGAGCTGTGGCACTCGATCAACCTGCCGAACCTGGTGGAGAACATCCTGCCGACCCGGCCGCGCGCGATGCTCGTGCTGCGCAAGGACGCCAATCACTCCATCAACCGGTTGCGGCTCCGTAAGATCTGACCGACCCGGCCGTGCAAGATCTGACCGACCCGGTCAGATCCCGAAACGACGGTGCCGGGCCGCGAAATCGCGCAGGGCGCGCAGGAAGTCGACCCGCCGGAACTCCGGCCAGTACGCCTCGGTGAACCAGATCTCCGAGTACGCGCTCTGCCACAGCAGGAAACCCGAGAGTCGCTGCTCACCGGAGGTGCGGATGACGAGATCCGGATCGGGCTGCCCCGAGGTGTAGAGGTGACTGTCGACACCCGCGACGGTGACCGCGTCGATCAGGTCTTCGCCCGACAGCCCCTCGGCCTGCTTCTTACGCAGCAGCGTTTGCACCGCGTCGACGATCTCCTGCCGACCGCCGTATCCGACGGCAACATTGACGTGCGTGCCGGTACGGCCGGCCGTACCGGCGGCCGCCGCGCGCAACCGTGCCGCGTGATCGTCGGGCAGCAGTTCGGGGGAGCCGACGATCTTCACGCTCCAGTTCTGATCCGGAGCCGAGATCTCTTCGACCACGTCGGCGATGATCTCGAGGAGCGTGCCGAGTTCCTCCGGGTCGCGGCGGAGGTTCTCGGTGGAAAGCAGATAGATCGTCGCGGTCTCGATGCCTGCGCCGTCGCACCAGCTCAGCAGTTCGGCAATCTTGCGGGCACCCATGCGATGCCCGTGAGCGACGTCTGCGAACCCGTTCTCGCGGGCCCATCGGCGGTTCCCGTCGCACATCACCGCGACGTGTCGCGGGTGGCGAGCCCCCTCGAGCTCCCTGAGCAACCGCCGTTCGTAGAGCCCGTACAGCACGCCGCTGAGCCTCACCGCGTCATCACCACGTGAGCCACATTACGCCCACGAGTGGCCGCGGTTGCGGCGGTGGGCAACAGCACTCGCGCGCTCTGCCCGTCGCCCGGTACCGTGACGTCCAGAAAACCTACGCAACCGTAGGTTACTGGCCGGTTGGGGAGTGCTCATCTCATGACGATCTTCGGAATCGACGAACTGCCCGTCAAACCCCGCATGCGCGGGTGGATCCACCTCTGGGCATTCGGGGGCGCTGTGGTCGCGGGAATCGCCCTGGTCAGCGTCGCCTCGTCGGCGCACCCCGCCGCGACGTGGCCGACCGCGGTCTACAGCATCACGGTGTGCGGCGTCTTCGGCGTGAGCGCCCTCTACCACCGCGCAAATTGGCCCGATCCCCGACACCGGATGTGGATGAAGCGCGCCGATCATTCGATGATCTTCGTGTTCATTGCGGGCAGCTACACGCCGTTCGCCACGCTCGCTTTACCACAGGAAACTGGACGCATCCTTCTGAGGATCGTGTGGCTGGGTGCGGCGGCCGGTATCGCGCTGAAGATGTTCTGGCCCACTGCGCCGCGATGGGTGGGTGTGCCGCTCTACCTGTTGCTCGGCTGGGCGATCGTCCCCGTCGCCGGCGATCTCGTGTCCGAAGCGGGCGTTGCCCCGATGCTCCTACTCCTCGTGGGTGGGCTGTTCTACAGCGGTGGCGCGATTCTCTACGCGACGAAGTGGCCCGATCCATGGCCTTCGACATTCGGACACCATGAGTTCTTTCACGCGGCGACCGTGATCGCGGCACTGTGCCACGCGATCGCGGTGTGGCTCGTCGTAGTCACATAGACCTCATGCGTCACACCCACCCAGTCACGGATTGATAACATCGAGGCAATGTCTATCTCGTTCCTGTCCTTCGAATTCACCGACACCCATCGCGACTGGCTGATCGACCGACCGTTGTCGATCGTGAGCTACATCGTCGTCGCAGTGCTGCTGCGTCTTGTGCTGCACAAGCTGATCGATCGCATGACGAAGCCGCGCCCCGCCAACGATGCCGCCGACGGCCCTCCCAAACGATCGCTTCTGCGTCCACTCCAGGAACGCGCGGCCAAGAACGGCATCACCGATCCAGCCGCTCGCGAACGCCGAACCCAGCGAGCACACACCGTCGGTTCGGTGTTCAAATCGGGCGTCTCGATCCTGGTGCTCTGCTGGGTCGTCCTTCAGACCCTCGACACCCTCGGGTTCAACGTTGCACCATTCATCGCGTCGGCCGGTATCGCAGGTGTCGCGCTCGGTTTCGGCGCCCAGAATCTGGTTCGGGATTTCATCTCCGGCATGTTCATGCTGCTCGAGGACCAGTACGGTGTCGGCGACGTGGTCGATGTAGGCGACGCCATCGGCACCGTCGAATCGGTCGGGCTCCGTGTGACGACGATCCGCGACATCGACGGGACGCTCTGGTACTGCCGCAACGGTGAGATCCTGCGCGTCGGCAATATGAGCCAGGGTCACGCCTTCGCGGTGGTGGACGTGCCGGTCGCCCCCACCGCAAACGTCGACCGCGCCCAGCAAGTGGCCTTCAAGGCGGTGCTGGACACGGCCGAACGTGAGGATCTCGCTCAGTACATTCTCGAGAAGCCCGAACTGCTCGGCGTGAACTCGGTGACCGCGGGCGCGGTGACGCTGAGGATGACGGTTCGGGTGCGAGCAGGCAAGCAGTGGGCGGTTCGGCGCGCTCTGACCGGCGCGGTGCTCGAATCGTTCGACGCGAACGGCATCGAGTCGCCGTCGCTGATGCTCGCGCCGGTCGCCGGCTCTTAGGAGACCGCAATCTCCTGTTCGGTGGCCTCGGGTTCCCTGCGACGACGAGCGGCGTCGATCGCGATGGTGCACAGCAGCGAGACACCACCCCAGATCGCGAACGTCGCGAGGTGGCCACCGACGTTGTCCGCACCGAAGTACAGGATCGACCTGATCGATTCCACCGCTGCCGGCAGCGGCAGAATCTCGTGCAGCACACGGAAGACCTCCGGGCTCATGAAGATCGACATCGCACCGTTCGACGCCGGCACGCCCACGAACATAAGGACCGCGACGGCAGGGATGACAGCGAGCATGCCGAACAACCTGGTGAGCACCGTGGCGAACATCGCAACGCAGAAGATCGCCACGATTCCGGTGCCGAACAACTGCAGGAAATGCCCGTCGACGGCGCCGGTCAGCGGATCGGCGATCACCCACACGACGGCCGACATGAACACCGAGAATCCGGCCGCGATCGGCAGCAGGGACTTCAGTCGCATCGCCTCCGGAGCGGCGCTGTTTCCCACGACGGCGAGCATGAACCCGGCCATGATCCAGCCCATGGCCACGTACAACGTCACCGTTCCCATAGTGTCGGACCCCGGCAATGGCGCAAGATCCTGCGTGGTCAGCGGCACCTGCATGCCAGCAGAGACCTGCTCGAACGTCATTGCCACTACCTGCTGCTGACTCATCCCGGCGGATTCGCTGGTGATCAGCGTCGCCGTCGGCGACTCGGCCGACGGCAGCACGAACGCGGCAACGACACTACGGTCCTGCACTGCGTCACGCGCCTCGTCGACAGACGCCGACGCGGTGAAGTCGAACAGGCCGCTCATACTCTGCTCGAAACCTGCCACTGCCTGCTCTGCAGCGCCCTCGGTGGCGGCCACCACCGTCACGGGCATCTCGCGCGGCGCCGGCTGGTACATCGCACCGAGCATGACCGAGAACATCAGCACCACCATCGCAAGCGGGAAGCAGCCGAGGGTGACGTAGCGGACCCAGTTGCGCTGGGGACGCGGACCGGCCGTCAGCGAGGCCACTGTGATTTCGGGGTCGCCGCCGGTGGGGTTGCGTTTGCGCTTGATCGCATCGACACCGAGAATTGCGGCAAGCGCCACCACCGTGCCGATGGCCAGGACGAGCACGTACCCGCCGAGTCCGTCACTGTCGAAGTACAAGAGCGAACGGAGCGCCTCACCGGTCGCCGGTGTCGGCAGGAAGGTGTGCAGCGTCCCGTACAGCGACGGGAGGGTGTGTATCGACATGCCCATGTTCGACGCAGGAACACCGAGCACCATGATGAAGAGCATGCCGACGAGCACGGCCATCGGACCGAAGATCTTGGTGAGGAACAACTGCACCGACCCCACGGCGAATACCGCAAGCCACGAGATCCCCAGAACCGCGAAGACATGCCCTTCGATCGCGCCGAGCACCGGACCTGCGACGAACCACACGAGTGCAGCGATGAGTGCGGACCACCCGGCGAGAAGCGGCACCGCACGTCGCGTGCGCAGCAACTCGGGTGAATTGGACAGCATGATGCTCCAGGGCATATAGCCCGCGAGCATGAGTGCAGTCGCCATGAACATGGCGGCAAGGCCTGCCGTGTCCTGCTCGGGCAGCGGGGCGAGGTCTTCGGACACGAGATCGAAACCCTGCCCGATCACCTGCGGCGCGAGCAGGCCGGTGACGGTCGACGACTGCGACGCACCCGCAGCACCCGCCGTGTAGAGGGTGGCGGTTCCGGTGTCGGACAGCACCACCGCGCCGGCAACCTCACGGCCGAAGACCAGATCGCGTGCTTCGTCGGCGGAAGCCGCGATCCGGACATCGACTGCGTCGGGATCGCTGTCCTCGAGTGAGCGAGCGAACTGGACGGCCTGCTCGGTGGTGCCTGCCACCGCAATCGGCATGTTGTTCGGCGCCGGAGCGTGCATCGCGGCGAGGTACCCGGTGATCATCATCCCGACCATCAGGAAGGGCATGACGAAGATGGCGACGTAGCGGCCGATCGCTTCCTTGCGGGCGCGATCGGCGTCGGTGGATCGGTCATCGCCCGGCGGTCCGTCCGAAGCTTGCTCGAGGGTGGTCGTGGACATCGGCGGCACTCCTCGGATAATTACGTTGCTTGACTTAAAAAACAGTACGCTGGGTGTCTTAAATCCTTCAAGCTGTAAGACTGGTGACGTTCGTCCCACGACGCCGGAGGACGTTGGACCACGAGGAAGCGACGGAAACGAGCAATGGGCAATTACGGTGATCGAGTTCGGCAGGCTCTGCTCGACTCGGCCGAAGAACTCTTCGCACAACACGGCATCGACGCGGTGTCGAACCGGCGCATCGCGGAGCACGCAGGCAACTCCAACCACTCCGCGGTCCACTACCACTTCGGCGGTCGCGACGACCTGATCCGAGCCTTGCTGTACCGATTCTCCGACGACACCCGCGTCCGGCGTCGAGAGCTCTTCGCCATGCTCGGCCCGAATCCGGGCGTGCGAGATCTGTTGACCTGCCTCATCGTTCCGTTCACCGACCAGCTGGCAGCGATACCGTTCCCTGGTTGGCGTGCACGATTTCTCCGGCAGCTGCGAAGCGTCCCGTCGATTGCCGAGATCGTGGCCGGGACCATCACGGCCGATCCGGTCGTCGAGGAACTCATCCGTCGCTTACGCCTGCTGCTGACCGAGATCCCGCCGTCGGTACTGACGGGCCGGTCGTGGATCCTCGGTCGCATCGTCACCGACCTCTGCGCCGACTACGAGGAACGGCTCGGGGCCGAGCAGATCGAGCCCAACTGGAGCGGCTTTGCGAACTTCCTCATAGACGCATGCACAGGACTCCTCGAAGGCCCGGTCACCAGCGAGGGAGATTTCCTCGGGGCGCGCAGCTCCCTGGTCTGGCCGTGACCGCCGGGCGGTGATCAGCGGGCAGTCAGCGCCTCACGCAATGCGGGCACCGAGGTGACCGGTCGATCACACACGAATCCCCGACAGACATAGGCGGCGGGCGCTCCGTCGACGAATGACCGGCCGACGAAGAGCGCGGAGGATTCCGGCTCACCACCGACGACGAGCGATCCACCCGGTGCCTCCCGCCGCGCCACCTCGAGCAACTCTCCCCCACCTACGACTGCCACCTGGATCGGCCCGCACACCGCGGCCTCGGCGACGGTGAGCCAGTGCCCCGCCGAGCGCGGGGCCCGGTCGAGCAGGAGTGACGCGGCGCTCAACGACGCATGCGCCGCCTCCGCGTAGCGGTCCCCGTCGTCGACCACCGCAGCCAGTGAGAGCATCGCCTCGGTGATCAGCGAGGCACCGGACGGCGTCGCGCCATCGACCGGATCGCGCGGCCGCGCCACGAGCTGCTGGGAGTCGTGGGCGGTATCGAACCAGCTTCCCGGCGTGTCCGGATCGGCGAAGTGGATCAGCGTGGTGTCGGCCAACTGCCTGGCAGGGTCGAGCCACCGGGCGTCACCGGTGGCCTGGTACAGCGCGAGCAGAGCGGTGATCAGAGCACCGTGGTCTTCGAGCACACCGGCGGGCACACCCACCGATCCACCGAGTGACGCGCGCCGCAGACGACCGTCAACCACGTGCGAACTCACCAGCGCGCGAGCGCACCTCGCGGCGGCGTCGACCCAGTCCGGCCGACCCGACGCAAGACCGGCCTCGACGAGACCGGTGATCGCCATCGCATTCCACGCGGTGACGACCTTGTCGTCGCGCCCCGGCTGGGGCCTGGCCTGCCGCGCAACGAACAACCGGGCGCGCACCGAGTCGAAGCGCTCGGTCTCGTCCGGATCGGCCGGCAGCTGCAGGACGGAGGTGCCGGCCTCGAACGTTCCGGAATCGGTGACGGCGAACACGTTCGCTGCCCACGCGCCGTCGTCGTCGCCGAGAACTTCGGTGAGCTGCTGCGGCGTCCACGTGTAGGTCAGCCCTTCGATTCCGTCGGTGTCGGCATCGAGCGCCGACGCGAAACACCCTTCGTCGGTGCGCAGGTCGCGGAGCAGAAACTCGACGATGCCCTCCGTCACGCGACACGGCATGGGCGCCGTAGTGATGCGGGCGAGGTGCGCGTACGCGCGCAGGAGCAGCGCGTTGTCGTAGAGCATCTTCTCGAAATGGGGCACCACCCAACCCGAATCGACACTGTAGCGGGCGAAACCACCGCCGAGCTGGTCGTGGATGCCGCCACGCGCCATGGCCTCCGCGGTGCGGTCGACGAGCCCCAGCATCTCGGGCGCTCCCGTGCGTTCGTACCCGCGGAGCAGCCCCTCGAGCAGGTTCGACGGCGGAAACTTCGGTGCGCCGCCGAAACCACCGTGCACTCTGTCCTCGTCGCCCGCAACCGTCGCTGCCGCCGCGTCGAGAAGCTCCGGGCCGACGGTGCGGGTACCCGGGGGGAGCCCACCGCTGCTGCGCCCGAGTTCGGCGACGATCGCGGCCGCCGCCTTGGCAACATCATCACGACGGTTGCGCCACGTGTCGGTGATCGCCCCGAGCAACTGACTGAACGACGGCATTCCGCCGCGCGGCGCGTTCGGGTAGTACGTGCCGCAGTAGAAAGGTTCTCCGGCGGGCGTGAGGAAGCAGGTCATGGGCCATCCGCCCTGCCCCGTCATGGCGACGGTGGCGTTCATGTACACCGCGTCGATGTCGGGACGCTCCTCCCGGTCGACCTTGATGCACACGAAATCCGCATTCATCACCGACGCGGTGGCATCGTCCTCGAACGACTCGTGTGCCATGACATGGCACCAGTGGCACGCGGCGTAGCCGATGGACAGGAGGATCGGCACGTCACGGCTACGGGCCTCAGCGAGCGCGTCGTCGCCCCATTCCTGCCAGTGCACGGGGTTGTCGGCGTGCTGACGCAGGTACGGGCTGAGGGACTCGGCAAGCCTGTTCGCCATGCACCCACGCTACGTGGGACTCACTTGCCGCCGTGCGGAGTCTGTTTCCCATCCTTCTCGGTGGCGTCCTCTGCGCGTGCCTCCGCCGCGCCGCGGTCGGTACCGTCGTCCGCCGCCTGGTCCGCTTCCGGGCTCTCTGGCTCGAACGTGTCGGGAAGCCTGCTGAGACGCTTGTTCATATTCCAGATGAGCAGGACGATCGCGACCAGGAGAATGAGAACCAGGGCCAGTCCGACCGGCGACGCCTTGCCGAACTCGGGGCCCACAGGGTCCTGCGCAAGCACCTCGATTGCCAGCGTGCCCAACGTCATCTCACCTGTCCGTCCTCGATACCCGCGAACAGATCCGACTCCGGGATCTTCGTGGTGACACGGGTCTTGGCCAACTCGAACTCCTCGGTCGGCCACACCTTCTGCTGGATGTCCAGCGGCACCGCGAAGAACGACCCGTTCGGATCGATCTGCGTTGCGTGTGCCCGAAGCGCATCGTCGCGATTCGGGAAGTAGTCACCACAGGTTATCTGGGTGGTGACCCGCGCCATGAGGTCGCCCTGCTCGGTGCGCCAGCGGCTCAGCCACTCCTCCATCGGGAACGGTTCGCCACGGCGTTCGTACTCGTCACGGAACAGTTCGATGCGCTTACGGATGAAGCCGTGCGAGTAGTAGGCCTTCTGCACCTCCCACGGTTCGCCGAGCTCGGGGTGATACTCCGGATCGGCTGCCGCGTCGTACGCCGCCATCGACACCTCGTGGCAACGGATGTGATCGGGGTGGGGGTAACCGCCGTTCTCGTCGTACGTGGTCATGACGTGGGGACGGAACTCCCGGATGACCTCGACGAGCTTGCGTGTGGGCCCGTCGAGCGGCACCACGGCGAAGCACCCCTCGGGCAGCGGCGGCTTGGGATCGCCCTCGGGAAGACCGGAGTCGACGAAACCGAGCCAGCGATGCTGCACGCCGAGGTGACGGGCGGCCGCCGCCATCTCTTCGCGACGGACATCGGGCATGCGATCCCGGATACCGGGCACGTCCATCGCCGGATTGAGGATGTCTCCTCGTTCGCCACCCGTGAGGGTCACGACGAGCACGTCGTTCCCCTCCGCCGCGTAGCGGGCCGTGGTGGCGGCACCCTTGCTCGACTCGTCATCGGGATGGGCATGCACGGCCATGAGCCGTAGTCCGCTCACGTGTTTCCTCCACCTCACCGTCGTGTACATCTCGGGACCGGACAGCGACCGCCGGTGCGGGCCGTTCGACTCCCTCCCCTATAGTTCCACCTGACAACTCCTCCGTCAGCCGTGGCCCCACGGGAGCACCCGAACTTCGGCCCGGGCACGAAAGAAAACATGATGACCGACACCGCAGAACCACCCCGGCGCAGCGCGAGATATCCGTCCAGAACACGGACGGCTCGCGGCAAGAAGTGGGGGTTCACCGCGCTCGGCGTCATCGCGGGAATCGGCATCGGATTCATGATGTACCAGCAGTTCGGACCCGCCGAGATCGAATACGAGGTGGTTGCGTTCGACGTCGTCGACGACGACACCCTCGACATCAAGATGTCCGTCACGCGCCAGGACCCGTCACAGGAAGCCGTGTGCATCGTCCGTGCGCGATCGCGGGACGGCAGCGAAACCGGCAGGCGTGAAATCCTCGTCCCGGCGTCGGACTCATCGACGGTGGTCCTGGATTCGACGGTCAAGACGTCGCAGCGCCCCGGCATGGGCGACGGGTACGGATGCAGCTTCAATGTTCCGGAATACCTGCGCACACCCTGATCACGGTGCCGTTACGCTGCGATTTCGGCGCGTAGCCCGGATCGGGTGTTAGAATAGGCCGATACACGGTTCCACCCATTGGGGCCGTGTATTGCTGCATAAGAGAAATTGCTGCACCAGAGCCAGTACGACCCCGTTCACCAGATTCCAGGGGGGAACGACGAGGGTCGTGCTGTTGCGGTCGTTGCGTATGCACGACTTGTCCGCGGAGCCGGGGGCTCCAACCCGAAGGAAGTGATCGATGATGACCGAGACCCAGGTGACCTGGCTGACACAGGAGTCCTATGACCGCCTCAAGGTGGAACTGGACCAGCTCATCGCCAATCGTCCCGTCATCGCGGCCGAAATCAACGAGCGGCGTGAAGAAGGTGACCTCAAGGAAAACGGTGGTTACCACGCCGCCCGCGAGGAACAAGGTCAGCAGGAAGCACGCATCCGTCAGCTGCAGGAGTTGCTGAGCGCCGCGAAGGTCGGCGTCGCACCCACACAGTCCGGTGTCGCGCTGCCAGGCTCGGTCGTCACGGTGTACTACGACGGTGACGAATCCGACAAGGAAACGTTCCTCATCGCGACCCGTGAAGAAGGCGCGCGCAACAGCGAGCTCGAGACGTACTCACCCAGTTCCCCGCTCGGCAACGCCCTCATCGAGGCCAAGGTCGGCGAAACTCGCGAGTATGCGCTGCCCAATGGCAAGACGATGAAGGTGACGCTGGTTTCCGCAGAGCCGTACCACGGCTGATTCCGACGTACGCGCCAGCGAACCCGGGCCGGAGTTTCCGGCCCGGGTTCGCTGTGTTCGCACCGCGTCAGATGATCCGACGTGCCTTCATGTCGGGGAAGACAGCGCCGACACGCACCACGTCGCCGGTGGTCGGCGCGTGCACCATCTGTCCACCGCCGATGTAGATCGCGACGTGACCGGGCCCGCCGGCCTGCCAATTACCGAACAAGAGATCACCCGGACGGGCGTGCTCGAGCGGAATCTCGGTGCCCACATGCCACTGGGTTTCCGAGGTGCGGGGCAAGGTGATGCCGGTCGCGGCGTGTACCGCGTAGGACGTCAGACCCGAGCAGTCGAAGCCGCCGCCGGACGGCCCGTGGATGTTGCCGCCGCCCCAGACGTACGGCAGCCCCAGGAATTTGAACGCGAGATCGACGACGCGGTTGCCGACGTCGCTCGCGCCCCCCAGACCGAGACCGAAGAACGGCGACAGCAGCCTGGAGAACGCCGCTTCGGTAGCCCGGATCTTCGCCACGTACGGCTTGGTCTGGTTCTCGTAGTCGGGCGACCCGGACGGCATGCCACCCGACCGGCGAACCGCACCCGCACCGGCGTTGTACGCCGCGAGTGTCAGATCCAATGTGTTGCCCTGGACGAGACCGCGCTCCTTCCAGTCGTCGATCTGCTTGTAGTTGTCGCACAGCAGGTTGCCGGACGCCATGACGGGATCGGCGATGCCGAGGATGTCGATCTTGCCGTCGCCATCAGCGTCCTTGCCGTACTCGCGCCACGTGCCGGGCATGAACTGGCCAGGGCCCTTCGCCCCGACGGGCGAGACAGGGGCGGTCGGTCCGAAACGGAAGCCGTTCTCGGCCGAGTAGAGTGCCGCGAGGACCGGCGCAGTGATCCCGTCGCAGATTTCACCGGCCTTGCGCAGCCATGGAGCGAACACCGCGATCGCACCGATCGGCGCCAAGCCCGTGCCCGGCAAGATCGCTGGAATCGACGGGAGGGTGACGCCTCCGATGGTGGCAGTGGGTTGCGGGCCGAGCGTCGGTGCCTGTGGCACCGGTGCATTTCCGAACGCGCTCGGCCGCGGCGCGGGTGGCGCCGGCACGAGGTCGGATTCGGGTTCCGGTGGGTGGAGCGCTTCGAGCGCCTCCTCCGGCAGGTGCGGTTCGATGGCCGCGGCGACAGAATCGGTGGTGTCGGCGACCACCTGTCCGGCTTGGTCCTGCACCTGCTCAGGTAACGATGCGACGAAGTCCTCGACCTGCTTGTCGGTGTCCGGGGCCCCCGCCTCGAACGATTCGATCGCCGACATCACCTCATCTTGTATCTCTGCTGGTATGTCCGCTCCCTGCACGAGCGCACTCGCTGCCGTGGCCACTGCCACGATGACCGCAGACGGGTCTACCGACATACGCAACCCCCACATCCATCTTCGAACGACCCCAACCGTACTTGTGATACCAGTCACGAGCATGGGTTCCGCTTATTGATATCACATATATTTAGGAACACGTTCTAGTCACTCGACAAGGTGGGGTTGGTGTGACGGGAGGTACTTTCCGTTATCCGTCCGTTGTCTCCGCAGGCTCGAAGAAACCGCTCAGCGCTTCGACGAGCGCGACTCCGGCGTACTCGTCGGCGCGCTCGCCGCCGACGAAGAGCCCGAGGATCGCATCGCCCTGCTCCTGAGTGACAGGTGTGGCGGCCCCCAGAATCCGCCACGTCTCTGCGACCGGAACGACTCGCGCGCACAACAGGCCGCCGACAGGGATGTCTCCTCCCACCTCGGGCGCGGTCAGCTCTCTCTGCCGGCCGGTACGCACGTCTCGCAGCGTCAGGCCTTCCCCGGCCCGGACGGCCTCGACCTCGTACACCGACCGCTCCACCGGCAGCCACTGCGCCAGCAGATCACGTTCGTCGTCCGGTAGCAGGTAGCCACGCACCTCCCCGAACTCTGCCAGCCCACCGCCTTCCCCGAGCATCACGTCGTCGAGCAGCGGATCGGACAGCGCCTCGAACAGATCGGCGTCGTCGGCGCTGTAGCCGCTCCACGCCTCCGCAAGCGCGAACCTGTGGTCCCGCCACGAGAACTGCAACAACTGCATGCAGGCCTTGAAATACAGCCAGGGGGCGCGATCCTCCAGCGAGTACTCGGCCGCTCCGAGATGGCACACCTTGTATTTGCGACCCGACCCGCACCAGCACCGATCATTGCGGCCCAGACCGGGACGCTCGACGGGCTGGAAGGCCTCCAACACCGAGTACAGCGGGTGATCCGGACCGTCGAGCGACCGGCCCAGCAACGACAACGCGCGGACCGCGTCCCCGCTGTCGGAGACATACCGGGCGAGGTCCTCGAGCGCCGGATCGAACCCCGAGTCCAGGTCCGCGGAACGCTCGAAGTAACGCGCCGCATCATCGATGCGAGCATCGGTCTCCGCGGCCTTGCCCGCAATCCAGCACGCCGCCGCACCGACCTTCCGCGGGCCGTGGTCCTTCATCCACACCGCGGCCCGTTCGATCGACGCCGGATCGATCGCCTGCTCGAGGAGTTCGTCGACGACCGTCATTGCCACATCGGGGTCGGCCAACGCCGCGAAAAGCCCGGACTTACCCTCCGCGAACCGCGACTCGAGGTCGCTGTCGTCCCCGTCACTGATCGCATCGACCAGCGACGCGAACAACACCACCCCCGGCACTGCCTCGACCGGGACACCGACCTGCTCGGCGTAGGAATCGACCGCGCTCTGGGCGAGATATCCCGCGAAGTCGAACCCGGGCGGTGCCACGAGACCGCCCGAGATCTCGAGTCCCGCTTTCGCGATCTGTTCCGACAACGGCAGGGACGGAACGGTGAACGCAGTGGGCGTATCGACCAGTGCCGCGAACACCGACGATTCGAGATGCGCCGGGTCGCCCGACGCGAGGGTCTCCGTCAGCACCGCGGCCAACGCGGGAACTGTGTCGATCTCGGCGGTTGCCGAAGCAATTGCCAATCCCGTCTCCGTCACGGTCGCGGCCACGAGGTCGCCGGGCGACAACTCGGCGAAAGCACCCCGGGGGAACACGAGCGCCTCGTGGCCGAACGGGGTGAGGTCGGTGATACCGCGACCGTCCAGCCGGTCGGGTTCGTGGTCGACCTCGACGAGGTCGTAGTCCTCGTAGCCGGTCACGAACACGAGAAGCGGAGAAAGCTCGTCGATGGGCAGCACAGCAGACGCCACCTCGGCGTCGGTGAGCCGATGCGTCAGGACACGGCCGCCGAGGAGCGCGTCGAATGCGGCGTATCGACCATCACTCAGGTAGACCAGCATCGGATGCTGGGGCAGCTCATCGATGGGCAGATTCAGATCGTCGGCTCCTGCAACCGATACGAGTTGCTCCCCTATCTCGTCGAGTGTGAGCGGGCCGCGCTCCCGAAGTAGGAGAAGCACGGCGGCGATCAGCGCATCATCGGCGGCGAGGTCGTACTCGAAGTCCGTCACGCGTGCGATCGTACGGGCCGGATGCCCGGTCAGTCGTCTTCCTCGATCACCTCATGGTGATCGTGGTCCGCCTTGCCCCGACGCCAGTACCCGTCGACCTTCGCGCGGCCCCGCGCAAGCCCCAGCTCGCGGGTGAGATAAGAACGGATCGGCTTGATCGATCCCGCCTCGCCCGCCACCCACGCGAACATTTCCCCGTCCGGGAAGTCGCACGCGCGGACCGCGTCGGCGAGCAGTGTCGTCGCACCCGGTTCCGCCAAGCCGCGATACAGGTAGGTGAGCTCGACTCCTTCACGTCCCGGGGCGGCGAGTTCGGAGTGCTCGTCGGCGACTTCGGCGAAGGCCAGCACTCTCGTGCCCGAGGGCAGTTCTTCGATCCACCTGCAGAGCGCAGGAAGTGCGGTCTCATCGGCAACCAGCAGATACCAGTCAAATCCCGTCGGGTAGACGTGCGAGCCGCGCGGCCCGAGCACACCGACCTCGTCTCCCGGCGCTGCCTTCGACGCCCACTCACCCGCGATGCCATGCGAGTGGAGAACGAAGTCCAGTGTCAGCTCCAGCAATTCACGATCGAACGCACGGACGGTGTAGTCGCGGGACACGGGCCGCGACCCGTCGGACGGAACACGCATTCCGTTGGGACCAATCTCGGGCATCACGATGCACCCGGTCGCGGCATCCGGGAAGAACAGCTTGACATGCTCATCCGGAGCCATGCTCACGTATGGAAAGCCCGCCAGTGCACTACCTCCCACGACGATCCGGCGCATCGTACGCGAGAGCTCCTCTACCCGGACCACGCGCAGGATCCGCGGTGTCAGGTCGTGCATGACCAGCTCGATCTCACCGCGTCCTTCGGATACGGCCTGCACGGAATCAGCGCTCATCGATCATCCTCTCGTAGTGAACTGCGAATCCGTCCAAAAGGATTCGCAGCTGTCGGTCGAAATGGTGCCGCGGTCGCGACAACCTGTCCTGCTCGACGGCCCGCATCTCGGGACCGAGAACTCCCAGTCGCGCATCCAATGCCTGTACCGCACCCGGCCGCTGCTGGAATGCGAGCAGCAGTCCGTAGTCCGCGGCGGCGGCGGCGATGGCTGCGACGACTCCGCGCGCGTCGACGAGGTCGAAGCCGGCGGCCGCGACCCGGAGCGCCACCCACTCGTTGCGGTGTACCGATGCTACGACAGGTCGCCCGGTTCTGGGCCATGCCGCGACCAGTTCGGGATGCCCCTCGTACAGTCCCCAGCGTAGGTCGCACTCCTGCTCGAGCAGACTTCGCCAGCCTCGGAAGGGATCCGGCCGGGGCGTCTCGGCGATGAGAAGCTCGAGAGCTCCGATGACGATGTCGTCCTTGCTTTCGACATGCCGGTAGAGAGCCGCTGCCGAGCAGTCCAGCTGCTCGGCGATCCCGGTGATGGTGATCTCTCGCGAGGTCGCCAGCGCGGCACGCAGGATCACCTCTCGCGACAATCGGGCCTTCGGCCCTGGCTTGCGGGACGGAAACATCATCGCGTCGACACCGTCATTCCGGGGTTCCGGTGGTAGCGATCGGGTGGTGGCTACGTGAAAGTGTCGCCTCGAAATCGGCGTAGCGTCCGCCGGCGGCCATCAGCTCGTCGTGGCTACGGGCTTCGATCACCGCACCGTGCTCGAGGAAGACGATGCGGTCGGCGTTCACGATGGTATGGAGACGATGCGCGATGACGAGAACCGTCCGGTCGCGGCACAATTCGTCGAGAGCAGCGAGTATCGCCGTTTCGTTCTCGCGATCGAGTGCCGACGTCGCCTCGTCGAGAACGAGCACCGGCGGATCGGCGAGAATCGCACGCGCGATCGAGATGCGTTGGGCCTCACCCCCGGAGAACGAGACGTCTTCTCCGACCACGGCGTCGTAGCCGAACGGCTCTTCCAGGATCCGGTCGTGGATACGTGCCGCGCGCGCCGCAGCGTGGACCCGCTCGTTGCTCGCCTCCGGATCCGCGAGGCGGATGTTGTCGGCCACGGTTCGTCGCAGCATGCGCACATCCTGGAAGACGAATCCGATCAGCCGGTAGAGCTCGGCAGGATCCAACCGGCGGATGTCGACCCCGTCGACTGTGATCGCGCCGCCGGTGACATCCCAGAATCGCGGCAGCAGACGGGTCAACGTCGACTTCCCCGACCCGGACGGGCCGACCACTGCGGTCACCGTGCCTGGCGCCAGCTCGAGGTCGAGATCATCGATTACCTTTGCTCCCCTGTTGTATTCGAATGTGACGTCGGAGAAACGGAGGGTGATGTCGCGGCGTGCGGCAAGCGTCCGGTCTCCCGTCGGGAGTTCCGGGATCGCGAACACGCGGTCGAGCGATTCGGTGAGGACACGACCACGACGAATCAGCGTGCGCAATGTCGGCACGAGCCACACGGCGCGCGACACAATCCAGCACATCAGCAGGAACGGGATCAGATCCGCCGCGACCACAAGGTCGGCAGCGACGAAGACCGCACCCCATACGATCGTCCACACCAGGATGAACGACCACGACGAAAGCGTCAGCGGAAGCCGCCCCCGCTTGTCCCGGGCATGTTCCATCGCAAGATAGGAGCGGGTGTGCTCGTCGATGGCATCGACGAATCTGTCGTCGGCGAGGCGAGTACCCGAGAACACCCTCCAGACGGCCATACCCTGGCAGAGTTCGGTTGCGCGCTCACTCAGCCCCCGTGCCGCGCGGCGATACTCCCGTTCGAGGTCTGGGGCTACCGGCGGACGGCGGATCAAGAGTACGGAAGCGATGATCACCGGCAGGACGACCACTGCCGCGAAAAGCGGGTCGATCCAGACGAGGTAGACGATCGCGAGGATCGACACACCCGCAAACCGGGGCGCGAGCGGAATGGCCTCACCGATCAGACCGGTGAGGCCGGCCACGTCGCTGCTCACGAGCTTGCGTAGTCCACCCCCGGTGACGCCACCGAACCAGCCCAGCGGCACCCGCGCGAGATGGCCGACCAGGTTCCGCCGTGTCCGGTACTGGGTGTCGCGGCTCGCGCCGAAGCTGAGCGAAAACGAGAAGCTGTGAAGGAGCGGCGTCACCAGCAGGGCTACCACCGCGACCCACACCCAATTCCAGGAGACGCCTCCGCCGTGGAGCAATGTCCGCGTGACCTCGGCTATCGCGAGGAATGGAAGCAGGGTTCCGATCGCGCAGAACACCTGCAGCGCACCGGAAACCAGCAGCCGAACGCGTACCGGATGCAGCAGGCCGCGAAGACCCGATCCCGCAGCCATAGATTGCATGCGCCTTTCCTGAACGACATTGATCAGGCTAACCTTAGCCAATTGCGAAATAGTTTCGCAATTACGCGTGCCCCTACGGTACCGCGTTCCTTGCCCCACGAGAGGTCCCATGTTCGCCATACGTTCACGCCGCAGAATCGGAGCCGGTGCTCTTGCCGCAGCGGCAAGCCTGGCCCTGCTTCTGACGGGATGCAGTTCGTCCGGACCGGCCGAGACCACTCCGACAGAAGCCGACGTCCGCACGGTGACCGACGGCTCCGGAGAGGTGGACATCCCCGTCGACGCCGAGCGCATCGTCGCCATCCATCACATCGCGACCCAGCCCTTGATCAACCTCGGAGTCGTCCCGGTCGGTCGCGGCGCCGTGGATGAAACGTCCGTCACAGCGGAAACCTGGGAACAGATCGCGGATGTCCAGGTGGTGTCCAACGGGTCAGAACCCGACATCGAGCAGATCGCCACCCTCGAACCGGACGTGATCATCGCCCACAACCGCATCGAAGACAGCGACCTTGCCCCGCTGCGCGAGATCGCACCCGTGCTGGTACTCGACATCGCCGGACCCGGTCGCGCCGACTGGCAAGGGCGCGTCGAGCTCGTCGCGCAGGCACTCGGTAAGGAGGACGCCTACGAGCAGCTGACCACCGACTTCGACGAGCGCGCCGCACGCATCGCCGAAACACACAGCGACACACTCGACACCGAGACGTTCGCACTGCTCGGCTCCTGGAATGCCGGCACCTTCAACACCTACAGCGGCGAAAGCATCTGGGGAAGCGTGTTCACGAAGGCCGGCGCGCGCATCGCACCCGCCGAGGAAGCCGTCGCGGGCGCAGAGTCGGCCGGTGAAGCCGAACTGAGCGTCGAGCAACTTCCCGTCGTACTCGACGGCACCGTGCTGCTCCACGTGACGAACCTTCGCGGGGAGCCGAACGCAGAACTCGAGGCCGTCATGACCGAACCTCTGTTCCAGGCGGTACCTGCGGTCGGCGCCGGCACCGTGTATCCCGGCGGCAAGGACACCGTGGGCGGGTTCGAGGATGCGAACTACAACCTCGACCTGTTCGAGCACGCGCTGACGACACTCGAGTCACAGCGGGGTTGAGCCACTGACTCAGCGCGGGAGTGCCGTCGAGTCCTGGCGTTCGGCCTGGTCGTCCTGTGCGACGGCGAGGCCGGCCTACTCGATCTCCACCACGTAGCCGGCCTCACGCAACGCGTCGAGCACCTCGCCACGGTGTTGCGCGCCACGGGTTTCCATCGTCAACGCGACCTGCACCTCGTCGAGGGCGAGCTGCCCCGCCGTGCGCGAATGCACGACGTCGACGACGCTGGCGTCCGAGTCGCCCACCACGCTCAGCAACCCCACCAGGGCACCAGGCCGATCCGGAATCGGTACTCGCACAGCGAGGTAGCGTCCGCCTGCCCGAAGGCCGTGCCCGATCACATGGGTGAGGACGAGCGGGTCGATATTGCCGCCGGACAGGATCGCGGCCACTGGACCGTCGAACTCCAGGCCGGCGGTCGACAGCGCAGCGACCGCAGCGGCGCCGGCAGGTTCGACGATGAGCTTGGATCGTTCCATGCACAGCACCAGAGCTCGCGCCAGAGCATCCTCGCTGACAGTGACGACACGTTCGACATGGTCCTGCACGAGCGGAAACGGTACGGTCCCGGGCATCCCCACAGCGATGCCGTCCGCAACGGTGGACATGTCGTGCACTCGTTCGGGGTGCCCCGCTCGCAATGACTCGGGCCACGCGGCTGCACCCTCGGCCTGCACACCGATCACCCGAACCTCGGGCCGGACCGCGGCGAGCGCCGCTGCCACCCCGGCGAGCAGTCCACCACCGCCGGTCGGTACCACCACAGCACTCACGTCGGGGATCTGTTCGGCGATCTCGAACCCGACGGTGCCCTGTCCTGCCACGACATCCTCGTGATCATAAGGGTGGATGAACACCGCCCCCGTCTGCGCCGCGAAGTCCTGCGCCGCCACCAGTGCGTCGTCGATCGTGTGGCCTGCGAAATGTACGTCGGCGCCGTAGGACCGGGTCGCGACGATCTTCGGCAGAGCAGCGCCCACCGGCATGAACACCGTCGAGGCAATGCCGAGCCCGGTCGCCGCCCACGCGACCCCCTGCGCATGGTTTCCGGCGCTCGCTGCCACAACACCGCGCGCACGCTCGTCCGGTGCGAGTCGCGCAATGCGGTAGTACGCACCCCGCGGTTTGAACGAGCCGGTGTGCTGGAGGTTTTCACATTTGAACCACACCGGGACGCCAGTCCGTTCGGAGAGCACACGCGATGGCAGCACGGGCGTTCGCCGCAGGACGGGCTCGAGTTCCTCGTAGGCCGCACGAATCTCCGGTTCACCCACGCGCACCTGATCGAATGCACCCACCGCCTCAGGGTAGGCGACCCGGAATGCGAAGAGGCGCCCCGAAGGGCGCCTCTGGTCGTGTCGTCACGAAAACGATGTGGTCACTACCCCAGTGCCTGCTCGATGTCGGCGAGCAGATCTGCGGCGTCCTCGATGCCGACCGACAGCCGCACGAGATCGTCCGGCACCTCGAGCGCCGAACCCGCCGTGGACGCGTGGGTCATGGCGCCCGGGTGCTCGATGAGCGACTCGACGCCGCCCAGCGACTCGGCGAGGGTGAAGATCTCCGTGCGCTTGCAGAAGTCGAGCGCGGCCTGCCGCCCGCCGGCGAGCCGCACCGAGATCATGCCACCGAACCGGCGCATCTGCTTCGCAGCCGCCGCGTGGCCCGGGTGCGAGTCGAGGCCCGGGTACAGCACCTGGGTGACCCCCTTGTGCCCGGCCAGTGCATCGACGATCTTCTCGGCGTTGTCGCTGTGCCGCTCCATGCGCACCGCAAGGGTCTTGATGCCGCGCAGTGTGAGGAACGCGTCGAACGGCCCGGGGACGGCACCCGCACCGTTCTGCAGAAATGCGAACGCAGTGTCGAGTTCTTCCTCGTCGGTCACCAGTGCGCCACCGACGACGTCGGAGTGACCTCCGATGTACTTGGTGGTCGAATGCAGCACGACATCGGCCCCGAGCGACAGCGGCTGCTGCAGGTACGGCGAGGCGAACGTGTTGTCGACGACGAGTTTCGCGCCACCGCTGTGCGCGACGTCGGCGAGCGCGGCGATGTCACCGATATTGAGCAGCGGGTTGGTGGGAGTCTCGATCCATACGAGCTTGGTGTTCGGCCGCAGGGCCGCGCGCACCTCGTCGAGGTCGTTGACCGCGGCCGGCGTGTACTCGATGCCCCACTGTGTGAAGACCTTGTCGATGAGCCGGAACGTGCCACCGTAGGCGTCGTTGGGGATCACGAGGTGATCGCCGGGCCGCAGCGCCGACCGCAACAGGCAGTCGGTGGCGGCCATCCCCGAACCGAACGCACGGCCGTAGGTGCCGCCCTCGAGTGCGGCGAGATTCGCTTCGAGCGGACGGCGAGTGGGGTTTCCCGTGCGCGCGTACTCGAAGCCGTTGCGCATCTCACCGACGCCGTCCTGAGCGAACGTCGACGACGCATAGATCGGCACGTTGACCGCGCCGGTCTGGGGATCGGGCTCGAAGCCGGCGTGAATGGCGCGCGTGGCGAACCCGTGCTGGGTGTTGTCAGTCATGGGGAATCGGTGTCCTATCGGCCTTCGGAGATGAAACCAAGCAGATCGTGGCGGGTGATGACGCCGACGGGCTTGCCGTCGTCGATCACCATGAGCGCGTCGGTGTCGCCGAATGCCTTCGTCGCAGCCGAGATGGATTCGCCGACGCCGATGTTCGGGAGCGGCGGACTCATGTGCTTCTCGACGGAGTCGGCGAGGTTGGCGCGTCCTTCGAACACCGCACTGAGCAGTTCCCGTTCGCTGACCGACCCGGCGACCTCACCGGCGGTGACGGGCGGTTCGGCACCGACGACGGGCATCTGCGACACGCTGTATTCACGAAGGATCTCGATCGCGTCGCGCACGGTTTCCGACGGGTGGGTATGCACGAGCGCGGGCAGGTCGCCGGATTTGCCGCGGAGCACATCGCCGACGATGGAGTCGTCGGGCTTGCCGTCGAGGGGAGCACGCAGAAAGCCGTACGAGGCCATCCACTTGTCGTTGAAGATCTTCGACAGGTAGCCACGGCCGCCGTCGGGCAGCAGCACCACCACCACCGCGTCGGGGCCCTCACGCTCGGCGACCTCGAGTGCCGCGACCATCGCCATGCCGCACGAGCCGCCGACGAGCAGGCCTTCCTCGCGAGCGAGGCGACGGGTCATCTCGAACGAGTCGGCGTCGGAGACGGCAATGATCTCGTCGGGGATGGCGGGGTCGTATGCGGAGGGCCAGAAGTCCTCGCCGACACCTTCGACGAGGTAGGGGCGGCCGGTGCCGCCGGAGTACACGGACCCTTCCGGGTCGGCGCCGACCACCTTGACCTTGCCGCCCGACACCTCCTTGAGGTAGCGGCCGGTACCGCTGATGGTGCCGCCGGTACCGACACCCGCGACGAAGTGGGTGATCTTGCCGTCGGTGTCGTTCCAGATTTCGGGGCCGGTGGTCTCGTAGTGGCTGTCGGGGCCACCTGGGTTGGCGTACTGGTTCGGCTTCCAGCCGCCGGGCAGTTCGCGCGCGAGCCTGTCGGAGACGGTGTAATAGCTGTCGGGGTGCTCCGGCGGTACCGCCGTCGGGCACACCACCACTTCGGCGCCGTACGCCTTGAGGACGTTGCGCTTGTCTTCGCTGACCTTGTCGGGGCAGACGAACACGCACTTGTATCCGCGCTGCTGGGCGACGAGCGCCAGGCCGATCCCGGTGTTCCCGGAGGTCGGCTCGACGATCGTGCCGCCCGGCTTCAGTTCTCCCGAGGCCTCGGCCGCGTCGATCATCTTGACGGCGATGCGGTCTTTCGAGCTGCCGCCGGGGTTGAGGTATTCGATCTTCGCTGCCACCAGCGCCGATCCGGGTTTGACCACCGAGTTGAGTTTGACCAGGGGGGTGTTGCCGATGAGGTCGACGACAGAATCCGCGATGCGCATACCACCATGTTCTCAGACCGCGGTTGCTCGGGGCCGGGTACCCGTCCCGCATCGGGCGACTCGACGGCCGGCGCCGGGAGACGACAACGGCCGGACCACCCTGTGGATGATCCGGCCGTGTGTGCTGGAATCTAGTCGCTCTGGAAGTAGCTCAGCAGTCGAAGGATCTCGACGTACAGCCAGACCAGGGTGACGGTGAGACCGAGCGCCACACCCCACGCCGCCTTCTCCGGCGCCTGGGCCCGGATCAGCTGGTCGGCGGAGTCGAAGTCCAGCAGGAAGCTGAACGCGGCGATGCCGATGCACACGAGGCTGAAGATGATGGCGAGCGGGCCACCGTCGCGCAGGCCCAGCCCGCCGTCCATGAAGAAGCCCGCGACCAGGTTGCCGAGCGCGAGGATCAGCACACCGACGAGCGCGCCGACGATCATGCGGGTCAGCCGCGGGGTGACGCGGATCGCGCCCGTGCGGTAGACGACGAGCATGCCGAAGAACACACCGAAGGTACCGAGGACCGCCTGTGCGATCAGCGTCCCTGCACTGGTGCCGCTGACATTGAAGGTGAAGAGGAACGACAGCGCGCCGAGGAAGACACCTTCGGCGGCGGCGTAGGCCAGGACGATGGCAGGGTTGTCCATCTTGCGACCGAATGTCGCGACGAGGACGAGGACGAGCCCGATCAGACCGCCACCGATCACGAAGGGCAGCGCCAAGCCGGTGTTGGAGTTGACGAGGACGTACGAGATCAGCGCCGTGACGGCGAGCACGCCGAGCGTCATACCGGTTTTCGTGACGACGTCGTCGATCGTCATGGATCGCTGATCGGTGGGGCGTGCCCACGGATCAGCAGGCGCATGCTGAGGCTGTCCGAATTGCTGGGTGGCCTGAGCGGCGCCCGCTGTCGCAGTGCCGAATGAGGCGTATCCGCCGCCCTCTTGCTTGGGCAGGTTGCGGAACACCGGATTGCTGGTGGTGCGCACCGTGCACTTCCCTTCTGATGGTTCGCTTCTGTCCGTTGAACCTACTGTTCGATGAACGAGGCAGCCGCGGCGGAAGTTCCCGTCGCGGAGCGGACCGTCTTCGAGCCGCCGAGCGGGCCCCGGACAAACCGGACTCTACCGGGCGCGGACAGATCGGGTCACGGTGAACTTACGGTTGCGACCCGCAACCGTGGTCCTGCCGACAAGTTGTTGCAGGTTGCGGTGGTAGCCGAGGTTGGAATTGTGCACGGTCCACAGTTCGCCGCCGTCGCGGAGAACGCGGGCAGCGGCCTCGAACATCTTGACCGCGACTCCGGTGTGCACCGCAGCGCCGACATGGAACGGCGGATTACATACCACCACGTCGACGGAAGCGTCGGGCAGCGAGCCCCCGACGTCGTCGCGCAGGGTCTCGATTCGGTCGGCCAGACCGTTTGCGGCAGCGGTCGCGGACGCCGACGCAACCGCGGCAGCCGAGTGGTCGGTTGCGATGACCCGCGCCGACGGGCGGAGCCTGGCGAGTTCGGCGGCGAGGATCCCGGTGCCACACCCGAGGTCCACCGCAACACCGATGTCGCGCGGGGTCTGGCGCAGGAAGTCGAGGAGATAACGGGTTCCGATGTCGAGCCGCGGCCCGGCGAAGACGGCGCCGTGCGCGACCACTGCCAGGTCGAGGTCGGCCAGGGTCTCCGTGACCGGATAGGTCGGCTCGCCGGGAATCGGCTCCCGGGCCGTGAGCACCCTCGACTTCTGCCGGCCTCGCGACGCACGGACCTGACCGAACGAGCGCCCGAGAACATCGTTCATCGCCACGGTGATGTGCTTGTCCCGGCCACCTGCGAACACGGTCACATCGGGCGACGCGTGCAGGGCGACGGCCTCCGCGATCTCGGCGAGCGCACTCAGCGAGCGCGGCAACTGCATCAGCACCACCTGCGCGCCGATGAGAAGCTCCGCATCGAGACCGTGGGAGGTGAACCGATCCGACAGTCCCTCCCGATCGGCATTCGAGGCCAGCGCGCGTTCGGCGACGATGGAATCCTGATGGACCCGCACTCCGGACGCGTTGTGCCGCACCGCGGTGCCGAGGGTGAGCGCACCGAAGTGGTCGTCGATGACGACGATGGATCGGGCGGGTGCGTCCGCGAGAGCGGCGTCCGCCTCGTCGAGAATCAGGCGGTCCGCCGCATCGACGGCGAGCAGATTGGGCGCTTCCACGTCGGGGAAGCGCCGCAACCTGTCGAACAACTCGCTGCTTATGAGCACTGCCCCTTACCGGCGTCTTCGATGGCACGAAGAGTATCGGCCTGCTCTTCTTCGCTCAGGTTCTCCCATTCGGGCAGCTGCTGCTGAGCTTCGGCGACACCGGCTGCCGCCTCAGTGCGATCCTGGCCCCATTCCTCGAGTTCGTCGAGATACGGAAGCAGTGCCGCGCAGTTGTCCTCGTAGCTGTCACCGAGGGTCACCGCCGGGCTGCTCGGCGTGCCGGATTCGGCCGATGCCGATGTGCTCGTGCCGGTGGTGTCCTCGGTCGAGTCGGATGCCTCGTCGGAGGATCCACACGCCGCCGCCAGCAGGACCATGCCTGTACCGAGCAGCGCCGCGAGAGTCTTCTTCATGTGTGTGTGTCCACTTCTCGTCGCAGTGTCGTTTTCGCCCGGGTCATCGGCTTCGTCGACGCGCCCCGGCGGCACAAAGGTAATCGAGGACGGAGGAGTGATCAGCGCCGGGCGTGCACCCAGCGGGACTATCCTGGAGAAATACCTGAACGAGGCGCCCCGATGACCGACAACGACCCACTCGCCACCCGAGCCGCGCTGGTCCTCACCGCGAACGAGGCCGACACCGTTCGAGCGCTGACAGCCGCCGGATTCACGAATTCGGAGGAGATCGGGCGAGGCGGCTTCGGGGTGGTCTATCGATGCCGCCAGGAGTCTCTCGACCGGACCGTGGCGGTGAAGGTGCTCAGCACGACCCTCGACCCCGACAACCTCGATCGGTTCCTACGCGAGCAACGCGCGATGGGCCGGTTGTCCGGTCATCCGCACATCGTCACAGTGCTGCAGGCCGGCACCGGCAACACGGGACTGCCGTACCTCGTGATGCACTACCACCCGCACGACTCGCTCGAGGCACGAATCCGCCGGCACGGACCGCTGGGGTGGCCCGAGGCGGTGCGCATCGGGATCAAGGTTGCGGGAGCGCTCGAAACCGCGCACCGGAACGACGTACTGCACCGCGACGTGAAGCCCGGCAACATCCTCATCACCGAGTACGGCGAACCGCAACTGACCGATTTCGGCATCGCACGGGTCGGTGGCGGGTTCCGCACGTCCTCAGGAGCCATCACCGGATCACCGGCATTCACCGCCCCCGAGATCCTCCACGGCACCACCCCCACCGCCGCGGCCGATGTGTACGGCCTCGCGGCGACCCTCTTCGCCGCGATCACCGGCCACGCCGCCTACGAGCGCAGGGAGGGAGAGAGGGTCGTAGCGCAATTCCTTCGGATCACGTCGGAACCCATCCCCGACCTCCGGGGTGGTGGGCTCCCCGATTCCCTGTGCGACGTGCTCGAACGCGCCATGTCGACCGACCCGGCACTACGTCCGCAGACCGCCATGGAATTCGGGGAGGAACTCCGGACACTCGAACGCACCTTCGATCTTCCTGTCGACGACATGGCATTACCCGACAACATGGCACTATCCGAGGACACTCCCGGCCGATCGGCACACGAGTCGCTACCGTCGACCGCCTCGACCGCCGCATCAGGAGGACGGTTCCCGTCGTCGTTCACATCGCCGTCCACCTCCCCCGCAACCCGCTTCCGACCGCCGGCTGCGAACCGACCACTCATCGACCGCACCCGGCTGATCGATCTGCTGCGGGCCGGCCAGCGACGCCGGCTCACGGCGATCCACGCGCCCACCGGTTTCGGTAAGTCGACCCTCGCGGCGCAGTGGCGCGACGTGCTCGCAGGCGACGGGGTGGAGGTCGCGTGGCTCGCCGTGGACAGCGACGACAACAATGTCCTGTGGTTCGTCACGCACCTCGTCGAGGCGGTCGATCAGGTGCGCCCGCAACTCGGCCGGCAACTCGCACAGATCCTGGAATCACGCGGCGACGATGCCGAACGCTACGTCCTGAGCACCTTGATCGATGACCTGCACCGCACCGGTGCCCACATGACCCTGATGATCGACGACTGGCATCGCGTCACCTCACCCGAGACGATCGCCGCTCTGGACTTTCTTCTCGAACGCGGATGCCACCACTTGCAGATCGCCGTCACCAGTCGCACGCAGGCAGGATTACCGCTGAGCCGCATGCGAATGCGCGATGAACTCGTCGAACTCGATTCGAGCGTCCTGCGTTTCGACACGGACGAGTCGGAGTCGTTCCTCCGCGAAGTGAGCGGGCTACACCTCGATCGGGACGATGTCCAAGACCTCAACAAGTCGACCGAGGGCTGGGCAGCAGCGTTGCAACTCGCCTCGTTGTCGTTGCGCGACAGTGACGATCCGACGGGGATGATCGAGAACATCACCGGCCGGCACCACGCGATCGGCGAATTCCTCGCCGACAATGTGCTGTCCACGCTCGAACCCGAGGTATACGAATTTCTACTGTCCACCTCCATCACCGAATCCATCAGCGGCAGTCTCGCTTCTGCCCTCACCGGACACCCGCGAGCGCAGGCGATGCTCGAAGAGATCGAACAACGCGACCTGTTCCTCCGGCATATCGACGACGAACGCATCTGGTTCCGGTATCACCACCTGTTCCTCGACTTCCTGCGGCGCCGGCTCGAACACGACCGTCCCGACGAAATCCCGGGTCTGCATCGCAAGGCTGTGGCATGGTTCGAGCGTCACCACATGCTCAGCGAAGCCGTCGACCATGCTCTCGCGGCCGACGACGAACAAAAGGCCGTCGATCTGGTGGCCGCCGACGGAATGTTCCTGATGGAGCACTCACGGATGTCGACGCTGCTCGCACTGATCGATAAGCTACCTCCACCCGCCGTCGCCGTCAGCGCACACCTGCAACTCACGCAGGCATGGGCACAAGTTCTTCTCAACCGCAGGCACGAATCCGTCGAATCTCTCGAGACTGCGAGGAAACTCCTCGCCCACAGCGATCTCGGGACAAGCGCGACAGAGGTCATGCTCATCGAATCGGACGTTCTCGAGGCGGTCATGATCTGCCACACCGATCACATCTCCGGCGTCGATCGCCTGATCGCCGCGTGCCTCGAGCAGGCAGAGGCGATGTCGCCGTGGGTGGTCTCGGCGGCAGCGAACGTGGACTCCTTCTCCGACATCTACCAGTTCGACTTCGATGCAGCACTACGACGACAGGAATGGGCCCAGCTGTTCCACAGCCGCACCCGCGGCGCCTTCAGTTCCGTCTACGGTCAGTGCCTCGCCGGGATCGCAGCAAACGAACTCCTCGATATGCACGATGCCGAGGAGCACTTCCGCGCCGCACTGCGACTGGCACGCCGCAACGGCGGAATCCACTCGCACGCAGCACGCCTGGCCGCGGCGATGCTCGGTGAACTGTTGTACGAGTCGGGACGGGTCAATGAGGCCGAATCCCTCCTCGACGAGAGCCGCGAGCTCGGGATTCGAGGTGGCATACCCGATTTCATGATCGCCCGGTTCGTCATCGGTGCGCGCCTGAAAACGATGCGCGGACGACGTGACGATGCCATCGCTCTCCTCGACGAAGGCCTGCGCGCCGCCATCGAGTACGAGCTGCCGCGGCTCCACGCCAGAGTCGAGAACGAACGCGTACGACTCGGGCTTCCCCTCACCTCACCGCTACCCCGGACGATGCCCACATCGTCGGATCCGAACCCCGACGGGTTCGTGGAGATCACCGAACAGACCGAAGACGCTACCGCGATCCGCCTGCTGTACCGCAGTGGCAAACTCGAGTCGGTGGCCCGAGCAGTCGAGTGGGCACGCCTGTGGCACACACGCACCTCGGGCGGTCGCCGTCCACGCGCGCATCTGCAGGCCACTCGGTTACTCGTCGCCTGCCTACACATCGCGGGCCTCGACGACGCAGCCGAACACGCCGCTGCCCCCGCGGTGGAGCTATGCGGCGACCGCGGCATGCTCAGGTACCTCGTCGACGGCGGCACCCATGTCGTCGCCGTACTCGCCGCGCTCCGCGACAGGTTGCGCGAAGATCGCTGGCCGGCGGAATGGCCCGTCGTCGACGCAGCGTTCCTCGACGAGATGCTACGACTCACCGACACCGGAGAAACCAGCACCGAGCTCTGAATACGGCACACTTCGACCATGGCCAGTCTCCCCGGAGGGGTGCGTACCCGGTTGTGGCGCGACGGTGCGCTCGTCGCGGACGAGTTCCCCCTCGACGACGTGTCCGAGCACCTGACGGACGACCGAACCCTGGTGTGGGTGGATTTGTGCGACCCGAGCCACAGTCAACTGAACGCACTCGCGGCCGAGTTGGGATTCGACCGCCACGCGGTCGAAGACGCGAGTGCACGCGGCGAACGCACCAAGACCACCCGCTACCCCACACACACTTTCCTCACGGTGTATACAACCCATCTCGATCGGGAGTCCGATGCCGCGGAGACCGTCGAGTCACGCCTGTACACCACCCGCGTATCGGCGTTCGTGTTGCCGCGCGGGGTCGTGACGGTGCGACGGGGACAGGCATTCGACATCGACGAGGTGGTGGAGCGGTGGGACGAGCACGCCGACCTCATGCAGTTCGGCACCGGCGCGCTCATCCACGGTCTGCTCGACGTGATCGTGGACGGTCAGTTCGACACGATCCAGACTTTGGACGAGGCAATCGAGACCATCGAGGACGGCCTGTTCGGCGCGACTCCACTGACGCGCGCGACCCAGCGCCGCATCTACCGGCTTCGCAAGGAGCTCGTTCAACTCAGACGCGTCGTACTACCAATGCGCGAAGTCGTGTCCACGGTGATGCGGCATCGCGCCGAGACCGGGAGCCACCCTGAACTCGACAGCTGGTACACCGATCTCTACGACCACGTGATCCGGGCGACGGAATGGACCGAATCGCTGCGCGACATGGTGAGCACGCTGTTCGAGACCAATCTGTCGCTTCAAGATGCCCGCCTGAACACGGTGATGAAGAAACTGACCGGATGGGCCGCGATCATCGCCGTGCCCACGGCGGTCACCGGGTGGTACGGCATGAACGTGCCCTACCCGGGCTTCGGCCACGGCTGGGGTGTGCTCGCGAGCAGTGCTGTCATCGCAGCATCGGCGGGATTGCTCTACCTGGTGTTCAAGCGACGCGATTGGCTCTGACCAGTGCAGCGGGTTCAGATGAGCGCGAGAACCAGCACGATGATCAGCACCACCACGATCAATACTGCGACCACCCATGCCGTGGAGTTTCGGCGAGTGCCCGCGTCACTACCTAGGAGTTCTGGATCCGCGTCGGGGGCGCCACCGATCGGATCGTCGTCGCTCTGTCGAGACATGTCACCTCCCGCAATCCGTGCGTCTTCAGGCAGTCTCGCACGGTCGGGGTGCCGGCCGGTGGATGTTTGTGTTCCTGCAGACCGGGTATGCGTGGCTGGCACGGTGATTCCATCGGCAACATGAGGAGGATCGATGGCCGACTTCATCGACAAGGCGAAGCACAAGGTGGAAGAAGCGACCGGCAAGGCCAAGGAAAAGACCGGCAAGGCCACCGACGACCGCGACCTCGAAGCCGAAGGCAGAGGCGATCAGGCGTCGAGCGGGCTCAAGCAGGCCGGCGACAAGGTCTCCGATGCTGTGGACGACGTGAAGAACGCGTTCAAGAGGTAACCGCTGAACCATGAAACGAACGAGGGTCGGTGTACGAGAAATCCGTACACCGACCCTCGTTCGTGCGTCTACTCCGACGCTCCCTCGGTGCTGTCGAAGAAGTGCCAGGTCCCGTCGGTCTCGTGCTGCGCCTCCATGCGCCACCCGAGTTCGGTGTTGTCGGCCCGAATGTCGACGAACCATGCGTGCGCATCATCGGCACTGTCGATGTCCTTGGTGTCCACTACGTCCCCGCTGGGGTCGATCACTCTGTACATTGCCATGTAGTACGGCTTCCCGGAGGGGCAGGTGACCAAACGTCGGTAGAGCTCAGTCAGCTGCCGCCCAGGTTGCCGGACAGCATCTCGACACGTCGCAGGCTTGCCCCGTCGAGACCGACGATCTGCGCGGTTTTCCCCTTCTCCGCGTACTTCTGGAGCACCGAGTCGAAGGTCGCGACCGTCGACGCGTCCCATACTTCAGCAGCGGTGAGGTCGATGACGACGCGGGCGGGGTCGTGGGCGTAATCGAACTGGTAGACAAGATCGTTGCTCGACGCCCAGAACAGCTCGCCCGACACCCTGTAGGTGCGCACGCCGTCTGCATCGTCGACCGCCTGCACTCGCGTCATGTGTGCGACCCGGCGCGCGAACGCAACCATCGCGGTGAGCACACCCGCGACCACCCCGACGGCGAGGTTGTCGGTGATCAGGGTTCCTATCACCGTCACCAGCATGACGAGGGTCTCACTGACGGGCATCAGTTTCAGAGTGCGGGGGGTGATGCTGTGCCAGTCGAACGTGGTTGCGGCGATCACGATCATCACCGCGACGAGCGCCGCCATCGGGATCGCACCGACCACATCGCCCACCGTGACGCACAGCAGGAGCAGGAACAGACCTGCGCAGAATGTCGAGATGCGGGTGCGGGCGCGGCCCTCCTTGACATTGATCATGGTCTGGCCGATCATCGCGCAGCCACCCATACCCCCGAACAGGGCTGCGGCACCGTTCGCGACGCCCTGGCCCCACGCTTCGCGAGTCTTGTCGGAATGGGTGTCGGTGATGTCGTCGACGAGCTTCGCCGTCATCAGCGACTCCATCAACCCCACCAGCGCCAGGCCGACTGCGTACGGCGTAATGATTCCGAGGGTCTCGACCGTGAACGGCACGTCCGGGATCATCCACGCGGGGAAACCACCGGGCAGCTCGCCTTGATCTGCCACGTCCGGAACGTCCACGCCGAACAGTACGACGATCCCGGTCAACACGATGATCGCGATCAGGGCGGCCGGCACCGCGGTGGTGAGCTTCGGGATGAACACCACCATCGCGATGCCGAACCCCACCAGGGGATAGACGAGCCACGGCACGTCGAACAGATGCCCGAGCTGAGCGCTGAAGATGAGGATCGCCAGCGCGTTGACGAAGCCGATCATCACCGAACGAGGAATGAAGCGCATCAGTCGCGCAACGCCCACCAACGCCAGCACGATCTGCAACGCCCCCGCCAACCAGACCGCCGCGATCAGATAATCGAGCCCGTGCGACGCTACGAGCGGTGCGATGACCAGGGCCGTCGCGCCCGCAGCCGCCGACACCATCGCCGGGCGTCCACCGACGAACGCGATCGTGATGGCCATGACGCATGACGTGTACAGCGCCACTTTCGGATCGACCCCCGCGATCACCGCGAACGAGACGACCTCGGGAATCAGGGCCAGCGAGGTGACAAGGCCGGCGAGAATTTCGGTGGTCAACCTCCGAGGCGATCGGAGCGTTGCAAGGACGGTACTCACCGGTGAAGTCTAGGCACGCCCGCCGTGGCGTCGCGCGTCGCAGCCATGCGAGGTGTAGAGTTGGACCATCGACCGGTTCGCTGCATCCCGGATGTCCTTCCCGACACGAACCTCGATGATCATTCCTCGAGCTGCACGTTCCTGGTTCTGCGTACCCCGCACCCGCGTGTACCTCGCCAACACATGAAGTGGTCGAAGCAGTACCCGAAAGGACTCGTATGAGCCAGCACACCGAAGGCACCGGCCCGCTGTTCCTGCAGCCGGTCAACCCGAACCAGACCGAACCCGACGTGGTGGAAGCCGAACACCAGACGTCGACCGAGCCGTTCGACTACACGTCGATCTTCTCGTCGCGCGGAGCCTGACCGGCCTGCCTCTTCGCGAAGTCGACGAGTGCCGCCGAAGCCGGTTCGAGGCGCCCGTCGTTCCACTGCAGTGTGAGGATCCGATGCCGTGGTCCCCAATGCCTCGGGCGTGACCGAGACCGGAAACAGCTTGTCCTGCACGGGGATCTCCTCTGGTGAATCACCCGAAGAGTGCATGCCCGGAGTGCGACGGGCGATTTCGATGGCGATACGACTACACAGCGCGGGGCCGCGGACAGAAGCAACAGTTCAGGAACGCCGCTTCTGTCCGCTGGCGTTGTGGTTGCGCGGCACAGTCGCGTAGCGGTTGCCCGCCGGACTCACGCCACGCTGAGGACACCACCGCACGACGTGGTCGGAATGCTCCACAGCGGAATGCTGTTGACGGCACTCACCGTGAACTCGACATCGCCGGGACCCGACACCAGATCGAACGTCACGACGTCGTTGCCAGGATTCGACACGGTCGCGGTGTCATAGAGCGTGCCACGCTCGCCGGTGTCGACGTTGTGCCAGTCGAGTTTGACATCGGTCTGATATCCGCCGGTGAAGAACCACAGGCTCGACACGTCGGGCATCTGGAGTTGTGTTCTGCCAGGCTCGGTCTGCCAGCTGAACAGTCGCGCCGGGGCGTAGGGCTGGTCGAGGATGTACGGGCTCACACCCCAGCACCGATCCATCGGCACTTCGACAGTGTCTGCCGTGGCCGTGCCGGTTCCCACCGCGAGTCCTGTGAGCATGCCTGCGGCGGCAATCGTGGCGGCACCGACGCGGCGAAGGGCTCGTGAAGACATACATGCACCTTTCTCGTAGACGGACTGCCCACCCAGTGGACCATGATCAGAATCAGTTTTAAACATCCTTGTGAATTCTGGTACCAGGTGTAACACTCTGGACGATTTGGACGATCCTGCAGCGACACGGTCACACACGCCCGACAGATGTCTCCACATACGGCGGCCTATCGATCACGACGAGGAAACGACACATGCGCCTGACCGCACGATCCCTGACTCTGCGGCTCAGCACTGCGATCGCACTCGCCGTCACCGCGGCGCTTGCCACCGCGACACCCGCGATAGCCGACACCGTCGTCTACCCCGCCGCCAACAGCGACCCGTTCCACACCACCCCCGACGACATCGCCGATCGTCAGCCCGGCGATGTACTCGCCTCGCGTATCGTACCGGCACCACTGGGATTCCCCGGTACCGATGCCGTGCAGCTCAAGTATCGGACGACGAACTCCCACGGCGCTCCGATCTCCGCTGTGACGACCGTGTTGTCGCCACACGGCGCCGCACCGGGACGCCCGCTGGTCTCCTACCAAGCCATCATCAACGCACTGGGTCTCGAGTGTGCTCCATCTACCGCGCTGTACTCCGCGAACCCGCTCCGCGGCATCCGGGAATCTCCCGGACTGATCCTCGCGGTACAGCGAGGCTGGTCGCTCGCGATCCCCGACCACCTCGGTCCGGTCAGTGCATACGGGGCCGCGAAGGTCGGCGCACAGATCACACTCGACGGAATCCGGGCCGTGCAGCGGTACGCCCCACTCGAACTCGCCGACAGCCCGATCGGTATCGCCGGGTACTCGGGTGGTGGCATGACGACTGCGATGGCGGCGGTCCTGGCCTCGACGTACGCACCCGAACTCGACATTGTCGGCAGTGCATACGGTGGAGTCCCCATGGACATCGGGGAGATGGCCAAAGGCCTCGGTGAGTCCGCCCACCCCGCTTTCGGTCTGGCAATGGCCGCCGCACTCGGGCTCGAGCGCGAGTACCCGGACCGGATGCCGGTCACAGGTCAACTCAATGAGACTGGGATGGCCCTGCGCGACCGGATCGCCAACGGCTGCACCAGCGACATCCTGGCTTCCGGTGCAGGACTGAGCATCGCCGACGTCGCCGACCCCGAGGTCGGCATGTCACTTCTGGACAGCCCATCCGTGCAAGAAGTGCTGATGGAGAACAGCGTCGAACAGATCCCAGCAGTGCCGAATGCTCCGGTATATGAATGGCATTCACCCACCGACGTTCTGATTCCCCTGAACTCGATCACCACGACATTGCGCAGGTACTGCGACGCCGGAGTACCGGTTCGATCCGAACTCGTATCGAGCCCCGACCACATCACCGCCGCCGTGCTCGGACTTCCCGGCGCGCTCGACTTCTTCGACGCACGTTTCGTGGGTACTGCACCCACGTCAAATTGCTGACGCTGACGATCAGGTACCTTCGACGTTGAATATCTGCTGCTCGTGATCTTCACGAAATAGCGTCTCACCTGTGCCCCCAGTCGGACTCGAACCGACACTTGGCGGATTTTAAGTCCGCTGCCTCTGCCAATTGGGCTATGGGGGCTGACTGACTCACCCTAGCGTGTCATCCAATCGCAACAATTCCTGCTTCCCGCTGCAGCAATTGCACGCGCGGGAGACTGGGATCGTCGCGGTTACATCAGTGGGCGAGCGACATGGCGATCCCATCGAGGATGTCGTGCTCACTCACAACGAGTTCGGTGATCCCGGCCCGTCGACCGAGTTCCTCGGCGAGCACGGTGGTGACGATCGCACCGCCACCGATGACGTCGACGCGGCCCTCGTGCATCGGCCCGAGCGCCGCACGCTCGGCGCGGGTCGCGGCGACGAGTCCGTCGCACACTTGCGTCAACCGGTCGAACGGGACCGAGGACAGGTGGATCTTTGCCGGGTCGTACACGTCGAGATCGTGGGCGAGCGCAGCCAGCGTGGTCATCGTCCCCGCGACTCCCACCCAGGTGTGTGCCTGCGCAACAGGGACGCGGTCGAGCGCTTCGGCAAGCTTCTCCCCTGCGACCACGCGCGCAGCCGCGACCTGGTCGGCGGTGGGCGGATCGTCGTGCAGGCACCGCTCGGTCAGGCGCACGCATCCGATGTCGGTGGAATACGCTGCGCGCACACCGTTCTCGTCGCCCAGCACTACTTCTGTGGAGCCGCCACCGAGATCGACGACGACGAACGGACCTCTGGCCGGGTCGAGTTCGCCCACCGCGCCGGTGAACGACAAGCGTGCTTCCTCGTCGCCGGTGATGACTTCGGCTTCGGCTCCGGGGCTGACGCCGCCGAGCACCTCGCGGGTCATAGCGAAGAAGTCCTCGCGATTCTGGGCGTCGCGGGTCGCGGACGTCGCGACCATCCTCACAGCGGTGGCGCCGGCCCTGCGGATCAGATCGGCGTACTCGACCAATGCGACACGAGTGCGTTCGATCGCTTCGGGCGCAAGACGCCCGGTCGCGTCGACACCCTGCCCGAGCCGTACGACCTTCATGAGCCGGGTGACGTCGGTGAGGGCGCCGTCGTCAGCGATGTCGGCGATCAGCAGGCGGATCGAGTTGGTGCCGCAGTCGATGCCGGCAACGCGAACCGGGCTCACTGGCGTTCCCCGCGCAGCTCGGCGTAGGTGGGCCAGTCGGCGGGGAGCGCGGTGCCTCGGAGCCCTGCGTCGGCGGCCAGCGCCACCGATTCGTCTCCCAACGGGTTGACTCCCGGCCCCTTCGCGAGCGAATGCGCGATGAGCACGTGCAGGCACTTGACGCGGTCGGGCATGCCGCCGCCGGTGAACTCGGTGCCGAGGGATTCGATGGCATTGCGCTCGGCAAGGTACGACTCGTGCGCGCGCCGATACGCGGCGGCCAGGTCGGTGTCGGTGCCCAGCCGCTCCGTCATCTCCCGCATCACACCGGCCGATTCCTGACGACTCGCCTCGGCGGTGAGCCGCGGGTCGGTGAGGTAGTAGAGCGTGGGGAACGGGGTGCCGTCGGCAAGCTTCGGCGCGGTCTTGACCACGCCTGGCGCGCCGTCGGGGCTGCGGTAGGCGATGGCGAGGACACCGCGGGGTTCGCGCCCGAGCTGGGCGGCGACGGCGTCGAGGTCTTCCTGTGGAACGGGAGCGGTCACCCGGGGATATCTCCTGGTTCTGGGGGTGCCACGGGCATGTGCTGCGGCACCGGGTCGGTGTCGGGTTCGGGTGGCGGTTCGACCACCGAAAGCCACAGGTCGCTGTACCAGGCACCGGTGGACGGTGTTTCCGGTTCTTTCTCCTCGTCGACGAGGGTCACATCGCCTGGCAGCTGGACCTGGTACGGGATGTCTCCCGGCATCACGAAACGCAGTCGTTCGCGTGCTTGCGCCCGAATCCAGGCGGGATCGTCGATGTGCGCCTTCTGGTCTTCGAGCGCGGCGATTTCGCGTTCGAGTTGCTCCCGTTCCTGCGCAATCCGATCGGATTCCGATCGTTGACTGACGTAGGTGCGCAGCGGTACCGCAAGCGTCAGGGCAAGTCCGCACACGACGAGCGCGAGAATCACCGCACGAGGTGTCGACAGTCCGAAAAAGGTGCGTTCGGTGCGGGGATGCCGTGCGTCGCGGGGAGCTCCGACGCGGGTGGGCCGCGCACGACCAATGCTGCCTCGTCCACGGCGGGACGAGTGAGCGGGATCCTCCCTGCCTGCGGGGCGTGCACCCGCGGTCTCTGGACCGAGGTCGGCCGATGCGGTAGACCCCGACGGACGTGTGCGGCCGGTGCGACGGGCCCCCGCCGCACTCTCCGTGCGGCTGCGGCGGGCGCCGGGTCGAGATCTACCGCGCTGGCTCATACCTGGATTCAGCCCTCGATGTTGAAACGCGGGAACGCGAGCTCGCCGGCGTAGCGGGCAGCGTCGCCGAGCGACTCCTCGATGCGCAGAAGCTGGTTGTACTTGGCGACACGCTCGCTGCGGGCGGGGGCACCGGTCTTGATCTGGCCGCTGCCCACGGCAACAGCGAGGTCGGCGATGGTGGTGTCCTCGGTCTCACCGGACCGGTGGCTCATCATCGTCTTGTAGCCGTTGCGGTGCGCGAGGTCGACGGCGTCGAGGGTCTCGGTGAGGGTGCCGATCTGGTTGACCTTCACCAGCAATGCGTTCGCGGCCCCCTTGACGATGCCGTCTTCGAGGCGCTCCGGGTTGGTGACGAACAGGTCGTCACCGACGAGCTGGATCTTGTTTCCGATCTTGTCGGTCAGCGCGACCCAGCCGTCCCAGTCGTCTTCGGAGAGCGGGTCCTCGATCGAGACCAAGGGGTATGCCGAGAGCAACTCGTCGTAGAAGTCGGCGAGCTCGTCGGCCGTCCGGTTCTTGCCTTCGAACGCGTAGCCGCTGGCCTCGGTGTAGAACTCGGTGGCCGCGACGTCGAGCGCGAGCGCGACATCACTGCCGAGCTTCAGGCCGGTCTTGGCGATGGCCTCGCTGATCAGATCGAGCGCTTCCTTGGTGCCCGCGACGTCCGGCGCGAAGCCTCCCTCGTCGCCGAGGCCTGTGGCCAGGCCTTTGGACTTGAGCACCGATTTGAGCGAGTGGTACACCTCGGTGCCCCAGCGCAGCGATTCCTTGAAGGTGGGAGCCCCGATCGGGGCGACCATGAACTCCTGGACGTCGACGCCGGTGTCGGCGTGCGCGCCGCCGTTGAGGATGTTCATCATCGGTACCGGCAGGATGTGCGCGTTCGGGCCGCCCAGGTAGCGGTACAGCTCCAGACCGGAGGTCTCTGCGCCGGCCTTCGCGACCGCAAGCGACGCACCGAGCAGGGCGTTGGCGCCGAGGCGACCCTTGTCGGGGGTGCCGTCGGCGTCGAGCAGTGCCTGGTCGACTGCGCGCTGTTCGGTGGCGTCGATGCCGATGATGGCCGGGGCGATCTCGTCGAGGACGGCCTCGACGGCCTTCTCGACACCCTTGCCGTTGTAGCGGTCGCCGCCGTCACGCAACTCGACGGCCTCGTGCTCGCCGGTGGAGGCACCGGAGGGCACGGCAGCGCGAGCGAAACTTCCGTCCTCGAGCAGCACCTCGACCTCGACCGTGGGGTTGCCACGGGAGTCGAGGATCTCGCGGGCTCCTACCTGCTCAATGATGGCCACTGGCTGATTCTCCTTCGATGGACGGCCGCGCTGCGGGGTCTGCACGTTGGGAACAGCCTAACCGCCACGACCAGGCTGTGAACCACGGGCGCGCCGCCCTGGGTGATACGGGCGCGCCGCCCTGGGTGATACGGGCGCGCCGGCTCGGTCGGGGATCGGACCGTCATGGCCGCGCGCCCACGCCGTATGCGGCAGCGCGGTCGCGCACCAAGGCGAGATAGTCGCCCGAGAGGTTGTAGGCCATCAAGGCCCTCGTCCAGCCTTCCGCGGTGGTCAGGTCGCCTCCGCGATCGCACAGGTACCGTCCCGCGGTGAGGGCTGCGTCGTCGATGTTGTCCGGGTCGGCGACACCGTCGCCGTTCGCGTCGACACCCCAGCGCGTCCATGTTTCGGGGATGAACTGCATGGGCCCCATCGCCCTGTCGAGGATCGGATCGCCGTCGAGTTCACCGCCGTCCGTGTCGCGGATCTCGGCAAGGCCGGGCCCGCCGTCGAGCGGAACTCCGCGGATCGCCGGGGTGGCGGTTCCGCTCTGGTCGAGGCTCGCTCCCCCGTGTCTGCCGTGGTTGCTCTCGACGCTGCCGATCCCTGCAAGCGTGGTCCACGCCAACCCGCATCCGCTGTTCGAGGAGGCCAGGACGGCCGCGGCGTGCCCGTAGGCTTCGAGCGCGATCACCGGAATACCCAGGGTGTCGGCCTGAGGTTCTGCCCAGTCGCGCAGGAGCGCGGACGTGCGACCGGGCCCGTCGAAGTCGATGGACGGCACGGGCACACCGGGCCCGGGCGGGACGCCGTCGGGAATTTCTATTCGTGGCAACTGGGGTGAACGAAGATTGGAACCCACCGCGATGATCACCACCACTACCAGCGCACTGAATACGAGCAGCGGCCAAGCCGAGCGACGACGTCGTGGAGCGGGGTACACGCCTCCATCTTCCACATGCGCAATCACCCGCACGTGAATGCGTCTGCGCGGGTGATCTTCGAGGATCACCCGCGCAGACTCGGACGGTGGAAACCCCGAGGGGTTTATTGGGCTCCCACCGCGAGTACAGCGTCATGCTCCGACGCAGTCTTCGTGGTCGTCCTCGACGCCGACCATGCTCCCCACGCGCTGCCGACGATGTCGTCGAGGTCGTAACGTGCGTGCCACCCGAGTTCTGTGCGGATCCTGGCGGCATCGGCCACCACGCTGGCCGGGTCACCGGGGCGGGGTTCTTCGATCCGCCAGTCGAACGGCACGCCACTCGCCCGGCGTGCCGCACGCATCACATCGAGCACACTGGCGCCACACCCGCAGCCGACGTTGTAGACGACCGCCATGCGAGCTGTGTCCATGGCGTCGACGACGGTGGCGTGTGCGTCGGCGAGATCGGTGACGTGGATGTAGTCACGGATGCACGTGCCGTCGGGGGTGTCGTAGGTGTCGCCGAACACCGATGGCGACTCGCCACGGTCGATCGCCTGGAACACGCGGGGAACGAGGTTGTGGATGCCACGGTCTGCCAGTTCCTCGCTGCCAGCACCGGCCACGTTGAAGTACCGGAGCGCTGACCAGCTGATGCCCTCTGCGGCGGCGATGTCGCGAAGCAGCCACTCGCAGATGAGTTTGCTTCGTCCATAGGGCGATTGGGGCAGCGTCGGAGCGTCCTCCGTCACCGTGTCGTCGCTTACAGCACCGTACACCGCCGCACTCGACGAGAACACGATTCTGCGCACCCGCAACCGCACCATCGCGGCGAGCACACTCTGCATGCCGTACACGTTCTGCCGGTAGTAGTAGGAGGGACGGGTGATGGACTCGTCGACGGCCTTCCGACCGGCGAGATGCACCACGCCATCGATGCCATAGGTGTCGATCACGTCCATCAGAAAGTCGGTGTCGAGGACGCTTCCCACTTCGACAGGCACTTCGGCTGGGAGCAGTTCCGGATGCCCGGCCGACAGGTCGTCCACCACCACGACGTCGCGGCTGCCCGAGCTCAGGGCGCGCACGACATGGGTGCCGATGTATCCCGCGCCTCCGGTCACCAATAGCATAGTTTCCACCCTTCATGTCGGGACTAGCGCTTCTCGAAAATGCCTTCTTGATCAGTTCGGCTCGATCCGGTCAATACGTTCTTTCGCCACGAAGGACGGCAACAGCAGTTCTGCACAGGATCGACAGGTCCATGGCGAAGGTCCAGTTCTCGATGTATCGGAGATCTGCCCGGGCTTCGTCCTCCCACGAGAGGTTGCCGTGTCCGCGGATCCGCCACAATCCGGTGACGCCCGGCTTGACGAACAGGCGGCGCGCCCCACCCCCCTCGCCGTACCGCACCGGCTCGGATCCGATCGGTGCTCGAGGACCGACGAGCGCCATGTCGCCTCCGATCACGTTGAACAGTTCGGGCAACTCGTCGACGGAGTGCCTGCGGAGGAATCGGGCGACCCGGCCGGCCCCCAGACCGTCTCGAAAGACGTACATGGCGAAGGTGTGGCCGTCACGACCCACTCGGTCCCGCCGGACGAGCACCGGTCCGGGACTGTCGAATCGGATGGCAGCGGCCGCGAGTGCGAGCACGGGCGAGGCGACGACGAGAAGCACCAGTGCGAGCATCCGGTCGACGACGTTCTTGACGGCCCATGCCGGTCCGCTGTATCGACGGGCGCTCATCTGAAGGAGGGGAAGCCCCGCGAGCGGCGAGATGTGCAGGCGTGGGCCGACGACGTCGATGAGCACCGGGGCGATGAGGAGGTCGACCCCGAGATCCTCGAGGTCCCGGTCGAGCGTCCGCATTCTCGCGCATGAGCATTTGTCGGACGGGAGCAACGCGACCGCGTCGAACTTGTGAGTCTCGGTGAGGCGGAGGATGTCGGCGTCGGTTCCCAGCACTGGCACGTCGTCGATCGCCACGGGTGATTCACGGGGACCCGGAGGGGCGTCTCCGTCCGAAGTGGCTGCGAGACAGACGCCCTCGACCTTCCAGCCCGATTCTGCCGGTCCATTGGTACGACTGACGAGTTCGTGGACTTCTTCCGCATTCCCGACGACTAGGACTGAACGCAGGCACCGACCTCGCCTACGGGCACGCAACACCACGACCCGCAGCACTCTTCGAGCAACGAGGGTGAACACGAGCGCGAGGGGTAGCGCTCCGAAGATGAATGCGCGGGCCTGATCTGCACCGAGCGAATATGCGAAGATAGCCGATCCCGCCACCGCGTAGAGATACGCACGGAGGATTCTGCGGTATTCTTCCAGACCTGATCCTAGAATTCTTCTGTCCCAGACTTTCTGACCTGCAATCGACAGCACGGTGATGGCGGTGCTGACCACGAGCACGGCTCCGCGTTGCCCATCGGCGAATGCGGCGGTCGGGCGGTATCCGACGGCGACGATCAGGTTCGCCAGCGCGAGACAGAGCAGATCGCAGCACAGCACCGACACTTCGTAGCGACGCTCCCACATTGCAGGGCGAACGATACGGTCGAACACGGCCCTTCGGGGCGCCGCGACCGCGCGTGCCGGAGCCATCGGATCGTGCGCCGGTGCGGCGACTGCAGCAAACTCGCCGATGCGCTTGTACATCAAGGTCACCCCTGTTCGGAGCCGTCGGACCCCCGACTCTCAAACCGTACCTTGAGACTGTTTTATTCGCAATAACAAACCAAAGGTTCAAGACTATAACGCGACATCTCCGAGGAACATTCGGCGCGCGCCACCGGTGTCGACATTCCAGGGGAGAGGGAGGACACCTGCTCCCAACATGCGCTCGACCCCCTCCGGACCCATCGGCTTGCTCATCAAAAATCCTTGCGCACGAACACAACCCAGATCCAAGAGGTAACTCACTGCGCCGACGGATTCGACGCCTTCGGCGACCACGTCGAGCCCGAACGACGCGGCCAGTCCGACGATCGAATCGACGATGACCCGGTCTCCTTCGCTTCGATCGAGATTCTGCACGAACACCTTGTCGATCTTGAGTGTGTCGACCGGTAGCGACTTGAGATGCCCGAGGGAACTGTATCCGGTTCCGAAGTCGTCGATTGCGATTCGCACCCCCAACCGCTCGAGCTTCGCGAGCGTGGACCGTGTACGCCATAGATCGTTGACGACTACGTTCTCGGTGATTTCGAGACACAGTTCCGAGCCGACAAGACCGTACTGCTCGAGAACCTGTTTCACATAGACGTCGAAGTCCAGAGTGACCAACTGGACCGGCGACACGTTGACACTCATGGCCAGGTCGAGATCGCGGTAGTCGTGCTTCCACTGCCCCAGCTGGGCGCACGCGGCGTCGATCACCCAGGCACCGAGCTCACCTGCCAAATTGGTCGATTCGGCGACATCGATGAACTCGAGCGGCTGCAGCTTCCCCAGCACTGGGTGATTCCATCGCACGAGCGCTTCGAGGCCGAGGATTCTGCCGGTGCGCAGATCGACCTCGGGTTGGTATTCGAGTACGAGATGGTCGTCGTCGATCGATGTGCGCAGGTGCATCTCGATGGTCGCTCGCCGCTCCCTCCTGTCGTTCATATCCTCGGTGAATACGCCGACACTATTGCCCCCCTGCACCTTCACAGACATCATTGCCTGATCCGCCTGGCTGAGCAGTGTGACCGAGCGAATCTCGCCGGGCTCTCCGAGCGCGACTCCCACACTGACACCGCGCCCGACGATCTGGCCGTCCAGGGTGACGGACTCCCCGACGTACTTCAGCATCGCTTCTGCACGAGCGATCACCAGATCGAGCGTTGTCGGGCCGTCGAGCACCACCACGAACTCGTCACCACCCAACCGCGCGACAATATCGTCGCGCCCGTTTCCTTCCGACAGCCGTTCAGCGATCCGGCACAGGTAGGTGTCGGCCGCGCGGTGACCGAGAAAGTCGTTCAGTGCCTTCAATCGGTCGAGATCCAGGAACAGTACTCCGACCGGGCCGGGCCTCCCTGCGTACAGCCGGTCGTCGAGATACTCGAGCAGGGCCCGTCTGCTCGCGAGTCCCGTCAGTGCATCGTGGTAGGCCGCGTACCTCAGATCTTCCTCCGCACGAATGCGTGCCTGCACCTGAGTCAAGAGTACGGCGATCAATTTCAGCGTGGTGACCTCGCGATCGGTCCAGGCCCGATCGCCCTGTTTGATCAGCCCCAGGGCACCGGTGGTGATCCGCCCGGACACGAGGGGCACGGCCGCCACCGACACATCGGGCATCCCCGACCCCTCGAAAACTCGGTGACCGTATCCTTCCCAGTCCGAACCGGCGGCCTCCTGTCCGCCTGGACGACTCAGCAAGGGTTCCTTCATAGAGGCAGAGGCCGCGAAGATCGGGTCTGCGTCGTGGAAGTGGATCACCCCCAATGGGTCGGGATCCGGAATCACCGGCCTCGGCGGCCATTCGGCGACCAGTCGTGTCGCACCGACGTCATGATCGTTGTATCGGAGAAACGCGGTATCGACGCCGAAATGTTCGACGAGTTCACGGAGCACTTCCCGCGCCACAGCGACCTGGGTGGCAACATCGGCCGGCATGAGGTACGCGGCGATGCGCATGACCAGTGCATCCAATGTGTGCTCGGTGCCGGGCATCTCTAGCCTCCATCAGGCATGTCCAGTCCGGTGGATGTACCGAACTCGGTCCGAACGACGACGGCTGCGCTCTGTCGCGTGCCGGGTCCTCCCGATCCTCATGACGAGTGCAATTCGGTCGTCGTCCGCAAGACCCAGCGACACGCCGAGTCTCCTGCGTAGCGAGTCGAGGACTCCGGCGTATCGATGCGACAACCGATCCAGATCGGCTCGAGTGTCGGCGTAGAGGAAGATCGGTGAGACGGGCTGGACCGCCAGCCCGAGGGCCTGTGCATGCACCCAGACATTTTCGACCACCGTTCCGGCGTGAACGTAATCGCGTGCGTCGCCGCCCTCGGCGACGACCGCTACCAAGGCTGCACTTCCCCGCACCCGGTCTCTCGTGATGCGCCCGAGTCCGCCTCCCAGGCCCCAGTGGTCGAGCTGGTCGAGGACGTCGTCGCGCACGACCACATCGAGCATCGCGCTCTCCGCCGCGTCGAGCCCGAGTGAGCTCACCTCGATACCGCTGTCAGCGCTCTCGCTGCTCGGCCAACGCAGCTCACCGACCATTTCTCGTCTGAGTTCTCCGGTCAGATACCGGATTCGATCCGACTCGGCCAGAATCTCCGCGCTCTCTTCGAGGCTTGCACGATCGGTCACGATTCGGATCCGGCCGCCTTCCGATATCGCCGCGTCATGCAACGCCACCGCCTCGTTCCGGGAGAGAACCCAGTCGTGGGTGAGATGCCGGTTCGTCGCACGCGCGAGCATCGGAGCGTACAACTCCGAAAGACGAGGGTCGGCGTCGTCACCGAAGTTCAGAGTCGCGACAGGGCGATTCGGATCGATTCGGTCAGTGGAAAGCAGACTCACGGAGCCGAGAATTCCGTGGGCCGCTGCAGCGACCTTCGCGTTGAACAGAGCCGCGCCGACTGCGATACAGCTGCCTCGATGGTGGAGGTCCATCAGCGTCGGTGCGGGCTCCGGGGCGATCGCAAAAACGAGACGTCTGCGTTCGACGGTAATCGACCAGGGCTGGCTGTTACCTCCGGACGGTGCCCGAACCGCGGCGTGGACCAGTGCTTCGACCGGATCCTCCGGCACAGAGTGGTCGTTCGGTCGCCCCGGTTCCGTGTCACCACCTGTCTCCGGAGACTCCAAGCGATCGAGAAGCCGATCGAGGTCGATTCGCCCACGGCCCGAACCGATCTCGTTCCCGAGCGCAATTCTCCGGATCGCCCCCGCGATCGTTGCGCCGCCGAGCGCCACGTCGCTTGCCAACTGCGGCCAGGCTTCGAGCGTCTCGTCGATCTCGAGCATGGATGCGGCCAAGCGGGTAGACAGTTCATTGGCACCGAGGATCCGCAGCACATGCGGCACCTTGTCTCGGCTGGACAGTTCCGAGAGAGCCTCGACATCGACGTCGCCGAGCAGCCCGTGGAACGGTAGTCGCTCCGGCTCGAGGTCGAATCGCTCGACGTCGACCAACCCCCTGTCGCTGGTATGCATCACGACAGGTATTCGTCTCCGTGACGCTTCCGCCCGCAACAGCATCTTCACGTCCAAGGAGTCACACTCGTCGACGAGGACGTCGAGACCATCGAGGAACGTGCCCACGGTCTGAGGAGTGACACCGTCGCACCAGGCCCTGACAGGCAAGTACGGGTCTGCCTCCGCGATACGACGAGCGGCGACCACCGCCTTGTTGATCCCCAGATCGAGCAGTGTTCCCGGTACCCGGTTCAGATTGGACAACTCCAACACGTCGAAGTCGGCCAGGCGAACCTCACCGCACACCCCTTCGAGCGCGAGGGTGTGCGCCACGGCATGCCCGACACTGAGACCGACGATGCCGACCGTCACGGATCCGAGCTGCGCCTGCTCGGTGGCCGTGATCTTGTTGCGGTTGCGATCGAGCCGCAATCTCCGGAACGACGCCGGTCCGAGCACTCGGACCGCAGTGCGCCGCCACGGGTAGTACGCCCATCGTGAGGCCTCCTCACGAACGGAAGCGACACCGAGACGAAGCAGACCCTCACGCTGCTCTCTCAGCCGATCGATCAGCAGAACCCCGACCTCGTCACGCAGTCGCTCGAGCTCATCCGCATGGCTCGGATGCTCCTCGGACAACAGCACCGCCGAGTACGCTTCGTCGTCGCCCGTGCTCGCGCTCATCCGGTACCTGTTGTCTGAATCTTCCCGAGTTCGCGAGTCCGCTCACACGACCGGTTGTCGCGGACATCCCAGAGCAGAAGGCGCGTGCGATACCGCGAATCCGGGTACGGACACGGGGGGATCTCCTCGACGATGCGAGCACCACACTGTGTCCACATGTCCAGGGCGTTGTCGGCAGCGGTACCCACGAGATACCTGGCACCGAGGAGCTCCATGCAGTAGGTCGTGGTACGCGCGACTGCGGCACTCAGTTGCTGCCGTCGCGGAACTCCGTCGGCAACCCAACCCATCTTCGACTCGACCAGACCGTGAGGCAGGCACCCACCGAGTACGCGGCGGATCGCAGAGCGGTGTATCGGATCGGACCACTCGACCATCGGGTGCGCCTCGTCGGCACGTCGATAGGGCCCCAGTGTTCTCGACCCACCCACCACTACGCCTTCCGCGTCGAGCGCAGCGAAAAAGTAGGTGGTGGAGGCACCGTCGATGATCTTGCTGTACTCCACAGCCGATTCGACATCATGCTTCTGGTACGCAGTGAGACCTCCGGAAACGAACGATTTCCACAGGCCAGGTTCCGCGGCAGGAGACGCTGCAACGAAGCGATATCCAGAATCCTCGTCATGGTATTCGAGGGTCCGCCCCCCGAATGCCGGAGTCAGCCAGTCGTCGCGGTGCTCCACATCGGCCTCCAATCGGCGCCCGTCCGCGCACACCCACAAACCGGACACCCGCGAACAGCAGTTCAGGGTCGACGCCAGCGCATCGACGGCCTTGACGAGTCGCTGTCCACACTCACTCACGGCCGGTGACGGGTCTACTCCGATATGGTTACCCATGCTGGCGCCATTCGTTACCGTTACCGGAATTCCGAGGCAGAGTCATGCTGGCGAAGTGATCATCCCAGGGACACATAGAGTCCGGCTTCGCCGTGCTCCGGAAGAACGAGAATCTCCTCCGTGAATGCTCGCGTAATCTCGCCCTTCTTGTCCGCCGCCTCGACCTGGTCCCACAGGTCCTCACACTGGTTGCGTGATGCACCGTCGGGAACGAACCGCGCTGCGTACATGTCGGACACTCTGACCAGCGAATCGCCGACGGTCAACTCGTCGATGTTGTCGCAACGGTATCCGGCGACGGCAGACCATCCCGCTTCCGGGTGTCTGGCGTAGACCACCGTCAGATCCCGGACACCGCGGTAACGGAGTCGCTCCACGGTGAAGTTCATCAAGTCCGCGGCAGAACCGAGAACCCCAGGCGCAGCACCGGGCACCACGAGCCCCCCGACCTGATACGAAGTGACTTTGACAATGGAGAATGTCACTGCGGTTCACCGCGCTTCACGGATCGCACCGCTACGTACAGGTCGATCCCATATGCATGCGGGTAGCTTTCGAAGTCGCCGGTGAACGTCCGCTCGATCTCGCCACGGCGTTCCGCCTCCCATATCTCATCCCACAGCCGGGAGAAGGTCTCCGCGAAATCCGAGCCCCTCACAGAGAACTTTGCATACGTCCCCGCCGGTAGTCGGGAGATCATGTAGCCGGCCGGCACGTCGTCGAGCGACTCGCAGCAGTATCCGACCGTCTGAATGTAGTAGGAGCCGACTTCCTCGGCGTGATCCGTGTAGGTGGACGCGAGCGGCCCCGACGTTTCCCCGTTCAAGACTGCGAACCACGCCTTCTCCAACTGTGGGTCGCGTACTCTCCCGAGTGCCCGGCGCGGACTTCTCACCGGCAGACCGGCGACAAGGGTTTCTTTGCGGTCGATCAGTCGATACGGCATCGGGCATACCTCCATGCGGCGCGAATTCCCTCCCCCTGCGCGCGCTGCCCGACCCCTCACACGCAATACCGGGACAATTCGAGACTAGGCCCAAAAGCTTCCGGTTTCAAACATTCCCACAACTCAACCTGAGGTATGTTTTTACTTGTATTATCAATCTTTGAGTTCCCACGTTCGAGGCAGCTCCTTATCCTATCGATCTCCGGCACCGGCCCACGACTCTGCCAACGTGAACCACCTGACCTCGTAGGCCGACCACTCGAACTGCCGACCGTCCACAGACGCACTGAGCGTTGCGTCCGTGGTGTTGACGACCACGCGAGCAAGGTCCGTCTCGAGGGCGAGCAACCCGTCCGCCAACTGCACGGTTCGCCGATCGACGGTCGGTGGAAACCAACGAGCGAAACGCTGGAGGATGTCGAGGAACGGTAGCGGCCTGCCGCCGTCGATGTTCCAGGTGTCGGTCCAGAGGCAGGTCGCACACGCCACCCCGTGCGGTCGCGGGTTCCAGTACAGAACTGCGTCTGCTCCGCTACCCGCGAGTTCGATCATCGCGGCAACCCGCAGAGCAACCTGACGCTCCGAAGACCAACCGGGCTCAGGCGGCTCGACATACCACTCGGCCCACCAGATGGGAAGGCCTACCTGCGTGCGCAGCCATTCGTTGACCGCGGCAAACTTCTGAACTGCTGTGAACGCGTCCGGCGCACCCTGAGCGGTGGTCGCGTGCGCATCGACGACAACGAAATCGGCACCCTTCCGATGCATGTTCCAATACACGAACGCATCCAAATACCGTTGATCGACCGCTCCCCAAGGTCCCTCCAGCTGCGGGGACGTACCGAGCGAACCCACCGGCTTACTCGCAAACTCGACGTAGGGTCCGCCGACCTGATTCCTCGGATCGACCTGTTTGACCGCGTCGTATACCGCGTTGTACAAGGTGGTATACCCCTGTGCATCCCAGCGATCGATGTCGTCGTCGAAGAACCCTTTGAACTCGTTCCACACAAGGAAGTGGCGGACCTGCGGATAACGCCTCGCCACCTTGGCGCTCAGCGCGGCGAAATCTGTGAAGTGGTCGGCATGCGGAGCAACCTCCAGTCGGTCCCAGTCCGTCTCCCCCGGCTCGCCACCTTTCATCCAGTCCGGCGCACAGCACAACACGATCACCGGGGTGCCACCGCTGTGGAGAATGAAGTCCATCCGGCGGTCCAAACTTTCGAAGTCGTATCGGCCCGGCGAAGGTTCCGGGTTGTCCACCCCCCACCCCATGATGGCCTGCGCCTGCACCATCGGCACCGACCCGACTGCTCTCTCAGCGGCGGCAACCGCCAAGGGGTCACCCGTGTCGGCGCTGAACTGCGTGTGGGTGAAACCCCAGCCGGGAGTCCAGATGCTCTCGACTCCATTCGACGGAGGAATCCCTGGATACCCCAGATGCACGGCGAGAAGCAATGCGGCCACAGCAGCCGTGATCGACAATCTGACCGTGCCCCACCGCCGGATCGCGCTTCGTGTGACCAGCCGGGTCCGGATACGGTGCGTCATGACCCCGTGTCCTCGCTGTCAGGCGTGCGTCGATCCGCGCTCGGACGTCGCGAAGACCCCTTGCGGAATGCGCGCTCGCAAGCCCAGGAAGAGCACGACATTGACCGCTACCAGCAGGACGAAAACGACCCCGAACATACCGACAAGCAGCAGTAGTGCGCGTATCACCAAATCTGTCATACCGATTCGATTCCTTTCTCATCCTCGGGCCCGGATGACCCGACTACCACGGCACACACGTGAGTTCGCTGTAGAGGTCGTCGATCTGCGCTGGCTGCAGGTTGGCACTGCGGTACATCTTCGGCCAGCCGTCCAACTCGAACGACAGCTGTGGCCGACGCTCGATCATCCGCAACTCGGCGAGCGTCGCCACAAGTCCGTGCCGCATCAGCAGGTGCCGCGTCAATGGCATCAGAGCACGATGAAACAGCTCCGGATTGCTCACATGTAGCACCATCGCAAACACGGGCACGCCCTTGTACCGGCACGTCCGATACATGACGTAGCAGGACCCCTGCCCGCGGATCACCACGAGATGACGCGCAGCAAGCGTATGCGCGTGGTCGTGGTAGAGGTCGAGTTCTGCTCCGGTGAGCGTGCGCGCAATGACCCGTGGGTCGGAACTGACCCTCGTTCGCGAGAACGTGGCGGGCCACGGGAGGTTGGGGACGAGCGCCGCGGAGGTATCGAGGTGACGGAACCCACGCCAGGCCAACACTTCCCGAGGCCCCTCTTCGGGCGACAGCACGGTGAAGTGGTATCCGTCCTGCGCCAGCAAGGCGTCGAGCAATGACATGCTGCGCGACCGGTACTCGGGCAGCACACACCACGATCCCATGTTGCAGAACCACTCCGTCCGCCCGTCGAATTGCCGCTGGGAGTACAGAGCCAGCAGTGTCCCCACCACATCGGGTCCGTCCCGCAGCATGAATCCCAGATTCGGCGCATCCACCTTCCACGACACTGTCGCGAACGCAGTACCCCAGGGGACCCGGTCGTTGTGATGGAGGCGCAAGAAGTCGGCTACCGCAGTCAGATCGGATTCGGAGATCGGGTGCATCTCGACGGTCATGGCACAGGGACCGTTCCGGAAATATCGTGTGGAACAGCGCACGCTTTCCGCCACCACGCCTGCCCGGATGCCGGAAGCGTGTCGATCGGGTCGTAGTACGGATAGACCCGGTTCAACGCGTCGATGTCCCTACCGTCCAGACCGGTGCGATAGTTCTTGCTCCAATGCGAGATACCGCGAATCCGGTCGTAGTACACCACCTGGTGAACCCACCGCTTACCGACGAACGGGACGTCGCACACGATCCGTGGCGTCGCGAAACCCGGCAGGTACCCCATCATCTCCTGCTGCAGTTGCTGCGCCTCCCACAGTGCAACCCGCCAGTGCTCGGCGTGCGGAATCATGTCGCACATGTAGAAGTAGTACGGCAGAATGTTCGCTTCACCCTGCAATGCGAAGCACAAGTCGAGCAGGTCGGTGGTGGTGGCATTCACCCCGCGCAGTAACACTCCCTGGTTGCGTACGTCGCGCAGACCCGCGTCGAGGAGGGCCCGCGTCGCCTCTGCGACCAGCGGAGTTACCGACTGCACATGGTTGATGTGGGTGTGCAACGCCAGATTGACACCTCGAGCCGCAGCGACGCGGGCCACGCGAGCGACTCCGTCGACCACCTTGCCCTGCAGCCAATGCTGCGGCAACCCTGCCAGCGCCTTCGACGCCAAGCGAATATCGCGCACGGTGTCGATCTCGAGCAACTCCATGACAAAGGCTTCCAGCCGCGGCCACGGAAGGTTCGCAACGTCACCACCGGACACCACCACGTCACGCACGGACGGTGTGGCGCGCAGGTATTCCAGCATTCGTTCCTGCCGGTCGGCGGGACGCAGATCCAGCTTCGCCTTGCCGACACTCGGTGTGGAATTACCGACGAGATCCATCCGTGTGCAATGACCACAGTATTGCGGACAGGTCGACAACAGCTCGGCAAGCACCTTCGTCGGGTATCGGTGGGTCAGCCCCTCTGTCGCCCACATATCGCTCTCGTGAAGCGAATCCCGCTCAGCGTACGGATGAGAAGTCCACTCCGGATCACGATCGCTGAGCACCGGCAACATATAGCGGCGAATCGGATCGGCATAGAAGCGCTCGGTGAATCCACGGCGTGTGGTACCCGACGACGTCATGGTGTTCAGCATCTGCGGCGGTAGCAACATCGACATCGTCGCCCGCTCCTGCTGATCAGCGGCGAGGTCCGCGTAGAACTGTTCGTCGAGTAGATCACCCATCACCGCGCGCAACTGCGCGATGTTCTTCACGGAGTGCGCGCGCTGCCATTGCGCATCGCGCCACTCGGAATCGGTGACCGCCGCCCACCCCGGATATCGTCGCCAGTCCGGCTCGGTCAATTCCCTGCGCACATACGTGTACGGCTGATCGGTGGCGTAGGCGAATCCGGTCTTCTCGGATTCCATGTAGGTGGTCATCGTGATACAGCCTTCCGCGAATCGGTCTCCGGAATTCCGGCCGAGATCAGTTCGGTGGCGACGCGACGGCCGGATCTGATCGCCCCTTCCATGAGCCCGAAGAACTCCAGGCTCGTTTCGGTACCGGCCCAGTGCACTCGACCATGAGGTTCGAGCAGGCTCGGCCCGAGCCGCAGCCAATCACCGGGGCCGAACAGCGCGGCATAACATCCCTTGCTGTACGTCTCGGACAGCCAGTCGGTCACGGTGCACTGCGACGGCGCCGGCAGCTGTGGGAACAGCCGACGGGCGTGGGCCAGTGCCGCCTCCTTCTGCGCCGACTCCGGCATTGCGGAGAAGGCAGATGCTGCAGCACCTGTGACGAATCCGGTCAGTATGCCGACGGATTCGTCCGGCGGGGAATCATCGACTGTAGACAACAAGGACCCCTCTGCACTCACAGACCACCCGGACAGGCCACTTTCACGCCATATCGGCGCCGGGTAGCTCAGGTGCACCTTCACCGCACATCCTCGCCCGGTCGCCGTCGTCGCCCGCGGCTCGGCCAGACCCGGCCAGAACTCGATCTGCTGGGCCAGCAGCGGCGGGACGGCAACCACGACACGGTCGGCCCGGTACGTCGTGGACACCCCCTCACTGTCCGGACCGCAGTGCACCACAACCTTCTCCCCGCCCTGGTCGATCGAACGAACAGGACGCTCCAACCGCACTCGATCACCGAGTCGGTCGGCGAGCGCCTCACACAGGAGATGAGACCCTCCGTCGACCCGCCATTGCTGCGCCCCGCCCTCGAACGCGTTGAGATAGCGGATTCCGCCTCCGGACGACAGGTAGAACGCCATGTGTAGTACGGAGATCGACGCGGGGTCAGCCGCCATCATCTCGCCGAGGAAGAGTGGAAGGAACGCCCGTGCATCCGCATGATCGATCTCCTCTGCCGCCCACTCGGCAACCGAGATCCGGTCGAGGTGTTCCGCGTCCAGGCTCAACCACGGGGCGTCTGCGCGTACCGACGCGACAAGCTCGTCCAACCGATCGAACAGATCACCGAGTGCCACAGCACCCAGTGGTGGTACCCGACCCGTGGTGGTCGTCCTCCTGCCCGCCATCAAGAACGTGCTCTCCCCGGTCATCCCCGTGGAAGCCAGGCCGAGTCCGTACTCACGTAACTGCGTGAGAAGCTCGGTGTGCCGCACGCCGAGATAGGCGGCTCCCCCATCCGCCGAAACACTTTCGGACACCGGAATGCCGTGCATCCGTCCACCCACACGGTCGCGCGCCTCCAGGACCGTGACGTCCGCGCCCGCCGCCACCAGATCCACCGCGGCGGTCAATCCGGCGAGTCCCGCACCGATGACGACGACCCGCATTCGCATCCCGTTCATGGCGCCACCGCCGTCACTTTCGCGAACAGCCCTTCCGCCGAGGGTGCATCGAGGAAGTCGTCGTACGGCAGTTCGATGCCGAAATCCCGAGCGATTGCACTGAGCACGCGGGTCGCCAGAAGCGAATCGCCACCGAGTTCGAAGAAGTCGGATCGGGCATTCACATCGGGGGTCTCGAGGACCCGGCGGAAGATCTGGACAATATGGTCGGGACTCATCGTTCTACTCCTTCGATGTCTTCGCTCAGTGCGGCACGCTGTGTCGCCGATCGATCGATTTTTCCGTTTGCTGTGTGTTCCAGTCCGGCGACGAAATTCACTCGGGAAGGGACGAATTGGCTCGGCAACCGCTCGCGCAGGAAGCGCTTGAGATCGACCGGCGTCGGTGCCGTTCCCCCGGCCGGAACCACATAGGCCGTCAGCGACATTCGCCCGAGCAGCAGTTCCCCGACCACCACTGAACCCGAGACGGCGGGATGGGTGTTCAACTGCGCCTCGACTTCCGCCGGATGCACCCGCACGCCGAGTACTTTCAGCTGATCGTCGGCGCGACCTCGCGAGAACACCAACCCAGTGTCGCTGCGAGTCGCGAGATCCCCGGTCCGGAACCACCGGGCGGGTCCGGCTCCGTGATCAGCGACGGGAAAGCCCGTCGCTGTGTGCTCCGGCATCTCCAAGTATCCGGTGGCCAGCGATGGCCCGGACACCAGGAGTTCACCGTCTTCGGTGACGTGATCACGTACGTGAGGTAGCGGGTACCCGAGCGGCGCGTCGGTGTCGAGTGTCTCGACCTCCGCCTCAGTGCCCGGTCCGCTCAGCTGCACCGCGTGGGTGATCATCGTCGTCTCCGTGCACCCGTAGGTGTTGAGCAAGACGATGTTCCCGACGGCGAGCGCGCGCCACTGCCGCAATCGGGTCGGATCGACCCGCTCACCGCCGATCACCACCAACCGGAGACTGTCCGGCAGACCGATCTGCTCTTCGTGCAAGTAGAGCACGAACTCGTGCCAGTACGCCGTCGGCAGGTCGATCATCGTGATCTCCTGCTCGGCGAGCATCCGCACGAAGAACCCGAACGATCCGAGGTGAGCCGCATCGTCGAACACCACTGTCGCGCCGGCGATCAACGCGGGTACCATCTCCTCCAGGCAGGTGTCCCAGCCGAGAGAGGCGAATTGGAGCACACGGTCATCGGGTGTGAGTTCGAAGAGGTCACGCAGCGCACGCGCGGTGACGGTCAGCGCGTGGCGCGAGATCACGACCGGTTTCGGGGCTCCGGTGGAACCCGAGGTACACAGCACGTACGCGGGATCGACACGATGATCGTCGACGGCCGGACCGTCCTGGAGCCATGACACGTGCGACACATCGCTGTTCACCGCAGCCAGGTCGCCGAGCGCGTCGATCCGCAGGATGTCCCGCTCCCAGGTGTCACGGTCGGTATCGATTACACGATCCACTCCGAGGGCCGTGGCAAGAGCGTGCTTGCGGCCCGAGGGAAGAGCCGAGTCGATCGGACAGTAGGTCGCACCGGCCTGCAGGATTCCGAGCAGGTGCTCCACCACGGCGGGTGTGTGCGACACGACCGCACCGATCCGGCCGGACCCCGTGTGTGTGTCCGGCCGGATCATGCGGTACCTCGACGCGGTGAAGCGGACCCGCTCGGCGAGGTCCCCGTAGGTGATCACGGACCCGTTGTGCACGAGGGCCGCATGTCCGGGCAGATCCTGCGCCGCAGCGACGAAGTCCGTCACCGCGTCACCGGTGAGAGCGATGTCGGCGGTCTCGATGCCGGGTTCGGAAAGAGTGTTGTGAGACATGGTTTCCTCGTTGTCGATGGAGTTTTGTTGCGGGGAGGTTTGCTCCTTCTTCATGACGTCAACATCGCGAAACGCTCGAGAACGACGAGCACGAATCCGATGAGAAGCGGTACTGCGATGAACGTGAGTGGACGCAGACGTCTGTATTCGTCGGGTGCGAGGCGAAGGCGCCACGCTTCACGCACGCCCAGGATGCCGACGAGCAGGACCAGGAAGGCAACGCCGACAGCAGTCCACGGTGTGAGCCACACCTGCACTCCGGTGGACATCGGCCCCGTGTGGTCGGCTTCGGCCTCCGGAGGCCAGTCCAGTGAATAGACCGTGGCATCCTGGTTCTCGACGACGACGCGGAGCCCGGGCGCGGCAGCAAGCGAGTCGCGGAACTCGTCACCCCAGCCGAGGGGGTACCCCTGGCCGAGCTCGACGAACGCCTCCTGGCTTCGCGTGGTGATCAGGTAGGTGTCCGGCCCCTTGTCGCGGAGCGCCTGCAGCACACCTGCTACGTCGGTCGAATCGAGCGGCGCCATCGTGTTCGACCAGTGGACGCGCTCTACGTCGCGGTAGCCGAGCGGCATGAACGGTGTCGAGTTGAGTTCGGGGACTGCGGTGACGTAGAGGAACCGCACGTCGTCTGTGGTCTGGTCGTAGACCGATCCCACCGCGCTCACCGCACCACTGTCGATCCGCTCGAAGGGCTCATTTCCGTATCGGGTGATGAAGAAGGAAAAGAGCATAACCAGACCGAGGACGCCGGCCAGGCACCGCGCCAGGAGCGACGGCCGCGACACCGGGCGAGGGAACAGGGCGAGCGCGACGAGCACCGACGCAGGGGCAAGTGCGAACAGATAGACACGCAGCGCCATCTCGCCGCCGTAACTCTGCATGAACGCCAGGCCGATCGGAGCGGCGATCAGGACGAGGAGCACGCGGTCCTCGATTCCTCCCCGTCGCCTACGGAGCAGACCGACTCCAGCGATCACGAAAACCAATACGGTACTGAGCATCCGGGCACGTACCACCCATTGATGTTCGGGGTTTCCGAGTCCTGCCCGGTCCGAAATGTTCGCGGTCACCGTCGACCCGACGTTCCCCACACCGCTCATCACCTCACCGAAGTGACCGCCCCAGTACGCCTGGGTCATATAGCTCACCCACGCGAGGAGGATCACGACGAGCAGCACGGGAAGTCCCCGAAGCATGCATCGCCGCGCGACGACCAGCCCAGTGACGCTCATGATCATGGCGAAGGGTGTCAGCTGGTGGCAGACGGTGGCTGCAGCGAACAGCCCCACGACGACAGCGAAGATCACGACCCGTTCCGATTGGGTGGCCTTCCTGGGTGGCAACTCGCCGCGTGATGCGCCACCCCACAACCGTCGCCACAGCCTGCTTCCAGGGCGCAACGGCCACGGCACATCTCCCGACGACACATGAGGCGCGCGGAACCAGATGACGAGAAAACCTACGAACAGCAGGTAGAGCAACAGCGCGAAGCCCTGCGGCGCGAAGTAGTCCTGTCCGATCCAGTTGAGGAGGCAGAAGAACATGGCCGCCAGCCACTTCGCCTGCCAAGAAATCCGGAGCGGGCTCATCAGCGCCCCGAGAGCGACGAGATACAGCAGATTGGTGACCACCGAGGCCACGGACACGGCGGCGTGCAGAGCCGTCAGGTCCCCCGATCCGCCCCAGAACGCAGCGAGCGCGAAGAACCCCGGCCAGGACCATCGGGCGTCGAGGTCCGGTGCCGTGGTCCCCGTTCGGGCAATGTATTCGACGAATCCGATGTGCACCCAGCTGATCGGGAATCGTGGCTCCGACTCCAGCAGCAGTGTGATGCCGTGCAACATGAGTACGAGCAGGACGAGGTAAATCCCGAGCAACCAGATGTACGGCCGCGCAAGCGACAACGTCCCGATGAAACCGAGGACGAGGAGAGCCGGTCCGAGCAGGGTCGATACCGTCAGAACCGAAATCAACCCGAGCCCGGTCATGGCGTCGAGATCGACGCCGCGCAGCCCGCCGAGGTATAACACGATCGCCACGATGGGCGCGATGCAGAGAATCACCACGGACAGACGCTGCCCGCGGTCCTTCGGAGGCGGCAACGGCCGAACACCGGTTTCGGCGGACTGTTGAGCGATCTCGGCCGGATCCGGCCGGCACTTGTCCGCGTCGATCAGGGACATACGGTCTCCTCGTATGTCTCGATCTGCCGGTCGGGCTGTTGACGCCGCAGCAGCAGCCTCCCGAGATCCGGAAGTACGGTCAGCATCGCGATGAGCTGGCCGAGCAGCACCGCAACGCCCACGGCGGTGAGCCGGGGATCACCGAACTGCGAGAACACCCCGTGGTATTGCTGCAGGAGGACAACCAGTCCCAGTACGGCCATCGCCCGAAGCGACTGAACGACGATGATCCGCCGGCTTCGGGTCCGTGCTCGCAGCGTGCCGAGGTAGATGTCCACCACCGCGCTGGCCAGGCTCGCAAGGGCCAGCAGTTGCAGCAGCGGCACCGCGTCGAGGTATCCGTCACCGAGCAGTCCCATGCCGTACGGCGCCCCGAGGCCGATCACGACGAAGCCGACGACGAGCAGACCCAAGGTCCTGATGAGTGCAGCACGACAGTAGCCGGCCAAACGCGCAGGAGCGCACACGCCTTCCACTGCCAGAGACACGGCACTGTTGATCGCCACGAGAGTCAACATGTTGGAGACGGCCCAGGCCAGGAAGAAGTATGCGTACGTGTGGGGCGCAACCCGCAGCGCCACCAGGACGGGGACGAGGAAGATCGTGCCGTACTGGAGGAGCGCACCGAAGTAGTCGGCGGCGAAGAACCGGCCGACCTGCGCGGCCCTCACCGCGACGTCGTGCGTCGACCTGCGCACATACCGAGGCAGGAGTCTGCCGAAGATCAGGAGGTTCACCGGGAACACCACGATGAACATGGCGATGATCCAGGAGAAGAACACTCCTGTGTGGGGCATCGATTCGGCCAGTAGCACGAGCAGACCGAGTTTGACGACAGCGAACGCCGCGTTCCACAGGGGCACCCAGACGGCTACTCTCAGCCCGGTCAGGACACTGTCCTGCACCGTGATCACACTTGCGACCACCGCCGCGGAGACGAACCACAGGCGCATGGTCGGCTCACGCAAGATGTCGTAGGCCGGACCACCCAGCATGTCGAGCGTGAAGAGCAATGCCACGGCAAGGACCGCCACCACACCGGAGGTCAGGAGGTATACGAACACGACGGCGCGCACGGTGCGCTTTCCGGTCTTCGGAATGAAGCGGTTCAGCGTGCCCGCGAAGTTGGCCGACACCAGTCCGGTCAACAGCATCAGCGCAGAGATGGCGGCGGAACCGCGACCGACGTCGGCATCGTCGTAGTAGCGCGCAGCGAGAATCCAGTATCCCAGGCCGAGCACGCCGCCGATCCCGGCGTTGAGCACGAGCGCGTAGGTGTTCCGCAGGAACAGCGAACCGTCACCCCGACCGCTGACCAACCGATCGATCCCCCGACGACCGCCTGTGGAGCCACCGTCGGGGGCATCGATCGAGACTACGGTCTCACCCATGTCGTACGACCCGTTTACCTGCTCGCCGAGCACCGCGTACGGTCGCGTACCCCGCGGTCAGCACGCGGTCCCGCAGGTAGAAATTCTTGTTGCCGTCCATGATCGAGGCGAAGTCGTTGTCGTCGGTACTCCGGCGGATGGTCAGCCTCGGGATCATGAACGGGTCGCCGGATGCGGTCGCGCGAATGTTCCGCACGGATGCTGCACACTGATAGCCAGCCGCTCTGGCGGCCACACGCACCCGCGGAGTCGAGTAGCCGAAGGGATAGGCCAGCGAGCGGACTGGGGTACCGACACAATCTTCGAGAAGGATCCGGCCGATGCGAAGTTCGTCGCACAGCGCAGCATCTGCGCACTGGTCGAGTTGAGCGTGGCTGTGGCTGTGGGCCCCGATCTCGACGCCGGCGGCCGCGAGTTCCCTGACTTGAGCCCAGGTCAGCATCGGCCCCAGAGGGTGTCCGGCAGCGTTGGATCCGGCGTCGTCGATCCAGCCACTCGTGACGAACACTGTCGCAGGGAAACCGCGGCGACGAAGAATCGGCCAAGCAACCTGTGCGAAGTCCGCGTATCCGTCGTCGAATGTGAGCACCACCGGCTTCTTCGGCAGGGGCTTGCCGCCCGTCACCGCATCAGCGAGGTGGGAGAACGTCATCCCGCTGTAGCCGTTCTGCGCCAGATAGCTGACCTGTCGGTCGAGCGCGCCGGGTTCGACGGACAGACGACGTGTCTCCGCGGTGGGGGCTTCCGAGACCGAGTGGTACATCAGGATCGGGATCGACTCGTTCATGGTGCCCCCGTTCATGATTCTTCCGTCATTGCTGGTCGCCGGCGCAGTGGCGCACCGCCGCGGGCGTAACCGGCTGCGGCGGCGAGCAGGCCGACCGAAATGGCATACGAACGCTCGATGCCGGCTCGTTCTCCGCGAAGCGCATCACCTATTCCCCGTGCCATACCGCGAGTGAGGGTGCGAGTGGTGTAGCTACGCTCGGCCGAGAGCCCTTCGGCAACACCCACGCTGCGTGTCACTGCCGCCTTGGACAGCCCTTCGGCAAAACAGCGGGAGCGGAAGTAGGAGAAGGTCTCCCGCGCAGCCGGGACGCGATGCCAGATCACCGCCCTCGGTTCGAAGACGAAGGTCCAATCGGGACGATGTTGGCGCACGCGGATGCAGAACTCCGTCTCCTCGCACCCCAGAGGCCGACTCTCCTCCGCGGTCCGGCCGATGTGACTCGGGAATCCTCCTGCCACCGAGAAGACCTCACGACGAAAGGAAGCATTGCCGCCCAATAGGTTCCGGACCGGCCCCGGTTCTCTCCCAGTGAACGTGCAGCCCAGGACCCAATCGAACTCTTCCGGGAACCATCGAGGCCGCCCGGATTCCCAGGCGGGCAGGGTCGTGGGGGGGGGTCCCAGGCAGGCAAGGGAAGGGTCGGGGGGGAGGGCCGGGCCGCAGAC